>JAJYDQ010000008.1 GCA_021777225.1 Deltaproteobacteria bacterium
AAAGGATGATAAAATATCTTCCACAGACTCTACGAGCCCGGCTCCCTGTTTTATAAGGAAATGAGGCCCTCTGGAACGTTCGTTTGTGATGTCTCCGGGAACAGCGAAGACATCTCTATTTTGATCTAGAGCGTGAAAAGCGGTGATCAACGAACCACTCTTCTTGGCCGCCTGGACAACGACAACAGCTTTGGAAAGCCCGGATACTATCCTATTTCTTCGGAAAAAATTGGTTTTCAGAGGAGAGATTCCAGGCCTGAATTCACTGATTACCGCGCCCTGTTCGGCCAATTGCTCGATGAGATCCTCGTTTTCTTTTGGATAAACAACATCAAGACCGCACCCAATTACCGCTATGGATCTTCCACCTTCCCTCAGGGCTGTCTGGTGACACACTGTGTCGATTCCCCGCGCAAGCCCACTCACAATCGTGAAAGAAGACCGCACTAAGTCCCTTGTTATCGATTTGGCAAACTCTACACCATACCTGGTAGGGTTTCTGGTCCCCACCATCGCTATGGCTTTTGAGTCCTCTGGCAACAGCGAGCCTCTTACGAAAAGGATGGCTGGGGGATCATAAATGTCCTTTAGGTTTGAAGGATAATTGACGCCCCACCTTGTGATCAATTCAGCCCCAAGGTGTTTTAGAAGGTCCATGTCCTTTCGAATTTCTTCAGACTGTGGTTTGTAGAAAGCTATCGAGTTGGAGAGACGTTCAGATAATCCGGCACGACGCCGAATGTCCACAGCCGAGGCCCGTAAAATCTGACTTGGTCTCCCGAAGGATTCAACAAGCTTTGCCACCGTAAGGGGTCCGACTAGTGGAATCCTTTCAAGGGCTAACCAATCATAAACATCCTGCTCACACTCATGTTCGATTTGAACCATTTCTAAAGTTTCCCCCCAGAATTAAATTGTTTGACAAATTTAAGAGTTAGGCTTCAAAAATTCGCTGGATGAAAAATCTGGCGACGCATAGGAATTTTAACTTTTGTGACCGTCCGAAGACAAAAGGACCTTGTTAATTGGGATGTTCCGTGATTCAGCAGTTGTCTCTGAAAGAGGCGATATCTGACTTCCATTACATATGAATGTCCGACATTCCAAAATTATTCCTGTTATCAAATCAGACCCTGCGCTGGTGATTTCTATTTGACCTAGAGCCGCATTTCCCGAATCTGAGGAATCGAGTGTCGGCGTAATGGCCGATAAGGAATCGGAGAAAATGGCGAAACGGTCACCCTCATGAACCAGGCTCCTTTTGGAGTCTACACAACTTATGTACACAAGGTCTTTCTCACGGTAAAGCTCGCAAACGCCTGATGGTGAATCAACAATCTTTCCCCAGAATGCTTTTGTTTCAGGGTTTTTTTCATTTGACGCGCCACCGGCAGAACGTTGCTGGTCTGATCCATTTGCCGGGTCAACCGTAGCGTCAACAATTTCTTGAGTGTCTCTTTCATCACATTTAACGGATGTCGACGCCAAAGTTGTCACTATGCGGAACTGAGAACCAATATGATTCGGAAGAATGTCTCCGGCAAAACATATCTGGGAGGACCAGATTATTGAAATACAGCATAATTGAAATATCGCACAGATAAAGAATTTCCTAGCGACCATAAACGGTCGACTTTGTTTCAAAGGCTCTGAAGCGTGATTTCTATGAACAAAGCTACGAATTTTGGAGAACATTTGATTCACGGCGCCACTTCGTCCATGGCTTTACTATAGGATAATTAAATATATATTTAACCTGCTATATTAGGTAATTAGTTATATTAATTAAACAAAAATATTGTTAATATCGTATAACGACTGATACTTTATAATCATTATATGCTTATGTCAAGTCCAGATTTTTCCTCAATGGCCTGACGGAGACTTCACAAATTAGCAGGATATTGAAAGCACCAGTGATTCTATTGGACTCAACACCAAATCTCTCGGTGTGACTCGCTGGACAAAGTCCTCAATAGAACAGGAACTAGCTTGTTCTTCAAGTTTTTCAACAACATCATGGAACCTGCCGCCTAGGGCTTTGAGCACATTCATCTTTTGGGAGACGGAAGCTTGGCCGACAAATTCGACATGTAGCAGCGCAAGGTTTTTGCAATCTCCGGAATCGTCGCTAAAAAGTGGCGCTACAAGAAGACTTTCCTGGCCTCCTTTGCCTGAACTCCAAACAGCTCGACGCAGTCTCAGGGCGGTCCTTTTGCTCCCGCCAGCAGGATTCGGAGTGTCATATCTGGATGCCTTGCCTTCGGAATATCCGAACCGAGCCGCAACCTGAATAGGGGCAAATTCTCTGGCCAGTTCATCAGGTTTCAAGGGGTCTCCAACTCTATAAAGCATGCCGCCTTTTACGTTTTCAATGACTTGAGACAGAGCTTTGAGGACTCGCTTGTCTTGTTCCTTAACCCATGCGGCTTGGGCTCCCAGTCTTTCCAGCGCTTTTAGCAACAAAGAAGGCAAGGTGTCCTGAGGGCGGGAAATCCCGACTGTTACGGTCTTGGCCTGATGCCGAATCGAATCGATAGGCCTTGTCATCTCTTCTATTGCTTTGCTGAGGGTGACTATGCCCTCGTTTATCAGGAGTTCAAGGTAATCCGGCGTCTCATCGAATGTGGCCAATTTGGCAGAGTACGCAGCCATGGACGCAGCCGTGGAAGCAGGCAAAGCGGCGTCCATTTTACCGTCGGAGATTAGTTTAATGGCGCTGCCAAACCTATTTTGCAGTTCAATCGGGTCCCACGTCTCAGGGTTCTCCAGAAACTGCGTTAGTAGAGACCTAATGTCTCTCAACCTGTTTGATTGCATGTCAATGGCTTTAGCTGTATGGAACCCCCATAGATGTCCAGCCACAGTTGCAAGCACAAACCCTAACCCTCCGCCAATTACCGGCAATTCCACGACACCTTCCGCGTGATCAAGAAATCGCTTTTCTCCTTCTGCGCAAAACACTAGAGGTTTTCCAGAGTGGGCCTTGAATATCGCCACTTCTTTGGCTGTATCTTGAACAATCTGGTCTGGGAGGTCATTTGCAATGACTAATGTTAGCGGTTCAGTAGAAAGGTCGATGTGTTTCTTGTCCTCTGTGAAATCGCAAGGTATGGATTTATAGCAGAGTTCGCTCAGTTTTATTCTGATTTCATCAGCCGCGATTTTGTTGGGACCATTTCCGACAAGCGCCCAGTTGCGGCTGCTGGGACCGTAAATCTCTGCTAGGTGTTTTATGATGTCTCCTCGTTTGAGCACTAATTCTACAGATCTCGGTAATTCTTCAAGAGATGAAATTTCCTGATATATCTGATCATCTGACAAGGTATTGAATTCCTTAGCTAACAGCGCTGCCGTTAGTTTTCCGGCGGTAACTTGGGAATAAAAAGCCTTGGTTGACGCAACAGCCATCTCAACGTCGCGTCCATCACTAGTATAAAAATGGGAGTTAGATTTTGCGACCAGAGGCGAATTGCGTCTGTTCACTATAGCGTGTACCCAGGCCCCCTGGCCGCTCGCCACGTCAACAGTTCTGTTGGTGTCGGTAGTCGTTCCACTTTGCGATATTGCTATCAGCAAAGTATCGTTTAGGGAATTATCGGGCATGAACCCCGATAATTCGGAGGCTTTACATGATGTGACAGTAACACCAAGTCCGTCCAGTGCTTTGTCGATGAGATAGGCGATCCCCTTTGCGGCTATCGAAGCTGTTCCCTGACCAATAACCACAATTTTTCGGATACGGGGCTGGCTTGTATCGCGAAGTCTACCCACTAGCGCTCCGAACGTTTCAGGCCCGACATCCAGGAATTCGATGGTTCTACCCTTTTTGGTATATTTCCCTTTGATGGTTTTACGTATACTCGATGGAGCTTCATGGATCTCTTTCTCAAAATAGTAGGCGAAAGCGCCGCGAAAAATGTCTCGGGAATGAATATAAATCGGTTCCGTCCTTGTTCTAAATTCGGACAAATCTTCGAGGAAGTAAGCTTTGACATTATGTCCTGAGCGGGTAGATATCACAACTTCGGTTCCACCCTTTTCAAGACCGGACAGTGGCATACAGTTCCTTGTCCATGCCGCCAGTCCATAAACTTCCGAGGCGAATATGAATCCATCACGCGGTTGGCCTATGAATAGGCTCTGACCGCTTCCTTTTTGGCCCATCACCAGCTCGTCCGGAAACATTGGATGTTGCATCACTATGGCAAGGGACCCCTCGCAACTGTTCATCAGTTCCGAAAACCTTTTGAAACGAGGTTCAATGAGGCTGGTTCCCAGGCGGTAGAACACAGGGAGGATCTTGGCGTCTGTCGTCACGGTTGGTTCGATTTGATAGCCACGAGAATGGACAACATCCTCAACAAGGGGGTGATAGTTGTCGACATCTCCGTTCAAGACAAATAGAGCGTCCCTGTCATTTATGGATTCGTGACTTTCTTTTCCACATAGCTCGCCATCCACAGGATGGCAGTTTGAAAGGCTGATTATACCGTTGGAGGCCCATCTGGTATGGGCTACAATATTGATCTTCTCTATGAATTCGGCGATCCGCCATAGTTCTTCGTCATTCCGAACGGCCCTTCTGATGTGGCTGGTGTTATCCCCTAAACGTCCTACCAGGTTTGCGACCTTATAAACAAAGGAGCAGACAATTCCACTCGAATCAGGTTGATTCCCATTAAACCCAATTCTCACCCCATCTGTAATCCTGGAGCGTTTGCCGAGAAGCCTTTCCTTGTCCCGTTCGGGAACTTGCGGCAAATGTGTGTTTTGGTCAATTAGGCATTGAATCGCTATCCCTGCTGAATCACGACCCCTTACCTCCAACCTGTCAATATTTTCCAGCACTTTTTCAATTGACCAAGCGACGAACCGTTGTGAGCGGTTTGGTTGTTTTGCGAGTAACGCAGGATTCATCAATTCATTTGTTTTGGAGACATTTTGTAGAACTTCGGCCCTAACCTGCCATATTGAGTCTTCGATGTCTTGTTGAAGCGCTTCAACTTCTTCCGTAGGCGACTCATTGGCCAGTTGAACGAGGATCTTTTCCAAAGAATTCGCCATACTCTCGACTTGTAAATAAAACTCGGATTTGCAAGCCAGTTCGAAATGAAAGGAAAACGTCATCAATTCATCGAATTTTTGGATGAGGCGATTCACAGAATTTCTAAGTTCTCCAATGTCAAATGAGACGCGGCAAATTCCATCAAGCGCAGCCGAAATTTGTTGGACCCAATTTAAATCCGAATCACTTTTCCACGCCTTATTGCTGAGAAATCCGGCTATTCCGCACACGTTGTTTACCTCACAATAAATATTAATTTAAGCACACAAGAGGAACTTCTTCGATTGCGTCAGGCGCCAATGTCAAGCTTGGGTAGTCATTCACAACATGAAAACAAAGTCCCTGACAAATTACCTTAAGCTAATAACTTCTATTCGACTGGTCAGGTTGAACAATGTATTTAACATTACTTGCGTTGTGTCTCTAGTATTTTGATTTAATATAATAGAAAAATGGGTCTGGCTAAACTCCAGGAAAGGAAATTAAATTGATCGATTTTCATACACATACCATATTTAGTGACGGGGTTCTAATCGCCAGCGAGTTGGTGCGGAGAGCTGAAGTTATTGGATATCGCGCCATAGGGTTGACCGACCATGTGGACGCATCCAATCTGGATTTTGTCGCCCCGCGAATTATCAAAGTTGCGCAGGAATTGAACCGGCTCCAGAAGGTCCTGGTAATCCCTGGGGTTGAGATCACACACGCGCCTCCCTCCGAAATAGGTGAATTGATATCAGAGGCTCGAAAGATTGGGGTAACGCTAATTATTACACACGGCGAATCACCTGTTGAGCCTGTGGCTCGAGGTACTAACCATGCGGCTATTCTTGCGGAAACCGACATTCTGGCCCATCCAGGTTTGATTTCAAACGAAGATGCCACTCTGGCCAAAGAGAAAAATGTTTTCCTTGAAATAACGTCCAGATCTGGTCACAGTTTAACCAACGGACACGTTTTCCGGATGGCCTCAAAGACCGGGGCTCAAATGGTCCTGAGTACGGATACTCATACACCTGACAATCTGATGACGGATGAAAGGGCTCACGTGGTCCTGATAGGCGCAGGAATGTCACATAAAGAAGCCGATCGAGTTCTGGATTCGAATCATGCGCTCCTTGATGTCTTGAAAGCCAGAATGGACTGGTGACAATACAGTGGCTTTCCCCTCGCCCATGAAAGAATTCAGTCTGTAGGATGGATAATGGGGTCAGGAACAGAATCGGGAACATAGTGATTCGATACAATGGGACGGGCCAGTAGCTTGCGAACACTTATATTTTCTGATAACTTTTCCAGATTGCAATGTTTGTATGTCTCTCTGAATGCGAGTAACTAACTCGAGTTGGGCGGGTATAACCAGAATGAAAAAGTCCAGGCTTGCTGTTTCTTTAACTTTTGTAATTGTTCTAATGGTTGTTTTTGTTACTTTCGTGTTCACTTTATCACGGTTCTTTGAGGACGAGGAGCGGCCGTCCGGATTCTCGGGAATATTGGATTATGGAAACAAGATCGGAATAATTCCAGTTGAAGGGACAATTATGACGGCCGATGAAACTCTAAAGAACTTAAAAAAATTCGAAAAAAAATCGTCTATTCGTGCAATTGTTCTTAGGATTAATTCCCCAGGGGGTACGGTCGCTCCCGCTCAGGAAATCTACCGGGAGATTGAGAAAATCAGAAAGAAAAAGCCCGTAGTAGCCTCAATTGAAACCGTAGGCGCATCAGCCGCTTATTACATTGCTTCCAGCACCGACCGGATAGTTTGCTCGAAAGGTTCAATCACCGGCAGTATTGGAGTGATAATGATGCTACCGGACATCCACAAAGTAATCGAAAAGATTGGTGTCAATGTTAATATTGTCAAAGCCGGGGCTTTCAAGGACATCGGTTCCGGAGTAAAACCGCTCGATGACAAAGAGCGAAACATACTGCAGGGTTTCGCTACGGAGGTTCACGAACAGTTTATTTCAGATGTCATTCAAGGAAGAAAGGGAAAGATTGAAGAAGACAAGCTGCGCAGCATAGCTGACGGGCGATTCTTCACTGGTCAGACGGCTAAAGATTTGGGTTTGGTTGATTCTATTGGTAATTTTTATGACGCGATTAAAGTCGCTGCGAATCTTGGCGGAATAAAGGGTGAACCGGAAATTGAGTACCCGAAGAAAAAATGGAATAGTTACCTTGATCTACTGCTGGATTCAACTTCAAAAAGTGTGGTCAAAGGGTTGGAATACGCCGGGTCCGCGCGATCCAACGCTCCAATCCCCAGATAGGAATGACGTCTGGGCAAGTTTCGGACATCCAAGTGTGTTTTTTGCAAAATGGTGTAACATTTTGGTGTCGGGGCTCTGTAATTAGGGTCCTGATCGTTGAAAAATGAAAACGATACAAGAAGAAAGACGGAGAGTTATTGATGGTTGTGCAAGAATCCTTGACCTTTGACGATGTTTTTCTAGTGCCTTGTTATTCAGAATTGCTGCCATCAGCAGTAGATGTTCAGACCAGGCTGACCGCAGCCATCACTTTGAATATTCCTCTTGTTAGCGCTGCTATGGATACTGTCACGGAATCCGAAATGGCTATCAGTTTGGCGCGTCAGGGCGGGATAGGAATCATTCATCGTAATCTCGGCATACCGGAGCAGGTTCGGGAGGTTGATCGTGTCAAAAGGTCGGAGTCCGGAATGATAGTGGACCCAATAACGATACATCCTGAACAAAAAATCTCGGATGCTCTTCAAATTATGAAGAAATATCATATTTCAGGTGTTCCGGTTACCGTCAACGGATACTTGAAGGGTATTCTCACGAACCGTGACCTTCGTTTTATCGAAGACCTGGACCTCAAGGTTGAGGAAGTCATGACCAAAGAGAACCTGATTACGGTTGATGAGAAAATAGGCATAGAAGAATCCAAGGCTTTACTTCACAAACACAGGATAGAAAAATTGGTCGTTGTTGACCGTGAAAACCGGGTCAAAGGGTTGATTACTATTAAGGACATTCAAAAGGCCATCATGTATCCTGATTCTGCAAAAGATGAGTTTGGTCGTTTGCGGGTTGGGGCCGCTGTTGGGGTTGGTCCCGACAGGGAGGAGAGAGTCGAAGCGCTTTTAAGACGCGGAGCCGATGTAATTGTGGTTGACACTTCACATGGACATTCAAAAAACGTGATGGACGCCATTAGAGATATAAAAGCCAATTTCAGCAATTGCCAAGTGATTGGAGGCAATATAGCAACACCTGAAGCGGTCCGCGATCTTGTTAGCGCAGGTGCCGACGGAGTCAAGCTGGGGGTTGGCCCAGGATCAATTTGCACCACCAGGATTGTGGCCGGGGTTGGCGTGCCCCAAGTTTCCGCCATCCTGGAGTGCGCCAAGGTGGCCGCTGAGCTTAATGTGCCCATAATAGCCGACGGAGGGGTAAAATACTCAGGTGATGTTACCAAAGCCCTCGCTGCAGGCGCCAACACTGTTATGATTGGCGGATTGCTTGCAGGCACGGACGAGAGTCCCGGAGAGATGGTGCTGTATCAAGGCAGATCTTACAAATCATACCGCGGGATGGGTTCAATTGAGGCAATGAAAGATGGTTCACGTGACCGTTATGGGCAACACGAGGGGGTTGCCGAACACAAGCTTGTTCCTGAGGGTATCGTAGGCATGGTGCCGGCAAAAGGCCCTGTTTCCGATTCAATTACACAACTTGTCGGTGGACTCAAGGCCGGCATGGGTTATCTTGGAGCGAAAACTCTTGAAGACCTTCGGTCAAGGGCCAAATTTATAAAAGTTACGGCGGCAGGTTTGAAAGAATCTCATGTACACGATGTTGTAATTACCAAAGAAGCCCCAAATTATAGACGTGAATCCTAACAGAAGTTTAGAGTCTTAACATGTTGCAAACACTAATTTTTGGAACTACGGGATATACTGGTATAGAACTAATCCGAATACTCAGCGCCCATCCTGAGGTCTCGGTTGTCGCAGGTAGTTCTCGAACGTGGGCCAACAAGAGAGCGAGCGAAGTATTCACATACATTCCTGCTGAGAAAGACTTCCCACTGCTTGAACTTGAACGACTCCTAGTCAAACCAGAAGCGGACGTAGCGTTTCTTGCGCTTCCTCATGGAGATTCCGCCATCGCTGCCCGCCGTCTTTTGGAATCCGGTGTCAAGGTTATTGATTTATCCGCTGATTTTCGTTTGAAAGATCTTGGGACCTATGAATCCTGGTATGGCTTGCACAAGGACCCTGATCTGCTTAATAGAGGTGTTTATGGGCTTGCGGAAATTCATAGGGACCAAATACGAACTGCTCAACTTGTTGCTAATCCGGGTTGTTATCCCACAACGGTGATCCTCGGAATTGCTCCAGCGCTTAACATTGATGGTGTGGACACTTCGTTTCCGATTGTTGATTCCAAGTCGGGTATATCCGGAGCCGGGCGAGGCGCCAAGCTGAACACCAGCTTCAGCGAGGCCGGGGAGGGATTCAAGCCATACGGAGTTACTGGCCACAGACACATTCCTGAGATGGAACAGGAACTGTCACAGTTGGCCGGACGTAAGATCACGGTCAGGTTCACCCCGCACCTCATCCCCGTGAGTCGGGGCATGGTCAGCACAATCTATTTGCGGACAGTTCCCGATCTGGATGCAGAAACTCTTAGAGACGCTTTCAAAAAGTTTTACGAGAAAGAGCAATTTGTGCGAGTCCTTCCCAAGGGTATATTTCCGGACACTGCCAGAGTTAGGGGTTCGAACCAGGTACATATATCCGTTGAGATTGATAAGCGGACCCACTACGCTGTCATAATGGCGGCAATTGACAATCTTGTAAAAGGAGCTTCTGGCGCAGCGGTTCAGAATATGAACATAATGTTTGGCTTTGAAGAGAGCGCTGCGTTAAAGGGATTCCCTCTATTTCCTTGATTCCTGAAGATCAATCAGTTGATTTCTAATAAGGTTAGGTGAGAGCCATGAGTTCCCAAAAAAAAGAAGTCGGAGTTGACATGGGATTAACGGAGGAAGACAAAACTCAGCTTCTCAAGCTGTGTGAGACGGCAGTGCGATGCAAGTGCAAGGGTCTCAAGCCGCCGGTCTTCAAACCTATGTCAGAGAAACTCAAAGAGAAATGTGGGGCTTTTGTCACAATTAACAAGAAGGGCATGCTCAGAGGTTGTATCGGATGGCTAAATGCGACCAAACCCCTCTTTGAGACTGTCATGGAAATGGCTGAGTCCGCAGCTTTTAGCGATCCCCGATTCAGGCCCATATGTGAGGATGAACTGGAATTCCTGGATTATGAGATCTCAGTCCTAACCCCTTTTCACCGAATTAAAGATATTACCGAAATTCAGGTAGGCATTCACGGTATTTTAATCCGAAATGGTTTAAGCTCTGGTTTACTCTTACCGCAAGTGGCTACCGAACGTGATTGGGATCGACTCACTTTCCTCCGGGAGACCTGTCGAAAGGCAGGAGTGAATATGGACGCATGGAAGGACCCTAATACTGAGATCTACATATTCTCAGCAGACGTATTCTAATAGTTTATGTGCAAAAGCTTTGAAAAGGTTTTATACTTCGAGACTGGTTTCTCAAGGAGAAGAAGGTGATCTGTCCCAAATGCGGCAAGGAGTTTTATCCATCGCCTAAGGCCACGGAATTGTGCCCCAATTGTGTCACGTCTTCCGAGAGGGCCGATCAAAGTGAAACCTTTAATGACGCTTCATCGGGTCATCCGGAATTCCATTTTGGCGGATCATTTGGATATTGTCCTTGGGAGGATGAAGCCGGAATCGGTTTCATTCAGGGGCTACTACAGACCCTCAGGCAATCGATATTTGAGCCCACCAGTTTCTTTAGACGCTTGCCGCTACAGGGAGGATACAAGTTCCCATTCCTTTATGCGCTGGTTGTTTCATCTATTTCTATTCTGGCTGCATATATGTCTTCCACAATCCTGGATTCCAGGGCCATGTCAATGGGGCATGGCATGATATTAATGGGCCCCCGTCTTGGAGCCCTGATTTATGTTTTGTTAGTAGTGGTTCTGGAAATTTTCATCAAACCTGCTGTCCTACTTGTGTGCCTACTGACTCTAGGGGTTAGGAACGCCACGATGGAGAGTGTTTTCAGAATAAGTTGTTATTCGACGGGACCGGGTATTTTTAATGTTGTGCCATTGCTTGGTTCTCTTGTGGCAGGCGTCTGGGAGTTTGTAGTCCTTGTAATTGGTCTCAGGGAAGGATTCAGAATCGGAACAGGCCGCGCGATAACTGCTATTCTTTTGCCATTGATTATCACGGTGGTGTTTTTGATCGTGGCCCTTATGATGGTTATCGGGAGACTTTTCTAGGATGGCCGACTAACGAGAATAAATTGACATCAAGCTATAGGGATATTCAATACTTCAGACATATCAGAAGCATAGCGGATAATTATTGAAATTCGACCGTCAAAACATTTTGAGATTTCCATTCCGAGCGGCGTTTCACCACCTTTCTTCAGTCCATACATGAGCCAACAGAAGAGTGAAGGCAATGGGATTTTAGTTCGGACACGAACGCAATATGCCGGGTGATCGGTTCCTGCGGTTGACACCCATCCTCCTGGCGGGTTTGTAGCCCCAAATGCCTGATCAATCTTTGAATGGATAGTCGGCGACATCATCCTGATAACGAATTCACCGGATTTGCCGCATGCTATGATTTTATTCCGTCCCTCAAGTTTTATTGTCCGGACATAAGTCGAAAATTGCCAGTTGTGAATGATTTCGTGGAAACCTGATCCAAAAATATGTTCCAGGACAATCCAGGCTCCATTCTTTGAGAGGACCAGAGTTCTTTTCAAATTGCAGGCGTTTCCTGCATGATCATTCAATTCGTTGGATTCTCCTGAAGCAGCCACAAAACCGGGTCCTTCGTGAAACCTGACCGATTCTTGAGATGGTTTGATCCGTTCAAGGATATGCAGGCCCATTCTCTGTGGCTCAATCCCATCGACAATAACAACATTGTGGGCTAAAGCGGATCGATAGTTTGATGTCAAAATGTCAGGAGCATACCTGGTTATACCAGGATCCACGAGCCACGAAGCTCCCTGTTCAAAGATTTCTAGTGATAATAGATCATTATGAACATGAAACGCCCCGGCCGGGCCGGCCCTGAACAACGCCCATTTCGACTGGTTTTCTCCAAATCCGTTAATAACGGATATCCCAGAGTTCGGAAACACTCTCGTCTTTAGTGTTGGTGGCTTACCCGATTTCCCGCAAGATGCTACCCATTCAAAATCCGGTCGTCCAAAAACGTGGGCGGCATTTGCAAGAATCTGGCAATAATTTCTGTCAACACTGCCTGAATCGTTTATAGACGGCCATGAAAAATCGGGTCGGGCTATGGTCATCAAATATTCAAAGCTCTTTTCCAAAGGGTCATAGAAAATCGTCGGAAGGGAAGTTCCGGATACTTCAGCAACTTGCCTGACTTCCAGGAGAGCGTTGATACAAATCGAATGGTAAAGAGGGGAGAATTCAAAATGGACCCCATCAGGAAGAAACTGCCGGTCATGCTCGCTGACCAACCTGCCTAATCCTGTTTCAATCCATTTCGAGGCGTCAAGGAATAGAGGGAACAGCATTCCGGCTAAAGTCAACGCGGCAGACTCAACTATAATCCAATTGTTAGGATGTCCCTGATGGTCCATGAGACTTTGTGCGTGTTCCCATACTGATCTTAACATCAATTCCTTCACTTCCTCGGGAAATGTACGGGCAGGCCACATTGTCCCCATGATCCAAAACCATTCTCGCAGTCTCCAAGCGGCCGTCAGGGTCTCCCAAGTGGGTCCTGCTCCACCATTAGACCCTATGGGAACCGGACATTTGCGAATCCAATCCGCCACTACTTCGGCCGATCTCTCAAGCACGTTTTTGTCTCCGGACTTTACGAATTCACGGACCAAAGAACGCAGGAAGTGGTGACGGTTAAGGAAATGTGTCCACTCGAGTTCCCCAAGAGGATTGGCGTCCCATGTGATTTCGTGTGGGAGCGCCTGCCCCATTATTCTACCATTCATGACATCGGAGCATGTCTCGTCGGGATAATAATGAGGCGGTGGAACAAATAGCCCTGGATCGTGGGCAGAGAAAGACGAAAAACCATTATTAGCTTTGGTCTCTTGACATGACGGTATCAGGTTTGAGTCATGTCGACGGTTCCTGAAGGTTTGATCCAAAGAGGTCTTGTTTGTCATCAATCTTTTTAAGCCACTAACAGTCAAGCGTGGCCCTTCAGGTTTAAGGCATTTCTCTCCTTCAATTCCATGTAACTCGATTCTGATGTTTTTAGGCCCAGTCTGGAATTTTTCGGCGGCAAAAGTAATTTCTATGCCTGTCACATCTGTCCATCCAAGGGGTGATCCATAAACGCCGAAACCCTCTATGGGGAAACGCAATGTTTTTGTTACTCCAGGATTTAGTATCTCTCTGCCACCTGAGAATGAAATTGTCTTTTGATTTTGTTCATTTTTAGTATTTCCCTGTTTTAGAGTTATCCCAACCAAGACGGGAAAATCACAGAGACTTCGAAGAGTCAATGACAGAGAATTGAAGGCCGAAAGATCTGGGGATTCGAATTCAAACGAAAAAGAGACCTTACTTTTTCCATTAATTAGGATTTTGTTATCTCTAAGTTCGGCATCATTGGAATTGGTGATTAGCCTGGAACTGACCAGGGTTGTGCGGGAGAGAATAATGTCCCTTTTAAATTCCGAATGAAGTAGAGTTGGATCTTTCATTTCAGATTTCTGTTGATCTTTTGGCTAAATCTCTCAAACGCTTTCTGAACGAGCAACACAGGATCATCTTCCTTAAAAAACGTCATCCCGGGAACCCGTCCTGATTTTGCGACAATTTGGTCAAAAAAGTCAGATAATCGACCACTTCCGGAAAGGATCGCTATTACATTTTCAGGTGTAAAATCATCAAAGGCTATGGTGAATTCATTCAAAGTCCCTATGCCGCCACCCAAAAATATCGCCACGTCGGCGCTACGGACAAGAATTACATTTCGTCCTTTATTGCCCATTCCTGTGAACATAATTATGTCACTATCAGCAGGATAACAGTAACGCTCGAGATGTTCCGTCCTGTTCAAAGCAGGTGAGACAGCCAAAGTTAATCCGCCGCTGACCCTTGCGCCAATAGCCGCCGAATGAGGCAGCCCGGGGCAGCCTCCGGTGAGGACAATTCCTCCCTGACGTGCTATCTCCTGCCCCAACTTAAAGGCCTTTTTCGAAATTTCCGAATTTTCAGGCTCGCGGGCTGATCCCAGGACCGCAATTTTGAGTCGTTGAATAAACAAGCGACTGACCTCCACGTCTTAACGGTCCGATCATGATAACTGGAAGCTATAGAAAATCCAGAAATAATGATATGTAAAAAAATATTGAGAGACATTGATGCAAACGTTAGCGTCAAACCGACCGTACCATGGGCTCACCAGTCGAAATTCCGGGAGGACTCCGAAGACTGCAAGATATTCATTAAAAGGCCTCAACTCCAATGTTTTCCGTGATAAATCTTGACACTTCACGTCTGAAAATATAATTTTCTACTCTGATCGCTTTTTAGATTGGATATAATCAAATATGAAACGTTATGGCGCTGTGATTCTTGCCGCAGGCAAGGGAACGCGTATGAAGTCGAACTATTGTAAAGTGCTCCATCCAGTAGCTGGTCGGCCAATGTTGGCTTATGTCCTGGACGCAGTGCGGACTTTGAGCCCGGACAGGCTGGGTGTAGTGATTGGCTACCAAGCTGAAAATGTCAGGAGATATTTCGACGATGCGGATTTGAATTTTGTGACGCAGGAGCCACAACTGGGAACCGGGCATGCCGTCAAGCAGTGTTACGAATTGTTTCAGGGATTTGACGGGCACATCTTGATAATGTGCGGAGATACTCCCCTGGTTAAACCGGAAACACTTGACGGCTTTATCAGGTATCACGACGAAAATTCCAGTTTGCTTAGTGTACTGACCACTAATCTGGAGAATCCTTTTGGTTATGGTCGAATTTTGAGGGATTGTGCAGGCAATATGGTCAAGGTTGTAGAAGAAAAGGACGCATGCGATCAGGAAAAAGCTGTAAGTGAAATAAACACTGGGATATATATTGTTCAATCCAGCCTTCTTTTTCGATTACTTGACCGTCTTAGGGCTGAAAATGCTCAGAAAGAATATTATCTGACTGATGTTGTTTCAGAGGCTGGTCGTGAAGGCGTAACAGTTTATGGTTGTAGAACAAAAGACTCTTGTGTGGTCATGGGCGTAAACAGCAGATCTGACCTTGCCGCTGCAAATAGTATCGTGTGGAACCGGATAAGATGTCAACTAATGTCGGAAGGGACGACTCTTCTTGACCCATCTTCATTTTACGGGGATTTTGGAATTATCGTTGGGCGTGATACAGTAATCTATCCGAACGTTATGATTACCGGCAATTCATCTATTGGAAGGGAGTGTGTAATTGAACCCGGTTGCCTCATAAACAATTCCAGGATAGGCGACAGGGTGCGAATTCTTCTGGGATCAAAATTGGATGACGTTGAAATCTCTGAGGATGTTTCAATAGGCCCAATGGCCCATTTGAGGCCCAAAGCTAAGATTGGAAAGAACGCCCGAATCGGGAATTTCGTTGAGGTAAAGAACAGCGCTGTTGGAGATGGAACCAAGGCTGCGCACCTTACATATCTCGGCGACAGTCAGATTGGAAGCGACGTCAATATTGGATGTGGGACGATCACATGTAATTACGACGGGAAAAAGAAACATCGCACCATTATTGAGGATGGATGTTTCGTAGGATCCGATGTTCAATTTGTTGCGCCGGTCGCGATTGGGGCTGGGAGTGTGATTGGAGCGGGAAGCACAATTACGAGGGATGTGCCGCCGAACTCTCTTGCTGTTTCCAGGTCGAAACAGAAAACATACCCTCTTCGTCTAGGTCAAGGTCTGGCTCCAAAGAATGAAGATCGGTAATATTGAGCTGGATGGCGCTGTGGCGCTAGCGCCTATGGCGGGCATAACGGATCCACCGTTTAGACGTACTGTGCTTGGCTTTGGAATTTCGTGCTTGTGGACGGAAATGATAAGCTGTAACGCTGTTGTTCATGCACGAAAAGTCCTGGCTACTATGGACACCAGTGAGCATACTGTTCCGGTCGTTTTTCAGATAATTGGCAAAGATCCGGAAATCATGGCTGAGTGCGCAAGGATTGTCGAGGATTATGGCGCTGCGGCTGTAGACATTAACATGGGTTGCCCTGCGAGGCAGGTGATAGGTTCTGGTGGTGGTGTGGCTCTGATGCGTGACCTTAAAATGGCCAGCCGGATCATTGTATCGGTCCGGAAAGCCATCAAAATACCTTTAACCGTTAAGATGAGAACCGGTTGGGATGAAAAAAGTGTCAATGCTCCTGAGTTGGCTTTGATAGCGGAGAGAGAGGGAGTCGACGCTATTGTATTGCACGCCCGGAACAGATGCGCAGGCCACTGTGGCCCAGTTTCACTGGATCATTTAAAACTGGTCAAGTCCACGGTGTCAATTCCTGTAATAGGCAACGGTGGAGTGATGGCGGTTGAAGACGCTCAGGACATGGTAATGAAGACCGGCTGTGATGGAATCATGATTGGCAAGGGAGCCTTGGGGCGTCCCTGGTTCCCAAGGAAGATACTTGAATCTCTGTTTGATTGGATGGTGATCTCATGCCAATCGAACAGATCTCTGGGCGCTGTTGTGAAGAGGCATTTCGAAGATGAACTGAGATGGTGCGGGGTAGTGCGAGGCTTACACCGGATGCGAAAGCACCTCGGTTGGTACTCAAAAGGAATTGATGGCGCTGCGGAATTCCGCTCTCGCGTATTTATGGAAGAAAACCCTGAGATGGCGCTGGCTTTGATAGACAATTTTTTCGGAAAGGTAATGATCCCATGAAATCTGGCCAAGGGCATATGGATTCTATTCCTGCTGGATCGGAGATTTCCCGTGTGAACAAGGAGGCAGGGGAGATGCCTTGGGCATCGAACATCGGAGATTCGCTGGATTCTCTTGTTGAGTATCTTGTGGACAACAATGTAGAGGGCATTCATCCTCTAATCATGGGGGAAGTCGAAAAAAGGCTGATCATAAAAGTGCTGGAAAGGAATCGAGGTAATAAACTCCGTGCCGCGCGTAGTCTTGGACTGAGTAGAAACACTTTTCACAGAAAAATCCTTAAACTGAAAGAGTCTTGTACTTTGTTTGATTCTGAACCGGATTCTTAGATCCGTGGATCGAAGCGGGGCTGATCTGTTACATTTGTGTAAACAATCATATTTCATGAACCTGTCACGGGGTCTTTGGGGGAATGGCAAAAATATGTGGCACGATGTCAAACAACCTGTTGTCGAGTGTTGACATAGCGGAATTATGACCAGTAAGGTTGTCATTACTTGAGTTCTGTTCCACTAGATATAGCTTGACACCAACGCCCAATAAAATATAATTGTTTTGGCTTCAGAACACCCTGAAAGGACCTAAAGGGTCCCGGCGCATTGGTCGTGCTCCAGAAGTAGGTCTTATAACTGATTCGGCAGATGGTATTTGAAGAAAATATTCCGGATAAAGGCGGAAACTGCGGTTCAGCCAGAGAAACAAGGAGATAGTCGAGTTAGATAGAGTTCCGGATGAGGTTAAATGGGACAATGAGGCGACCAATTGGAAATTGGACGGCATAATCCCAAATTTGGAGGCTTTAACCTGAAAGACGGTCAAGGTGTAGGTTCAAAAACCCTGAAGCCGGAAAGTGGCCAAGACTCCAGATCATTTAAGGTGAAGCTGTTTGGCAGGGAATATATTGTTCGTGGCCGTGGTTCCGGAGATTATATTGAGAGGCTTGTGGAGTTCATCAATTCCCGATCCGAAGAGATCAAGGGGAAATCGGGAGTTGTGAATACACTTGATCTCGCGATTCTCACATTGCTCAACATAACGGATGAGCTTTTTGAATGTAGGCAGTCGATTTCAGGACAAATCGAGAGAATGGAGGAAGAAGACTACGGTCTCTTAAAACCCGGTGATCTGGGAGAGACTGATTTAAAAATTCCTCTGCGCGACTCGTGAGGGATAGAGAATTTTTGAGCCAACACTCGAAAATTGGGATCTGTACCCGGTTGTGGTGTGCAAGCCTACCGTTGAAGTAGGAAGCCTGAAACAACCGCTAGGATCCCACCTGGGAAACCAGGTTCAAAAGTTCTATTGCCACGGTCGACTGCGGGGGATAAAAACAACCTAGATTGCATTTCGCTTTACACCCTACAACCGGGATGTGCTACGAAGCCTCTGGATGGCAGTTCAGGGTTCCATATATAGATTCAGTTTTTATAAGCTTCTTGCAAACATAACCCTCTGGACACGTATGGTCATTGTCCCTCATCCGAAATGGTTTCCAAGCTTAAAACGTCCCGCTAAATAAAATGATACGGAGGGGGCTGTGGGATCGATTCCCTTTTTGATCTATGCCCTTGTCGCAATAGTTTTGGGACTCGGCGCCGGATACGCTGTCGCTAAATTTCTGGACAAGAGGCGTTTTGAATCAGCGAAATCCAGCGCTGACCAGATCGTCAAGAACGCCCAAAAAGAAGCGGAAACAATTAAAAAGGAAGCTCTGCTCCAGACCAAGGACCAGTTGTTCCAGGCTAGAGCGGAACTTGAGAATGAAATACGAGAAAGAAGATCCGAACTTTCTGCAAGAGAGGCTCGACTTCTCAAAAAGGATGAAAATCTTGAGAGAAAATCAAGCCAACTCGAACAGAAGGACGCCCAACTGGTGAAACACGAAAGAGAAATTGAAGCTGGGCAAAAAAGAACAAAAGATAAGGAACGCGAGGCTGATAATCTTTTAAAAAGACAGCAGGAAAAGTTGGAATCTCTGGCTGGTCTTTCTTCTGTGGAAGCCCGGGACATGCTGCTTAAAAAGGTTGAAGACGAAACCCGTATTGAGAGCGCCAGAATAATTAGGCAAATCGAAGAAGAAACCCTTGCCCAATCTGACAAGAAGGCCAAGGAAATAGTGTCCACGGCCATTGGTAGGTACGCCGCTGACTTTATTGCGGAGAGGACCGTGTCGGTTGTGAGTTTGCCAAACGAAGAAATGAAGGGTCGAATCATAGGCCGGGAAGGCAGGAATATCCGTGCTATAGAGGCCGCTACTGGGGTTGACCTCATCATAGACGATACACCTGAGGCTGTAATACTTTCAGGTTACAATTCCATCCGTCGGGAAATCGCCCGAATCGCTCTTGAAAGACTCGTGAACGATGGTCGAATTCATCCTGCCAGAATTGAGGAAATTGTAAAAAAAGTTACCCAGGAAATGGAAGAGGCCATCGTTGAAGCTGGAGAGCAGGCGAGTTTCGATGTTGGAGTCCACGGAATAAACCCTGAGTTGGTCAAATTGGTTGGAAAACTGAAATATCGGACATCTTTTGCGCAAAACGTGTACCAACATTCCATCGAGGTTGCTTTTCTTTGTGGTATTATGGCCGCTGAATTGGGGCTAAACCAGAAAAAAGCCAAAAGGGCGGGATTGCTGCACGATATTGGTAAGGCGATAGATCATGAGGTGGAAGGGGCTCATGCCATCATCGGATCGGATATTGCCAGGAGATATGGAGAATCCCCCCTGATTGTGAATGCGATTGCCTCCCATCACGGAGATGAAGATCCTACTAGCGCTATAGCTGTCCTTGTTCAGGCGGCTGACACCCTCTCGGCGGCCAGGCCGGGCGCACGACGTGAAATGCTCGAAAACTATGTTAAAAGACTCGAAGACCTCGAGAGGATAGCCGATTCTTTCAAGGGAGTGAGCAAGTCGTTTGCTATCCAGGCTGGTAGGGAAATCCGGATCATTGTTGAGAACTCAAACATACGCGATGAACACCTTACTTTACTTGCCAGAGATATTCGCAAGAAAATCGAAAAGGACTTGTCCTATCCTGGTCAAATTAAGATTGTCGTTATTAGGGAAAGCCGTGCAGTAGAATACGCCAGATAGTCATCGGAAAGAACTTGCGCAACAACGACATAACTGAAGAACTTGAAGAAAAGGAATTACTGGCGCTTATGGTATTCCCAGAGCTTGTCGGCGGACTTTCCCATGAAGTAGCTCAACCGTTAAACGCCATATCGTTGGCTTGTGAGGTCATTAGATTTAGGGTCGAACGACTTCCCGCCTTAAACGAAACCGATCTTAATTTTTTTCGAGACAAGTTGGCCGGCATAAAAACCCAAGTGTTGATGGCGGCGGACAAAATTAGCGGGATTCGACGCTATGGGTCCAAGGCTGTGAATTCTTCGGCAGGTGATATTGAAGCCTCATTTCTACGAGTTTCTAATCTTCTTCGACAGCAATTTATTTCAAGGGGGATCGAATTCATTGTTCAAAATCATAATGAAGGTCCCGTTCCAACTCTAATTGACGATGTTGTGCTCGATCTCACTATCGCTGAGTGCATCGTATTTGCTAGAACTCGGGTTGAGTTCCTGGACTCCAGACACAAAGAGCACAACGTTCCGTATGAAAAAAGGATAGAGGCCCTACTGAATAGGTCTCCCGGTCCAAACTCAATGGTGATAAAGTGGAATTGCGGAACACTCCGAATGGAGGACCTAGTTGAATTTATTCCGCATCGCGTCAAGATCGGCTTGAGCGCTTCCAAAAAAATCATAGGTCGTTTCGGTGGGACGATACAAATAGATGAGGACGGGATCTCTCTGTTTTTTCAACAAACAGACTCAAATCCTCAAAGTTTAGGCTGACAATTCTTCTCCCGCTGCTCTAATTGTGATAAGATTCGGAAAGTTTTGGCATGTGGGAAATGGTGCTGTGTCCCAAACGCCGGAGCAATTCATTTAGAATCGACAGATGGACAAAGGTGGAGGCATAATTGCGCTGCGGTAGGGTCCCTGACATTAACCCAAAGAATCGAAGGCGATCCACTCTCTCAGACTTCCTCAGGTTTATTTCCTTGGGGGTTTTGCTAATCAATCTGGCTGGCTGTGGCGCTTCTTTGAATCTTGTAAAGAGGGATAATCTCAATCCATCTTCCCTATCCAGCGCCATTTCAAAAGCATTTACCTTTGGTTCGGGAAAATCTTCCCAAGTGTCAAACAGGCCCGGCGTTTATCCTCCAATTCCTCTCGAAGCCAACGAACCGCGAGTAAGAAAATTTCTTAGGGAATATGGATACGACCACAGAAATACAACTCGAAACTACCTCGCTCAAGCCCAAAAATTTCTACCCATGGTTAAGGAACAAACACGAGAGCATCATTTGCCTCAGGAACTTGCCTATCTGTTTTTACTTGAATCAGGCGCTAACCCCGAAGCCAGGTCTCGTGCAAACGCTCTGGGCATGTGGCAATTTATGCCGGCCACAGCACGGACTTACGGTCTACGAGTGGATAGTTACGTGGATGAACGGCTTGATCCTGCAAAGTCCACAAACGCCGCTCTACTTTATTTGAAGGATCTGTATGGCATGTTTGGATGCTGGAGGCTTGCGCTAAGCGCCTATAACTCGGGGGAGAACAAGCTAAACAGGGTGCTGTGCAAGGAAGACGCAAATGAATATGAGGATATTTGTTCCAGCCGTATGCTTAAACGCGAAACCAAGGAATTTCTTCCTCGTTTCCAGGCTATAACAATAATTGCGAAGAACCCGGAAAAATATGGTTTTCAGCGAATAGATTCAAAGAGATTTGACGAAAAATTTGAACTTGCTCCGATACAAGGGAGCTATTCTCTTGACAAGCTGGCCCATATTTTGGGTATTTCGTACGCCGATTTGCTCGAACTTAATCCGGCCCTTGTGCGTGGGGTAACTCCGACTGATGGATCTCCTTACTCCATCAAGGTTCCTCCCGGGAAAAAGGACATCTTACTGGCCGGACTATTAAAAATTCCTGAAGATAAGCCTAAGAGCCAAATAATCCATGTTGTTAAAAAGGGGGACACGGTAAAGGGGATTATTGGAAAATACGGCGTGCCAAAGGAGATGTTGGTTCAGCTCAATCCAGATGTTAATTTGTCCCGCAGACTTAAAAGAGGCGCAAAGATCACGGTTCCCAAAATTCCTGTTAAAAAGAAGGTTGTGTCGAAAACCAACGGGATTGCGCCAAAAAACAGACCCAAGCCTGGGACATCAGCGAAGAAATCCTAACCCGGCGGCGGCTTTAACTAGTGACCGGTTCATGAACGATAATCAGCGTTTATTGCGACATACTCCTCTGAAAGATCGCATGTTAGGATAGTAGCGTGGGCCAAACCGGTTTTCAGGTCTATTGATATTGAGAATTCTGGCAAGCGCATTTCCTGCTTTGCCTGAGCTTCCCATTCTCCGGCTATCAAATTTCCAGATTTAACAATCTGGACTGAACCAATCCAAAGATCAATCTTTGACGGATCGAATTTCACCCCGGCCGAACCTGCTGCGCAAATTATTCTACCCCAATTGGGGTCTTCTCCGTGGAAGGCGGTTTTTACCAAGGGTGACTCCGCTATCCGTCTGGAAACCCTCACTGCCGAGAATTCATCGGGAGCGCCGAATACTCGAACTTCGACAACTTTTGTGGCGCCTTCTCCATCCTTAACGATCTGTCTGGCCAAGTCAGCGCACACGCTTGTTAGTCCCTGTGAAAACAGATTTCGATCCATGTCATTGTCCAGGAGCGCTTTAGACTGATTTGATCCACCGGACATTATTATTGCGGTGTCGTTTGTGCTGGTATCTCCATCTACGGTAATTCTATTAAAAGTCAAATCGTTAGCTTGTGCGAAGACTTTCCTGAGGTATGACTCCTCAACACTCATATTCACCAGAACTACCGCAAGCATCGTAGCCATGTTAGGAGCCATCATGCCTGCTCCTTTGGCCATTCCTGCAATCTTTAACGGACCGTTGCTGAGCGGCTTTTCGACCAATGCTGTTTTTGGGGTCGTGTCAGTAGTCAAAATTGCGGATGCCGCATCCATGAAGGACGATGGGTTCATCAATCTCGTCAGTTCTGAAATTTTTGCGTTCATTCGGTCTACCGGAAGCGGTTGACCAATAACTCCTGTAGACATTGGCACTACCAGTTCATGGGCAATCCCTAAGCTATCCGCTACGGATTTGGTCAGAAACAAAGCGTTAGCCAGGCCCGAGTCGCCTGTATACGCATTGGCGTTGCCTGAATTAATTAGTAGCGCTTGAGCGATTCCCCTTTGGAGACATCCTCTTGTTATTGTAACCGGAGCAGCGCAAACGAGGTTGGTCGTCGTAACCCCAACAGTTGTTGCAGGGCGCTCCGAGGCTATCAAAGCTAGATCAAGCCGGTCGGAATCCGCGTGTTTTATGCCTGCGCCTACTGCTGAAAATCTAAACCCTTCAATCTCAAATTTATCCATACTTAATACCCTAACCCATTGGAAGTTTTTTAGGTTACCACCCCATATTCTCTTAGTCGCTCGGAGAGGGACTCAAAAGTAGTGAACTGTATGCCTACCATCCCCAGTTTTCCGGCGGCCTGGACGTTTTTCATGATGTCGTCAATAAATATTGAGTTTTTTGCTTTGATCTGAAACATTTCTAATGCTTTTATGAAATATTGTCGCTGAGGCTTCTTAGTTCCCATTTTGTAGGACAATGCCGCTTTTTTATAAAAGAGTAATTCGGGAAATTTTCCGATGATGTATTCATAATGGGCTTCATCGGTATTAGACGCCAGCCAAACGCCATATCGCCGCGCCAGTTCACGGCCGAGATTCACCATTTGATGATCAAGTCTAAATATGTCACACCAAATCCGTCTAAATTCTAACAGGTCAGCGCTGAGGTCGGTCCGTAACACGATTTCCCTGTGAAATCCCTCGAAACTTATGGACCCGATCTCTAATGCCTCAATGAGATCACTCACAACTAAGGCAAACAATTTGGGGTCACTTTCTGATTTTGCAGCGAGATCACCAGGAAGGTATTTTATTAACCCTGTTACGGCAATGCGCCAATCAAAAGGCACAAGAACATTACCGAGATCGAAAATAATATCTTTAACGACCATAAGATAACCTATACAATAGCTCTGAAGCCTTCAAAACTTTTATTTTCGCTCTAAAATCGCTTGCGTCCCTGGACGCAATTGAAGTGATTCCGTATTTGACGCTCCCATTCGTTGACAAAGGACGTCACAATATCCTTGACCGGATCATTGGATTTGTCGGCCAAGCGCCGCACAGCCTTCCAAAAGTCCTTGATTGATGGAAGGATTTCATCCGTGACGCTAACCACCAGGGTGTTTCCGCACGAGCAATTCCTGTAGATCATTGTAAATGATTTTCCAATTATTTCTCCAGCGTCTTCCATAGACTGTGCTTTGGCTTCTGTGTCGTAAATGTAATGATACAGACTCTCATATCTTTTGCCGCAAGTTCGGCATTTCTTCGGGAAAAGGTTCTTGTCGTTGTTTATCAACGAAAACTGTTGAATGAAGTCCGTGAAAGCCATTTCACGCGTTTTTTCTAAGACCCGTGATTCGGTTTCTTCTTCCATAAACCCTCCGAGAAAATGGAACAACGCCTGACAAATATATCACTACAAAAGGATAAGGATTAAGTCTTTACTATTAAACGTTCTGCCCACGGAGCCACCTTTCGATTCTGTCGCGTTGCAAGAAAACCAGGACGAACGTCAATGCGCAAACTACTAAAAGTGTCATAAGCGAGGTCCAATCTTCCTCGAACACTGCGGAACCGCTTAAGCTTAGCATAATAGTTCCAGGAATTCGGCCAATGGCGCTTACCCAGAAAAATGTGAAAACTCCCATGGGGCTTAACCCCAATATATAGGAGAGGATGTCCTTAGGAAAACCCGGGATGGCAAACAAGATCAGAGATATGGCTGCTCCACGCCTCTCAGTAAGAAAATGGAACCGTTCAAGAGATTTCTCGCTCACAAAATATTTTACCAATGGCATCCCTATAACTTTTGCAGCAAGAAAGGCCGCCATTGATCCGATAGATAGTCCAATGGTCGAGTATATTGTGTTGGGCAGCGCGCCGAATATGAATCCTCCAACTGCGCCGGTGAATTCGCCAGGGATTGGTGCGATAACAACCTGTAACGCTTGTATAAATATGAAAACCATGGGCGCTGCTTTGCCCCAATTTTCTACATAATTCCGAAGTGTCTCCCTGTTTTCAAAAATGCTGAACAACTCGGTCAGCATAGGACTCAAGCGGCCTGATAGCCAGAAATAAAGACATGCCCCTACCAAAAGAACCAAACATGCGATAGCCAACCTCAACCTCATGGGGTCATCAATAATAATTTTTTTCATGGGTCAAGCTTGCTCCGCTGGTTCTGTTCCCGTGGTATTCGATTTGCTTAAGCTTTAAGTCTTGAAGAATTTGGTTTTCAACTTGTTCAATCAGTCCGTTGAAAGTCTCTGGTTTCAAGGCTGAGACAGCCACCCCATTGTATCGGGCGCACAAATTGTTCACAGTTTCAGAATCCGTCAAGTCTATTTTATTGAACACGCGTATGATCAGTTTTTCTGAGAGTTCAAGTTTGTCGAGCAAATCCTCTACAGCCTCAAGTTGTTTCTCAACTTGAGGATTTGACGAGTCTATTACGTGAAGAAGAAGATCTGCGTCGGTCAATTCATCCAGTGTGGCGGCAAATGCTTTTAGCAGTGTTTCGGGGAGGTCCTTAATGAACCCGACAGTGTCAGTTATGATGACTTCAGTTTCGCGCGGAAACCTCAATCTTCTACTTGTAGGATCCAACGTTGCAAAAAGTTTGTTTTCTACAAGGACCGAGGATTTAGTAAGATTGTTCAACAGGGTAGACTTTCCGGCGTTGGTGTAACCGACAATCGAGATGATTGGGATGCTTCTCCTGGAGCGTAGCCTGCGTCTCAGTGACCTGGCTTTGGCAACCTGCTTGATCCTTTGCTCGAGAAATCCAATTCTATTATGAATTCTTCGACGGTCGATTTCTAGTCGGGTTTCACCAGGACCACGACCACCTATTCCGCCGGTAAGTCTTGATAATGCGTCGTCTTTTTCACTGAGCTTGGGAAGAGCGTATTTGAGTTGAGCAAGCTCAACTTGAAGTTTTCCTTCACTGGATTTGGCTCTCTGGGCAAATATATCGAGAATTAGTTGTGATCTATCCAGAACTTTGATCTCTGTAAACTCGGAAATCGCTTTAACCTGAGGAGCTGTTAGTTCGGTGTCAAAGACCAGAACATTAGCCCCTTTTTGTAGAGCCTGAATAACAATTTCTTTGAGTTTCCCTTTGCCGACAACATAGTGAGGATCAACCGAATCCCTGCGTTGTATCAAAAAGCCAACTACGTCCAAACCGCTAGAACTCGAGAGTTCTTTCAGTTCCCGTATAGATTCTTCGATTTCCCATGGTCTCCCATCAGTTTTGCCTACCAGAAAAGCTGTCTCGTTTTGGGAACCGATGAAACTGGATTTCATCACCCTGTAGATTTCGCCCTCAAGGGATTTTATAAAGGCAAGGAAGTCGAGATCAAGTTGAGAAGGAAAAGTTGGTTCCATGAGGCGCCATGCTTCCTCTTTGGGGTTTGGCGGTAGAAGATGAGCAATCTCTATTACGGTAGGTAGTCCTACACTATCAACACCGACAGACGCAATGAGGTCAAGCCTCAGTAGAGCTAGGTCTGTGAGGTCCTCGTGCGACAAACGCTCGTTCTTCAAGTGCGTGTGCACCAGTCTTAGCCCTCTCAGGCGGCCTACCCCGACACGCCAACCCGTCAACCGGGGAATAATAATAGACCGCGCCTCTCCAACAATGATCCGCTGGAGCCTGCCTTTACGATCTATTAGCAGACCGAGTTGCCGGTTAATTTCGAAAGCCAGTTGAGTCAGACTCCGAGCTAGTTCATGGGTTATTACGACATTTGCCGGAACGCGCCTAGTGGCAAATTTCTCCAGTCGCTCAATTTGTGAGTGTTTTAGGCCCGAAGTTGAGCCGGAAACAAAACTCAATAAAATCCTCCTGACTTGATGAACTTATGAAAACAGGTTGATGCTTTTGCAAGAGGAAAACTGAGCTTACTTGACAAGCCCAACTTCCGATGCGGTTTTTCGCCTTTCGCAGCACCGTCCGGAGACCGGCAGAGACGTCTCAAATTCCCTTTTCTATTCTGCCGAGGAGTCCGGAACAATTTTGACGATCACGAATTTTTCTGGATCAAGATATTGTTTGGCCACTCTGAGAAGATCTTCCGGTTTGACTTCCAAGATTCTTTTAACGTACTCAGTTTTATAATTCCAGCCGAGACCATAGAGTTGGTTGAGCGCCATGTTCTCGGCGCGAGTCCATGTGCTCTGCAGCCTGATTTCATAGTTGCCGATCAGGTTGCTAATCGCATTCCTGATCTCTTTATCGGAGGAAGAACTTGATCTAACTTTCTCAATTTCACCTAACAGACCGGAAATCGCTCTGTTAACTTTCGACTCCTCGCAAGCCAGATAAAAGCCGAATTCCCCTTTGTCCAGGCTGGGTTTCATGAAAGATGTGACCGAATAGGCTAAAGACTGTTTGTCCCTAAGTTCGGAAAAAAGACTTCCGCCTTGGCCGGAAAGTAGATTATTCAATACCTCGAGAGGATATCTGTCTTGTTCCGACATGCTAACTGCTTGAAAACCCATCGCAATGTGAGCCTTAGCCCTGGGGATACGGACTATATGTTCCCTGGGGTGATCAATGGGGGGCTCAACTGGAACTTTTGGAGGTTCAAACGATGAAGCAGGAGCATTTCCAAAGAGATCCTCAAGAACCCCGAGCGCTTTCTCCTGGTCAAACTCCCCTACTATTGAGATTATCGAGTTTGCAGGAACTGAATACCGTTGATAACAGTCCATCAGGTCCCTGCGGGTGAATTTTGCCAAGGTAGCAATGGTCCCCTCTGTGCAGAAACCATATGGGTGGGTTTTGTAGAGGGTTTGATTGAGACAGTCTAAAGCGAATTGAACTGGTCTATCAGGTTTTGTCTTGATCCTGTTAATTATAAGCTGGCGTTCCCTTTCCATTTCCTTTTCGGGAAATGTGGGATTGTTGTAAATCGTGGACATCAAGGTGAGACCTTTTTCCATATGGCGGCTGAAAATGGTTAGTGACAGGCCAAACGAATCGTAACCGGAAAAGCCGTTCAATCGACCACCCATTTCTTCAACTATCCTGGAAATCTCGACTTCCGAGATGCCTTCGACTCCTCTGGTTGACATGTTAGCCACAAAGTTCATTATCCCTTGGTTTTCTCTAGTTTCAAATCTTTTACCGCCCAAGTGTACAATTTTGACGGAAACCGCCGGATTTGAATTGTCAGGAGTTAATAGGACCCGTATTCCGTTCGAGAGTTGCGTGAGAGTAGTTTGTGGTTCTCTTGAAGGGGTTTCTGTAGCGACTTTCAAAACCGGTGCAAAAGACCTGATGATTTGTGCGAGACTTCCGATCTTGCAATCCTTGGAGTCATCTTCTGGAGCCAAAACAGTAATAGTGCTGCTGAGCGCTCCCATATAAATTCTTACGACTTCGGATACTTCGTCGGGAGTAACGGACCTGTTCAGAACTAAATACTTATCTTCGTAATTCGGGTCATCAGCATCGGCTTTTGATGTGCCTATGCCTCTGGCCATACCCTGAACGGTCTCGTAGGAATACACATGCTGAGACTCAATATGTACTTTGGCGCGTTCGAGTTCTCCAAATGATGGGGGTTCATTTGCCAGTAGGGAAATTTCTTCCATTATCCCACGAGTTGCGGCTTCAAGATTTGATGAATCCAATGTCGCTGAGATTAGCATCAGGCCGGGTTCCCTTGGTGTGATGCAAGAGACGGATATTGTATGAACCAGCCTTTTATCCATTTTGAGGGACTTGACAAGGCGAGAGCTATCTCGGCCTCCTAGAATGTCTGCCGCAATGTCTAACGGGTTGGTGTCGATTGAACTAGCTTGGGGGACATGGAATGCGATATTTAATCTGGTTTCCCGGGAATTCTTATCTGTGACAAAAGATGACCTGATATCCTTTTGAGCAGATTCCACCGCTCTCGGTGGTCTAAAAAATCCTACTGGTTTAAGGTCTGACGTCAATTTCTCGATTTCCTTGAGTACTTCCGAGGTATTTACATCTCCAGAAACAACAAGAAATATATTGGAAGGCACATACCATTTTTCCCGGAATCCAATTACGTCCTCCCGCGTGAATTTTTCCACCATCTCCTTGGAGCCAATCACTGAATATTTGTAAGGGCTGGCAACAAACGCTGTTGAGAAAACAAGTTCTGCAGACTTTCTCTCAGGTCTTTCTTGAGTCTCAAGGATTTCTTCCAGGATAACCTGTTTTTCTCTTTCCAGCTCTTCTGGATCAATCGTGGGGTGAAATACAGCATCAACAAGTATATCGAGGATATGAGCAATTTCCGTGGAAGGAGCGGCGATGTGAAACACTGTCTCATCCCAACTGGTATATGCATTAATTTCTCCTCCTAATGCCTCTATTTCTCTAGCTATTTGGCCTACTCCCCGTCTGGGTGTTCCTTTAAAGGCCATGTGTTCAATGAGGTGGCCAATTCCTCGCTCAAAACATTCTTCATCGGCGCTGCCGACTCTAACCCAAAACTCAGCGGCCGCAATTTTTCGGGCATGGTCTTCCTCAATCAGGACCTCCAGACCATTCTTTAACGTATGACGTGTCAACTTTCCCTCCTTGGAGCAAAAATTAGAATATTAAATGTTGTTGAAAAAACATCTGAAACAATTCTATTGAAAATGATAATAACCTTAAGAGGCTATACCGTATTTTTTAAACTGTCTCTCAGGTTGAATAAAGTTTTGACCAAAGCTTCATTGGGCCCCAGGTTCAAGAATACATCCGTATAGACCTTCGCCTGATTTTGTAGAATTTCCCTGAACGCTTCGCGGCGACAACTGTCGACTCTGGTCGCAATATCCCTCAGTATGTCTACGATCTTGAGTCTTAGCAACCACTTTGGAATAAAAGGAGCAATGGCTGTATTCAAAACCATGTCCAGAAGAGTCATTCCTCCACCAATAGCCACCTCCGCTGTAACAAGGAATACCGCCCAGAGAGTGTATGAGCCGTATAGCTTGAGTTCATCGACGGTGGACAAACCTTCTCTGAATTTTTCAAATTCTCCTTCCAATAAGCTTTCTATGTTCGGGAAAACCCTTTCATAAAAAGCGCGAATTTGTTCGGATGTAAGTCTCGGGCATGATTCAAGGGCAATCGATCGGAAATCAGAAAGATCCTCTTCGCATGACAGTAATTCAGCGACGCGGAGGTTTAATCTCGCAATTGAAGCTTCAATCATAGCAAGAGAATAACCGTAATCATTTTTCAGGAACGTTTCTACAGAAACCTTTTCGTCAATGCCTACATTTTCCGAAACGACCAGATTTGTAGTAACGGCGCTGCGTAATGTTGTAAATGCCTTCCTGAATGCCATCCGTACCGCTGATCTAGGCGCATAAAGAATGTCATATTTGCGCAGCAAATTTTCGAGGCGGACCTGGATTCGTTCTTCCACTTCCTTAGATCCGGATACGTCAAATTGGTTCTCAACGTCTTCCATGATCCTCTGGGCATCCGTCTCGATGCTTTCGACAATTTTTTGGACTCTAAGCTGAAAGTCATTGATTGAGTGAAGTGTCGTCTCAATGCTATCTAAAGTTATCGCTCGCAATCGGTCATATTCGGCAGTTTTGAGCCGAGAGACTTCATCGATTGACTCGAATCTTTTAAACAAATTCAGAAAATGTGATATCGGCCCACCGATAGGCAATATCTCGGGAGTTCCCTCGATCCGATCTATCCGGCTAAGTTCCATTTCCGGGAATTCGCTGCAGAGGCTTTGGTGGAAATCGGAAAACGCGTCGTCAGATACCGCTTTGTTAAGAACTACTCTAATTTCTTTGCCCCATTTGAAAGCGCTTCGTATGACATTTCGTCCTGCCATGTCACCGTATTTTTCTTGGGAAGCGACGAAAATAATCAGATCGGACAATAAAAAAAAATGGTCCGCAATAATCTGGTTCGACTTTTCTATACTGTCAAAGTCCGGCGTATCCACAAGGATTACGTTTTCAAAAGTTCTTGCCTGATAGGGAAAAATTCGCGATTCGCTCCCGAGGCCGCATTCATTCAAGAAGGCTTCCAAGATTTTTTCCAGGGGCAGAGGGCAAGATATCACAGCCTCTCTAGTACAGGGTCGCATGATCCCAACCTTGCTCACTTTTGCGGCGACAAGCGAATTGAACAGGACGCTTTTCCCGGAGCCGGTTCCCCCCAAAATACTAGTCAATATTGGAAAGTCGGAACCTAGGCGGTTTCTCCACTCAATGGCATGCAATAACTTGACGTTATCAACTATCTGTTTTTTGAGCGCAAGGTAATTTTTTACCCTAGGATCTAATCCAAGATCCAACTGTCTTAGAAGATCGGCCAAATCAGAAGACCTGCTTACACAATCACTCTTTTCTTTACTATATAAGTTTACGCGCCGAATCCCCTATTTAGAAATCCACTTGATCCTGGATCAATGTTTGCTCACCTACATCTCATTTGTCAGATGAACATATTATACGTCGTAATGCTGGAGAAACAAATACTGTTTCAAGATTAAACCTGCTTAATGAACGAGCGAGTAATTTTATTTTTCTCTTTTTCGAATCATTTTTGTCTATGAGTATCAGATGATCATTCTGTAGCCTGCAGTAGCCCCCGTTAGCGCGAATCGGCCCCTTAGCCAGGTTCTCATATCTAAGCTTGACTCCCAGACGGTTAGCAAGATCTTCAAGTTTTGATAACACATCAAAATCGTTCATACAAACAATCCTGAAATTCTTGTGATGTTCTGTTCGATTAGGTTTTATAGGAGGAGTTGTCAAGAAAAATACTATGTAACATTATACAAAGATGAAGTTCCAAGTGGCTTGAATTGGCGAAATATTCGAAAAAAGCTACAGCGCATCTTGACAATCAGAATGTTTGTCTATAACATGCGAAAATTCATGTGTTCATAAGATGTTGAATAAATTAAGTTTTAATTGGAGGTGTTTTGGTGAGGACATCTGACGTAGTAGATTTGGTAGCTCAGGAAGCCGGAATAACAAAAAAGGCAGCTTCAATCGCCTTGAAGACCGTAGTCAAGGCCATTCAGGATTCATTAAATACTAAAGATGGCATGATTCGTATTCCTGATCTCGGGACGTTCAAAGTCATAGAGAAGAAGGAAAGAATGGGTACCAACCCGAAGACCGGCGAGAAAATCAAGATCCTGGGCGGCACGGCTCCAAAGTTCTCTGCATCAGCTACTTTGAAGAAACTCGTGGCACAGGGAGGATGACTCCATCCGTCGCTCGTGGTTTATAAACATAGCGTTATTTGCGGCTACTATCGTTACAACGACAGTAGCCGGCGCACTTTATGCCAATAAAGAGTTCGTTTCATGGTTTTCTTTTTTCGTTAATGGACTATTTTTTTCAATTCCGTTGATGTCCATTCTTTTGGTCCATGAGATGGGACATTTCCTTGCGGGCAGACGTCGCCATTTAGATGTGACGCCTCCCTATTTCATACCAGCGATTCCACCGGTAGGCACATTTGGAGCGTTTATCAAAATTCGTTCCTTTATTCCCAACCGTCAGGCGCTAATAGAGGTTGGGGCCGCAGGGCCGGTCTGTGGGGCTATTATCGCCATTCCTTTACTCTTTGTTGGAATTAGCCTTTCCACCATTCACCAGGGGGCTCAGGTCGGGACCTCCGGCATGTCGTTCGGAACGTCAATCATACTGGAACTCGCCTGTCTGGCATGGTTTGGGCATTTTTCCAGTCAAGCGGTTATTTTGCTCCACCCTATAGCAATCGCAGCCTGGTTCGGATTATTTGTTACCGCCATGAACCTGTTGCCGATGGGGCAGTTGGACGGTGGGCACGTAGTATACGCGATGTTCGGACCAAAAATTGCCCGTTACGTGAGTTATGGGGTGTTTGGGTCTCTGGCGCCTCTAGGATATTTCGCGTGGCCCGGCTGGATAATGTTCGCTGCTCTTGCTCTCTTAATCGGTTTGAAACACCCACCACCCATCGACACATATACTCCCCCGTCTCCTGCAGGAAAGGCATTGGCCTGGACAGCGATAGCGCTGTTTGTTCTAACTTTTGTCCCTGCGCCGATCAGTGTGTTCTGATAGACATTGTTGCCCGACGTCTCGTGTTTGCGGGATAGTGATCTGAACACTACGAAAGGCGTCTGTAGATCCACAGATTTCTGCGTCAAGGAGTTCGTTGGTTGAGATTTTAAATCGTCTTCACAACGTCACCTGATTGTTTGCTCCTGACAAAAGATGTTATCGCCGTAAGCGCCGCTATGAAGGCGCCGGCTATGTACGCGTAACGCAATCCAGAGAGAAACAGGAGCGCCTCCTGGTAATTAAGAGAATGCTTTTCAAGAATGCAGTTAGACACGAATATATGAAGAACCGCGCCCGCCAATGCTATCCCTGCCATCATCCCTACATTGCGTACAGTTGCGACTATCGATGACGCAACCCCGGCGTTTGCCCGGGGAACAACACTCATCGCTGCGCTGGTGTTTGGAGATTGAAAAATACCAGTGCCTAATCCAAATAGGGCCAACCTTAAAGCCACATCAAGAGGCGTAGCGGAAGATGGCAGCAAACCCATTAAAATAAGGGCTATACAGCTAATAGAACCCCCAATGCATGAAAGCAATCGCGTCCCCGGTCTATCCGAGAGCGCGCCACTTACGGGGGCAATTACTATTATCGCCAGGGGGAAGGCTGTCATAACCTTTCCTACGGCCCCAGGGTTGCAATGCAGGACGCGTTGCAAAAAGAATGGAGTCAGAAAAACCATCACGTATTGGGAGACGAAGTTGAAAAAGGAACTCAGACAAGCAAAAGAGAAAGTAGCTGATTGAAATAGGCCCAAATTTAGCATCGGTTCAGATGTCCTGGATTCTATGACGAAAAACATAGATCCGCTGATCACAGCGCCTACGAGAGCCAGGACAGTAACTTTGTTGATTCCGGCGCTCTGAAGCCGGTTGATGATCATTATAATCGAAAACATAAAAATAAAAGCCGCGATAGCGCCCCAAAAATCTAACTTGCCCGGTTTTAGCCTGAAGATAGGGATAACTTTAAATCCTATGATCAAGGCGATGACTCCAATGGGTATGTTGATCAGAAACGTAAAACGCCAACCAAACAGACTTGTCAGGAAACCGCCCAATGACGGTCCAATGGCTAAACCCGCTGAAATACTTATAGCAAATATACCTAAGGCCCTACCCAACTCGTTGGTGGGAAAACTTGAGGTAATAATGGCGAAAGGAACAGCCATCATCATCCCTGCCGTAAACCCCTGCACAGCGCGAAAAATGATTAGCCAATACATGCTGGGCGCGAGTCCACACAAGCCCGAAGAGATTACAAATCCACCAAGCCCGTAAAGAAAGACTTTTTTGTATCCGATGACGTCGCCAAGTCGTCCATAAAAAAGTAATAGACTGCTCACAGTTAAAAGGTATATCACTGGGACCCATTGCGCCGTGGACATGTCAGTTTGAAATACCTCAGTCAACGTTGGAAGAATTACGCTAACCATGCTGGCGTCAATTGGGACCATTATCATTCCTGTCATTACAGACGCCAGAATGGCGTATCTTTTTTCCAAACCGCCTCCTATTGGGATTAAGCCGCTATGCTAAATATCTAAAATAATGAACTCGCAACAAAGTTTAATAAACAGTCTAGTTCACTCCATCCTGAGACTTGCCACTTATTCTCGAGTATATTCTCGCCACGGTTATCACGCCTATTGCAAAAAGAACTTCAAGAGCGTAGAGACCAAACGTCGGTATTCGAATGAGTTCTCTGACCGCTGGGTCTGTGAAGATCATCTCCGCCGCTACCTTACCCAAGATGGCAGCTCCAAAATAAATAATAAACGGAAACCTAGCCATGAGTCGTGATAACAGGTCGCTGGTAAAAACGACAAGGGGTATACTAAGCGCAAGACCAAATACCAGAAGAGGCAGGTTGCCTCTGGACGCGGCCGCTAGAGCGAGGATATTGTCTGTAGACATAGTGACGTCGGCCACTGTTATTATCCAGATCGCATTCCATACGCTGGTTGCCTGACGCCCCGCTTCCTGCGCCGCTGCGTCTTGAAGCAGCAGCTTGAATCCGATCCAAAATATTAGCAAACCGCCAACAAGCTTTACAAAGTTGATTTGAAGCAACTGGGAAGCGAAAAAGGTGAGAGCTACACGAAGGATTACGGCAAGTCCCGCGCCGAAAATGATCCCGAACCGACGTTTTTTCCTGGGCAGTGATCTTACCGCCATGGCGATTACCACCGCGTTGTCACCAGCCAGGACAAGATCAATTAAAACGATCTGAAATACCCCAAAAACGAGGTCCTCCAGTGAGCCTGAAAATGCTCTGGAATCAATAACCATAATTTGCCCCAATCCGATTCAAAACAATTTGTTTTGGCTAATCGTCCTCGTCATGACTTGGCATCCTGACCACCAGCACAGAACACTTGGCTCGGCGTAAAACCGCTTCCGCAACGCTGCCAAGAATCTGATACCTAAACCCGGTCCAGCCATGTGTCCCCATAATGATTAGATCTACGCATTCCTTTTTCGCAAAACTTAATATTTCGTCAGAAGGAGAGCCGACCCCAGTATGATAAGACGTCTGTATTCCGTGTTTTCTAAATTCTTGCGAAATTTCTTCTAGGTCCGCGTTAACCGGTTCTTTGACTTTTTCAATGATCTGTTGTTCATGAAATTTCATTTTGGGACGATAAGCCTGAACAGGCCATGCGCCTATAACATGAATGATCCTGATAGACGCGCCCAAGGCTTTAGCGTAATCCAGCGCCCAAGATCTGGCAGCCTCGGCGTTCTTAGAAAAATCTTCACAGAAGAGTATCTTTTTAGGTTCCATTGTTGCGCCCTCCGTATGGGTTTGCGAAACGAAGCCCGAAATTCGGATAGCAACTAAATTAATAGCGCTCTCGAATTGTTGCAAACACTCGGGCTGTTGGATCTTGACACCTCATTAGTTCTAGGGTATTTAACATAAAGGAGTCAACGAGTTACCGTGGAACAAACCCTTACAAAATTTGTTAGTAAGCTTGAGCGATCTTCATTAACTAGTGTTCGTGAAACCGGTTTCCTGTTTTATTGGTGGCGCCGTTCAACTGTGACGGTGTGGTCCGCCCTGGATTGCTCAGTTTAACTACTCATTGTAGATAGACAACAAGGCCCACCGTCAAATGACGGTGGGTTTTTTGTTTCTGAAGAAAGGAACCAAATTGTGGCCTTGCTCAAAACCCTGTCGAAGGAATTACTGGCGGACATGGAGACGCCTGTTTCGTGTTATTTGAAACTGTGTACAGGCGAACATGTTTCATTTCTCTTAGAAAGTAGCGAAGACGTTGAGAGCATAGGTCGTTATTCGATTATAGCTTGGGACCCCCTGGTGTCCATCATACTTTCGGATGAAGGGACCAAACTTGAATCGCACGGAGAGATTTCATTAAGCTCTAAAGATGATTTCTTCACATCTGTGCGCAACCTGATGGCTAGTATGGAGTGTGTCGATCTTCCCAAACTCCCACTAGTCGGATCGCTAGCCGGTTATGTTGGTTATGACGCCATAAGACTGATCGAAAAACTTCCCAAGCCACTTCCAGGCAATCTGCCAACTGCTTACCTCTGCTATCCCTCTCAATTTGTGGTTTTCGATCACTTGTACAGGACAATGACGATTTGCGCCATTGGAGGAAATGATAAAGATTGCAGTGACAAACTACGCGGAATAGAGTCAAAACTTGCCCGGAACTTAACCACTAGCGCTGGTAATGAAAAATTGTCCATTGTGCGGCCTCCCCAGGAACGATTTGTCAATTCGGTTCTGAAGGCAAAGGAACACATACTTGATGGAGACATATTTCAGGTTGTTCTTTCCGATCAAATCATGGGGGAAATCAACGTCGATCCATTTGAAGTCTATCGATGGATGAGGGTGAACAGCCCATCCCCTTACATGTTCTTTTTGAAGCTTGGAGACCTGAAACTTGCGGGGGCTTCTCCCGAAACGCTAGTTAAACTTATAAACGGAAAGGTATTGATAAGACCAATAGCGGGTACAAGGGGCCGTTCAGCGGACCCAATAAAAGATAAAGCGCTTGAAAAGGAACTCATGGAATCGGAAAAGGAACGCGCCGAGCATGTCATGTTGGTTGACTTGGCAAGGAATGACGCCGGCCGTGTTTGTCGATATGGTTCTGTAACCGTTGACCCTTACATGATTGTTGAGCGCTATAGTCACGTAATGCACATTGTTTCCCAAGTTACAGGGGATTTACGCAAGGGCCTGGACGCATGGGACGCGTTTATAGCCGGTTTCCCCGCTGGCACGGTTTCCGGAGCGCCCAAAATTCGCGCGATGGAAATTATTGATAACCTTGAAACCGAGCCCCGGGGGCCCTATGGAGGGGCCGTAGGCTACTGGGGACCGGGGCTAACAATGGACACCTGTATTGCAATACGGATGATCCAGTTTTATCAAAACAAATTTGTTTTGCAGGCCGGCGCTGGGATTGTCGCGGATTCGTCCCCTGTTTTCGAATACGAGGAGATAATGAGAAAAGCGGCGCATGGAATAGCTTCTCTTCGAGCGGCCATGGGAGACATGTCATGATACTTGTAATCGACAATTATGATTCTTTCACGTTTAACGTTGTCCATGCGCTGGGAAAATTGGGAAAGCAAATTGAAGTTGTTCGTAATGATGAGATTACCGTCGATCAAATTGCCGATATAAGTCCCGAAGCGATCATAATATCCCCAGGTCCCGGTCGGCCTGAAGACTCTGGGATAACATGCCCAACTATTACGAAGTACGCCGGTAAAATTCCAATACTGGGCGTCTGTCTTGGTCACCAGGCGATAGGTCAGGTCTTCGGAGCGACGATTACGAGGGCTTTGCGCCCCGTTCATGGCAAAGTTACAGATATATTTCATGATTCTAAGGGGCTGTTCAGAGGCATACCGAATCCATTTCCTGCCGCCCGATATCACTCATTGATTGTGCGTAAGGAAACTGTGGCGCCACCTCTTACAGTTACAGCCCAAACCTCCGAAGGAGAAGTAATGGGTCTGCGAAGTTCGGAACTCAAACTCGAAGGGGTCCAATTTCACCCTGAATCAATAGCTACGGCCCAGGGAATGGACCTCTTCAGAAACTTTCTCGACATTTATGTGGTTAAGGAAAACCAGCGATGAGGCTTTCAGGGACGTTCAAGCCACCAGGTGACAAATCCATATCGCATCGCGTTGCCCTATTGTCGCTGTTGGCTAAGGGGGAATGTGTTGTTTCCAATTATTCCACAGCTCAAGACTGTATGACGTCTGTACATGCCGTGAATGCGCTTGGAGGAGGAGCTGTTTTCTCAGGTGAGGACCTGAATCTGTCAAATAATGGTCGCATCTTGAAAGACTCAGTGCATGTTGATTGCGGCAATTCCGGCACAACCATGAGATTACTGATGGGGATCCTCGCCGGAGTTTCGGGCCGATTCATTCTTTGGGGAGATGATTCTCTGATGAAACGACCCATGGAGCGCGTAGCGAAACCTCTGCGCGCCATGGGAGCCAAAATTTCTTGCGATCCAAGAGGAACACCACCTGTTACCATAGAGGGTTCGGAACTGCGTGGGATTGATTACAGATTGCCGGTCGCGAGCGCCCAGTTAAAAAGCGCTCTTTTGATCGCCGGTGTCGAGGCTGAAGGCTTGACAAGGATTACCGAGCCTGTAAAAAGTCGAGACCACACTGAATACATGCTGGGAATGTTCGGGGCTAACATCTGTTTTGAATCTGGGGTATGGAGCGTTCGGAAATCGGCAATGGAACTCCCCTCAGTTTTCAGCGTCCCAGGAGACCCTTCGTCTGCTGCGTTTTTTCTATGCGGAGCAGCGATGCTTGAAGGAAGTGAAGTTACAGCAGAAGAGATCCTGCTGAATCCGACCAGAGTAAGATTTCTCGACAAACTCAAAGAGATGGGGGCGCAAATAGAGGTCCAGATAGCAGGGGATTCTCCCGAACCATGGGGAAGCGTCAGGTCTGTTTATGCTGGAAAACTTTCCCCCTGTAAAGTAGCCTCAGAAGAATTGCCACTGCTTGTTGATGAAGTTCCGATATTGGCGCTCTTGGCTACTCAAGCGAATGGTGTTTCCGTTTTTGAGGAAATTGGGGAACTGAGAATCAAGGAATCCGACCGTGTCGCCGCTCTGGTTTCAGAATTGGGTAAATTGGGCGCCAGACTTGAGATTGATGGTCCAAATCTCCTAATTTATGGCCCAACCAAATTAAGGGCGACTGATGAATTGGAAAGCTTTGGCGACCACCGAATAGCAATGACGTTGGCCATAGCGTGCGGGCTCATTGGCGAGGATGTTCCAATCCGTGACATGTCCTGTGTTTCAATTTCATATCCGGATTTTTTCGAAACTTTGAAGGAATTGACTCTATGAAAGTTTACTGCGTGATTGGAGACCAGCGAGTTGAAAGGTCTCTTTCACCAATTATGCATAATTCAGTTTTTTTATCGCGTGGCATGGACTGTCATTACGTCGCGTTCAAAATAGGACCTGCCGATCTGGAAGACGCTGTTTTGGGAATAAGAGCTTTGAACATTTCAGGAGTTAACGTTACTGTTCCTCATAAAGAAACCATAATCCCGTTTCTTGATGGGCTTTCGGATTGCGCCAGAGGCATAGGAGCGGTCAATACAATAGTTCGTGATGGGTCAACCTTGATAGGCCACAATACCGACGTCGGAGGTTTCGGGGACTTACTCGACAAATACAGGGTTTCTCCACATAATTCGGATGTGGTGATAATGGGGGCGGGTGGCGCCACGAGAGCAGTGCTTGGTTCTTTCATCGAGCGTGGCTATGAAAAGGTTAGTGTCATCAACAGAACGTACAAGAAGGGCTTGGAACTAACGGCTAAACTGGGCGGACTGGCAATCCCTCCGGAAAATGCTGCGGAAGCTCTTCGAAAAGCCACTCTGCTGATAAACACAACAAGCGTGTCAGAGGTGGCCGAAGGCCCATCTTTCATGGAAATCTTCTCCAATGAGGCTCGGCTCGATAAACTTAGGTTGGTCATAGATATAAACTACGGGCGTAAAACCAACTTTTGGGCCTCTTTTGCGGACAATAACAGTGCGATTTTTACTGATGGATTGTTCATGCTGGCCGCTCAGGCTAGACGGAGTTTCCGTTTGTGGACAGGAGAAGAGCCGGCAATCGAAAATTTTCTTGATCCTATAGGTTTGGTTGAATGATGGACAATGTATACATTACCGGTTTCATGGGGGCGGGTAAATCTACCATAGGCCGGTCCCTGTCTCGAATCCTGAAACGACGCTTTGTAGATATGGACGACGAGATCTCACGAAACAGCGGAATGTCCGTCCGGGCCTATTTCGAAGAATTGGGAGAGAATAATTTCCGTGAAGCTGAAACAAAATTGCTCCAAAAGATTTCGTCAGGGAAATCTTTGGTGGTGTCCACTGGAGGTGGTGTCCCAACTAGCCTCATTAATCGAAAGATTATGCGTGATTCCGGTAAGATCGTTCACCTTAACGCAACACTGGATGAATGTTTGAGCCGCCTGGGGGGCGTTAAAACAGATTCGGTTAGGCCATTATGGAGTGACCTGACCTCTGTCTCAGCTCTATACAATAGCCGCCTCGAAGCATATGCTGATTGTGACCTTCAAGTTGAAGCTTCCAAAAAGTCGGCTGATAAATTGGTGTGGGAAATTTGCGAAAAACTTCAACCGCAACGATCAATTGATGTTCAATTAGGTGGTGTCCGTCATCCTTTAGTTTTTACATGGAGGGCTCATGAAGAAGTCTCCATTCTTGCAAAGCCTTCCAAAACATTCGTAATAACCGATAAACATGTGTCCCGATTGCATATGGAGCGCTACTCGAATGCGCTGGGTGACGCTACTGTAGTGGCCCTTAAAGCGGGAGAACGCAGCAAGACACTTGGTAGCGCCAGGCGTCTGTATGAAGCAATGTTAAAGGATCGACTTGGTAGGGACGGCCTTGTAGTAGCAATTGGTGGTGGCGTTATAACAGATCTGGGGGCATTTGTGGCTTCAACTTACAAACGAGGCGTCCCGTTCATTCTCGTTTCAACCTCACTTGTGGGTTGTGTTGACGCTGCAATCGGTGGCAAAGCGGCTGTTGATCTGAATGAGGTCAAAAACCCGGTAGGTTGTTTTGCAACTCCTTCTGCAGTATTCCTGGACCTTAGGGCCCTGAGCACTTTGACTGGAAAATGTATTGAAGAAGGCCTGGTAGAGGCTTACAAAACCGGACTTGTAGCTGATCCGTCACTTGCAGGGTTGATAGAACGCAATATTGATTCGCTTCTACAAGGAGACCTGCTCACTTTGGCCGAAGTCGTCCGTTTATCCGCTTCGGCGAAATCCGATGTTGTAGGAAAGGATTTCAAGGAGAGCGGTCTTAGGCGTATTCTGAACTTTGGCCACACATACGGCCATGCTGTCGAGAGCTTCAACAACTATCGATTGAGCCACGGGATGTCTGTCGCTGTAGGAATGATGGTGGCGGTGGCTATTTCTGAGAACCGGGGCTTGTTGAGAAACAAACTGTCAGTCGGGATTCAGAGGACATTGAGAAATTTCGTTCAAAGCCGTACCGTTATACCGCCCGCCACTGAAGCCTGGCAAATCATGATGAATGATAAAAAGAACCATAACGGGCGAATCACCTTTGTATTGCTCACGGGGCTCGGTTTACCCATTTGCGTGGATGATCTGAGGCCGGAAGAACTAGATGCCGCCATTAGAAATGTGGAAGGTTTGAAAAATGGGTAGTATTTATGGCCGATTCTTTCGCTTGTCAACATTTGGCGAATCTCATGGCCCTGCTGTAGGTGTCATCGTAGAAGGGGTCCCCGTCGGTCTTCCGGTAACCCGTTCGATCGTTCAGTCAGAGTTGGATAAACGCAAACCTGGTTCCAGCGAGTATGTCTCACAGCGTTTAGAATCGGATACGGTCGAATTGCTTTCCGGTGTGGCAAATGGGAAGACGCTAGGATCTCCGATCGCAATGCTGGTAAGGAACACGAACCAGCGATCGAACGATTATTCAGCGATCGCTGATCTTTTCCGCCCCGGACACGCGGATTACACGTATTTCAGGAAATACCTAACGGCCCCACAACCGGGAGGCGGTCGATCATCAGGGAGGGAAACAGTAGGTCGGGTGGCCGCCGGGGCTATAGCTAAAGTTATGCTGAGGCAGATCGGTTTGGATGTAAACGCTTACACAGTAAAGATTGGAGAGATCGAAGCTCAAAATGTGGATCTGGGTTTTGCTCTTACTAATCCGTTGAGATGCGCGGACCCGGGTGTTGCTGAAGCAATGGCCAACGAGGTTAAATTGGCTGTTTCCGAGGGCGATTCGATAGGTGGGATAATTGAGGTTGCCGCCGAAGGAGCCCCGCCAGGGCTTGGAGACCCCGTTTTCGACAAACTTGACGCCTCCCTGGCAGCAGCGCTGCTTTCAATAGGTGGAGTAAAAGGAATAGAATTTGGAGATGGGTTCAATTCTTCAAAATTGAGAGGGTCCCAACACAACGACGAAATGCGTTCTGATGGTTTTTTGTCAAATCACGCCGGAGGAATCCTGGGTGGGATCTCCACCGGACAGACTATAATTATGAGGTTAGCGATAAAACCCACGGCCTCTATTTCAATTGAGCAAAAAACAATAGATTTGAAAGGCCGGAATAGACTGATCTCCGTCAAAGGAAGACACGACCCCTGCCTCTGTCCTCGGATTGCGCCGGTCGCAGAGGCAATGACGGCGATAACTCTTGCGGACGCGTGGCTTGCGGACAGGGCTATCAAAGGAATAAGCGAATGAAATTGTTTATCGTAAATGGGCCGAACCTGAATATGCTCGGCAAGCGGGAACCTCAATTATATGGGTCCAAAACCCTACCGGAAATAGAAAATAGCCTTGTCGAACTTGGTTCTGAGCTGGGTTTCAAAGTTGAATGTTTTCAGTCAAACTTTGAAGGTGAACTGGTTTCGATTATTCAGTCTGCGGGGACTGATGTTTGTGGGGTTATACTCAACGCTGGCGCGTATACTCATACCAGCATAGCAATTCGGGACGCAGTATTGTGCTGTTCGGCGCCGGTCGTGGAGGTCCACCTCACTAACCCTCAAGGTAGAGAGTTATTTCGCAGGAGATCGTTACTATCGGACGTTTGCAGGGGAGTAATAGCAGGTTTCGGGTGGCGCTCATATTGCTTGGCTCTAATGTGGTTTGCGAACTATCGCAGTGAAACCGGGCCGTTATAGAATCATGTTCAGTGAAATGAATAAAATGTTGACAATATTTTCAGGCTGCTGTAGAAATAGATTATAGTAAAAAGCAAGGAAACGGTTCATGGGTTCACAATTTAATAATCTCGCAAAAATTGATGGCCAGTTTGAAAACGGGGCATACTTTTATTTTTGGCGATTTTATTATTTCGTCTGTCTACCCGTGTCCGGAGGGCTATAAAGAGTAACAGAATTTAGACGGAAAGCAACAAGGCCATGGGTAGACAGCGAAAGCGCCCATGGCCTTGTCTATTTTTGGGCCTTGGGCGTAACAAAACCCCCAAGGCCCTTTTCGTTTCCGAAAGGAGCGTTTCAGATGATTAAACCTAGCGCCAGCGTGTCCAGAGTAGAAGATCCAGTGTCGCCGTCTACCATGGAGCCTAAAAGACCTCCTACCAGGAAAGGGTTCATAAGCCGGGACTATCAAAGCGAAGACACGGTAGTTAGGATTGGTGAGGCCATTATAGGTGGAGGTTCATTTGGGGTAATTGCCGGGCCATGCTCTGTAGAATCCCTGCAGCAACTTGTGGATACCGCATTCGCCGTTAAAGAAGCCGGCGCTGTCGTGTTGCGGGGTGGGGCTTTCAAACCCAGAACCAGCCCATACAGTTTTCAGGGACTGGGCGAGGAAGGGCTGAAACTCCTGTCACTAGCCAGAGAAGTGACTGGAATGCCGGTAGTTACGGAGGTTATGGACACGGCGGATGTGGCGCTTGTTGAAGATTATGCCGACATGCTGCAGATTGGCGCTCGCAATATTCAGAATTTTTCGCTCCTCAAAAAAGTTGGAAAATGTCGCAAGCCGATCATTCTCAAAAGGGGCTTGATGTCAACAATGGATGAGTTGCTATCATCAGCGGAGTATATTCTTGCAGCGGGAAATTCGCAGGTAATTCTATGCGAAAGAGGGATAAGGACTTTCGAAACCGCGACCAGGAACACTCTCGACCTTAGCGCTGTTTGTGTCCTCAAAGAAAGGACCCATTTGCCCGTGATTGTAGATCCAAGCCATGCTGTAGGTATCAGACGCTTTGTTCAACCTTTGTCTCTTGCAGCGATGGCTGTAGGCGCTGATGGAATAATGGTCGAAGTTCATTGTTCTCCTGAAACCGCTCTATGTGATGGTGAGCAATCACTACGACCTGAGGATTTCTGTAATCTCATGAAAAACCTGACGATTGTTGGCGAGGCCATGAACCTTTTGGTTTGAAATGTTTGACAAGCAAAATCAGAAAGAGGCCCTGATGCGTTTATCTGAAACACTTAGAATTGACGAGGCCCAAGGCGATGCCAACCTCACTGGAATAGCCTCGATTAAAGACATAAGAGAACAAATTGATAATATTGACATGGAATTGTTGCGATTGGTTAACCAGAGAGCTTTTCACGCGTTGACCATCGCGGAATTGAGAAATTCGGCCAACGTAACTAATTTTTCCCCTGAGCGTGAACTCACAATAATTAAGTCTCTTTGTGATGCGAACTCCGGTCCGTTGTCAAAATCTTCCGTAGCTAATGTGTTTTCCGAAATAATTTCAGCCTGTCGTAGCGCCAAACGTCCATTGAGGGTAGCCTTTCTGGGGCCTGAGGGAACGTTCAGTCACCTGGCTGCGTTACGACGATTTGGCAATTCTGCGCTTTATCTCCCCCAAATTTCGATTGATGAGGTGTTTGACGCAGTTGAAAAAGGAGCGTCGGATGTTGGGATCACCCCGGTGGAAAATTCTTCAGAAGGCGCTGTTAGCGCAACCATGGATCAGTTTATAGATTCGAATCTGCTGATCTGTGGAGAAATTTTTTCAAGAATTCGACATGTGCTCATGTCGACGGAATCCTCGTTGGACGATATTTCTGTGGTTTATTCTCACCCACAGGCCCTCAATCAATGTCGCAACTGGCTCCGAGTGAATTTACCTTCAGCTTCTCTGATGCCGGAATCAAGTACGGCAGAGTCTGCACGTATTGCGCTTGCCAGGCCCGGAGCTGCGGCAATAGGCAACGAGGTCACAGCCACTCAACACAATCTGAAAATCCTTGCCTCGGACATACAGGACAGCCTTAGTAACACTACACGATTCCTGCTGTTGGGGAAAAATAAAAGTGCTCCAACTGGCGCGGACAGAACATCTTTAGTTTTCGCCGCCACTCATATCCCTGGTTCACTTTATAAGGCCCTTGAGCATTTTGCGAAGAGATCCGTAAACCTCACTCGAATTGAATCTCGTCCCATGAAAAACAAGAACTGGGAGTATTTCTTCTTCGTGGATATCGAAGGACATCAGGAGTCGTCTATGGTTCAAGAAGCGATTGAAAGTCTGCGCTCGGACGTTGAATTCCTGAAAATTCTTGGTTCCTATCCAATAGGTGACATCGATTCATCAAATTTGTAGAGAGCAAGTGAAGGTACAGGGTAAGGACAGTGAGCGACACAGACTTTAGGAAAGCCAATGTTTGCATAGTAGGTGGAAAGGGTCGTATGGGACGCTGGTTTGGATCGCTATTTCAAAAAGCGGGTATGGACACGATCACCTCGGACCTGGACGATAGTCCACTTCCAGAAACGTCTGTAGCCTCTTTCGATGTTGTCATTTTGGCGGTCCCGGTGACGGCGATCGAAGGTGTGATGAGATCAATAGGACGGTTTATAAGACCCGACGCTCTGTTAATGGACATATCCTCTATCAAGAGAGACCCTATAAATTTTATGCTCAAATATTCACAGAGCGAAGTAATAGGAACACATCCTTTTTTCGGCCCATCTACTGCTTCTCTTTTAGATCAGGTTGTCTTTATCTGCCCGTCACGAACCGAAAAATGGATCAAACCCTTAAGAAATTTCTTGGAAGAGCAGGGCGCAAAGATTACCGAAATCGCCCCTGATGGTCATGACAAACTTATGGCGTGTTTCCAAACCTTGAGACATCTAATGCTTACTTCTCTTGGGCAAACATTGATAAGGTTAGGTTTTGACTCACATCTTCAGCTTCAGGCAACAGGAGCGTGGTTTGATCAACTGCTGGCAATGATGCGGCGCCAGTTCGAACAGCCTTCGGAACTTTATGCTGACCTTGCTATTGAAAATCCCTATTCGTCCGAGACACTTAAACTGTTCAGCGATAGTTTAAACGAAATAGCTAATCTTGTTTCTACCGGAAACAGAGATGGACTTGTTAGCGCCATGGATGAAGTGGCTCATTTTTGTGCGACAGAAGCAACGTCAAATGTTTCCCAATGGGGTTGGTGGCGCGACATAGGAGGAGATTCCCGGCATATCGAGGTCTGATTAAGCCCTTACAACAGACAACATAAGGCCGTGAATCTCAAAGCCAACAGGATTCACGGCCTTTTCTTTTTTAACGAATAGGATTTGGAGGATACCATGATTAAGGATTCAATAGAAAAAGCGGTTTCAGGAAATGACATCTCTGAGGCCCAGATGATGGAGACTATGGCAGAGATAATGGAAGGCCGCGCAACTCAAGCTCAGATCGGCGCCCTCCTGGTAGCTTTGAGGATGAAAGGCGAGACAGTTGAAGAAATTACGGCCGCTGCAAAAGTGATGCGATCCAAGAGTTCTCACATACCTTACAAATGCGAGGAAGGAGAAATTCTCATCGACACATGCGGTACTGGAGGCGATTGCTCCAATACCTTTAATGTTTCAACTACCGCGGCGTTTGTTGTTGCAGGCGCTGGAGTAAAGGTAGCTAAACACGGAAATCGGTCCGTCTCAAGCAAATGCGGCAGCGCGGACTTGATGGAAGCCCTGGGATTGCCGTTGGACCTTTCCCCAGAGCAGGTCGCCTTGTGCATACGGCAAGTAGGTATCGGCTTCCTGTTTGCTCCTGTTTTACACTCCGCCATGAAATACGCTATCGGTCCCAGACGTGAGTTGGGGCTTCGGACGATTTTCAACCTCTTGGGACCGTTAACTAATCCTGCCGGAGCGCAGGTTCAGTTGATGGGGGTATACGACAATCAGATGGTCAAACCATTAACTCATGTGATAGCAAGACTTGGGGCCAAAAAGGCCTTTGTCGTTCATGGTCACGGTGGACTGGATGAAATCAGCCTTAGTGGACCAACACTAGTTGGATTAGCCGAGAATGGCGAAGTTTCATTCAGATATATGGAACCATCAGATTTTGGCTTGAAAGGTAATACTTCGATAACAATCGGTGGTGGAAATGCTCAGGAGAACGCGGTTCTCACCAAATCTGTGCTAAACGGAAAATCTGGATCGTATAGAGATGTGGTTCTTTTAAATGCAGCCGCTGCTTTGGTGGCGGCTGATCGAGCCAAGACCCTCATGGAGGGGATGGCTTTGTCAACGTTTTCAATTGATTCAGGGGCCGCGTTGAACAAACTCGATGCACTGATCAAATGCGCTAGGTCTCTGAAGGATGGAGGACACTAACTTGCTAGCCCCAACACACGATTTTTTCCACACGGTAATTGAGAACAAAAAACGGGAAGTTGAAAAGCTCAAAGCGATTGGAATGACAATGCTGGGAATGCTTGCCGACGCGGCGCCTAAACCTCTTAATTTCCTTGAAAAATTTCAGGGCGATAGATCGGTCCCAATTATCGCGGAAATAAAGAAATCTGCGCCATCCTGGAATGGTCTGAAAAAAAATGTTGATATTGTAAATGTCGCCAAAGCGTACCAGTATAACGGCGCCGCAGCCATATCCGTTCTTACCGATTCTCAATTCTTTGGCGGCTCCATTGACGATTTGACCACAGTCCGTTATCAAGTCAGCCTTCCGCTACTGAGAAAGGACTTCATTATAGGAGTTGAGCAGTTATACGAATCAAGGGCGGCGCAGGCTGACGCTGTGTTGCTCATAGTGGCGATCCTGGATGACTATGAACTCTCAAGACTATATAATAGCGCCTTGTCCTTCGGCATGACCCCACTTCTCGAAGTACACGACGAGCATGAAGCGCAAAGGGCGCTTAAGCTTGATCCGCGTTTAATCGGTATCAACAACCGCAATCTGAAAACACTTGGGGTAGACCTTGGCGTCTCAGAGCGACTCAGAAAGAAGATTCCTGAGGATGTTATCGTAATAGCGGAGAGCGGCGTAGCGACTGTGGCTGATGTCCAAAGACTCCTGGCCGCTGGGGTCAATGGGTTCCTTATCGGGACGGCTTTAATGAAATCCGCTGACCCAGGAAAGACGCTGAATTCATTTGTCAGCGTTAGGAGGGCATGATGGTTCGTGTCAAAATTTGTGGAATTACCAGTTCTGAAGACGCTTTTTCCGCCGCCGCAATGGGGGCCGACGCCATAGGTTTTGTATTCGCTCCAAGCCCCAGGCAGGTTTCATTGGACAAGGCATTTGAAATATCACGGTCCTTACCGCCTTTTGTTCAGACAGTTGGGGTCTTTGCTGACGCTGACATTGAAGAAGTAATTTTCTTCAGAAATCATTTACGATTGGATCTTGTTCAGTTAAGTGGATCAGAGACCGACGCCTACATTCACGCGTTGGGATCAAGGGTAATTAAGGCGGTCCACATAAAAAATGGATTCAAACCAGAGCCCAATATCCACGCTGCAGCTACCATCCTTCTGGATACCGCCGCAGACGGATTGAAGGGCGGAACGGGGAGGGCTTTTGATTGGGACCTAGCAGCGGACGTGGCGGTTAAGCGACCTATAATTCTAGCGGGCGGGTTAACACCGGAAAATGTGGAGACGGCCGTTAGAAAAGTTCACCCTTATGCGGTAGACGTTTCCGGTGGAGTAGAAATAGAACCAGGTAGGAAGGACCATGACAAAATTAGGAATTTTATACAAAGAGCAAAAACAGCGGGCTTCAACGCCTGATCAAAACGGTTACTTCGGCAGATTCGGGGGCCGTTTTGTTCCGGAAACACTTATGCCTGCGTTAGAAGAGCTGTCAGAAACGTACGACGGAGTGAAAAATGATCCATCATTTGGGGCTGAGCTAACGGGCCTTCTCAAAAATTTCGCCGGCCGCGAGACCCCTTTGTATTATGCAAGGCGATTTTCTGAAAAACTTGGAGGCGCCAGGATTTTTCTGAAGCGTGAGGACTTGACACACACCGGCGCGCATAAAATCAATAACGCTCTTGGACAAGTGTTGCTGGCTGTGAGGATGGGCAAGACAAGGATAATCGCGGAAACTGGGGCGGGGCAGCATGGGGTCGCCACAGCAACCGCCGCAGCGCTCATGGGACTGGAATGTGTTGTCTACATGGGGAGTCTGGATATTGAACGGCAGGCCCTAAATGTAACACGTATGAAAATGTTGGGGGCGCAGGTTGTCCCGGTCAATGATGGTAGTTGTTCTCTCAAAGATGCTGTAAACGCAGCGATTCGCGATTGGGTAACAAATGTCGCCAGCACTCACTACATAATAGGATCAGTAATCGGACCTCATCCATATCCCATGATTGTTCGGGATTTTCAGTCAGTTATTGGAAAAGAGGCCAGGAAACAGATGCTCGAACAGGCCGGAAAACTGCCCGATGTCGCAGTCGCGTGTGTAGGGGCGGGCAGTAACGCCATCGGGCTTTTTCACGCGTTTCTGGCTGATCCCGTTCGTTTAATTGGAGTTGAAGCCGGGGGATACGGCCTGGATACCGGACGTCATGCTGCCAGCCTGTGCGCCGGTAGCCCCGGGGTTCTACATGGTGCGCTCCTTTACCTGTTGCAGGACGAAAACGGTCAAATCACTGAGGCCCATTCTATTGCCGCGGGATTAGACTACCCTGGAGTAGGGCCTGAACATGGGATGCTCAAGGATATCGAACGAGTCACATATGTTTCAGTTACTGATCAGGAAGCTGTTCAGGGTTTCATGGAGCTTGCGCGCATTGAGGGTATAATACCGGCCCTCGAAAGCGCTCACGCAATCGCATACCTCATGAAATTCGCGGGGAGCATGTCCAAAGATGAAACAATCCTGGTATGTCTTTCCGGCCGCGGTGACAAGGATGTGTCCCAAGTGGCGGAATATCTTGATTCAAAAAGAATTGCGGGTTTGGATGAAAATGTTTCGAACACCGCCAATCACGCTTCGACTTCCGCGGAGAATTAAAAATGATTTCTAAAATAACCTCACAATTTGAAAAGGCGGCCAGGCAAAATCGTGCGGCCTACGTTCCGTTTATAATGGGAGGTTTTCCCGATGATCACGCATTTGTTCTATTATTAAAGGCCCTGGATAATTGCTCCGCAGATGTCATTGAGGTCGGGATCCCGTTTTCTGATCCGCTAGCCGATGGACCTACTATACAAAAAGCCGGCAAAATTGCTCTGGATAATGGGGCCAGCCTTGGCAAGATACTGGGAACACTTAATGATGTAAGCGTCGATATCCACGCGCCAATTGTTCTGATGACATATTGGAACCCCGTTCTAAGGATGGGAGTAGACGAGTTTGGTGATAAGGCCAAAGCAGCAAACATTTCCGGTGTTATCATCCCCGATTTGCCGCCGGATGAAGCCGGATATTGGATTAAGGTTGCACGCTCCCACGAAATCGACACAATTTTCATGGTTGCCCCTACCACGACTCCAAAAAGACTTGAAACAATCGTGAATTTGTCAAAAGGATTTGTTTATTTGGTGTCCATGACAGGGGTCACTGGGAGTGCTTTAGTTGTTGACGATGAATTGCTAAAAACAGTGGCCAACGTGAAAAGGTTGACGTCCGTTCCTGTAGCGGTCGGTTTTGGGGTGTCAAATTCAGAGCAGGCGGCGGCGCTGTCAAATGTAGCCGACGGGGTGATAGTGGGCAGCGCCCTGATTAAAAAGTGTCTCGAAGCTGGTGATGACGTAAGCGCAATTGATGGTGTTTCGAGTTTGTCCCGCGGCATAATCGGCGCATTAGGCAGGAATTAATTCCCCCATTGTTTGAAACAATTTCACAACGGGCTGTCTATAACAAATAGTGTCGGTTTCTGGATTTTGCATTTGCATAATTATCAGAAACTGTAGTAATTGATGCATCTTATAGCATATTTATCAGAAAGGACTAAAACATGAGAAAAATCTTGATTATTATGTGCATGCTTGCGCTCTGCGCTGTCTCTCCTCTAGTTTACGCTGCAGGACATGAACACGGTCAGCCCAAGAAGGCGGATGAAACCCAGAAGGAGGTGACTCAATCGGCCCCTCACACCCAGAAAGACATGATGTCCAGTATGATGGAGATGATGCAAAAGTGTAAGGCCATGATGTCCAGCGAAAAATTTTCGCCCATGTCGATAATTTCAAGGACGAAGGACTTGGGGTTGACTGACGAGCAGGCTAAAAAGCTCAAGGAAATCGACAAGGAAAGCGCTGCTAAGGCCAAAGCAGTTTTGAAACCTGATCAGGTAACCAAGATGGAAACATTGGCCGGTCAACAGAAAATGATGTGTCCCATGATGAACATGATGAATCAGAATGGAGAATCCCAAGCCCCCGGCATGCCGATGAAGGAGATGAAAGGCGACAAAAAGGAACACGGCATGAAAATGAAAGATACCAACAGTGACGACAAGCCATCCAGCCAAGAGGGAATGAAGATGGGTAAATAGGTCTTTCCATTGGAGCCGGCGCAATAACCTGACTCATCAGTATTTGCAAGCAGGCCTTATTCCCTAAAAACCCTAGCGAAGGTTGACAGAATACAATACTTTGTTTTATTTTTGCTGACGCCGCGGAGAGTGATGTCCTCACGCTCCAGCGGGGCCGAGGTAGCTCAGTGGTAGAGCAGATGATTCGTAATCATCAGGCCGTGGGTTCAACTCCCATCCTCGGCTCCAAAACTTCACTAAAACTTCCCAATAGCTATCCAACTATCTTTTGGCGGATTTTTTTTCAAGATTACGTGTGTGGGGCTTTCGCGTGACTGTTCTTCGCAAACTGCGTTTGAAGCGTCCTTGGAGATTGCTATTTCTGGCATGGAGAAGTGGGTTGTAATCCAACCAGATTTATGGGCCAACGCCTGTTTATTTCTTTGTAGATCATGAAATGGTGTCGAGCGACCGTGCCTTTTCAGCGAGACGCCAGGACAAAAAAGCCGCGATCAAGCTGATAGCCGCCCCAGAGGAAAGCCATAGCGCTGGGGAGGCTCGGTTGCCGGAAACCTCAATGAGCCAAACACACACTGCAGGCGTGAAACCGCCGAAGATTGCAGTTGCCAGGCTGTAAGCGAGCGAGAATCCTGCGGTGCGCACTTCCGGGGGCATAATTTCCGTCAGGAAGGGAATCATTGCTCCATTGTATGCGCCGTAGAAAAATGAGAACCACAGCAGAACGAGGAGCAACTTACCAAAAGAGGGCGCGGCAACCAGCCAAAGCATGGCTGGATAAGCAGTCAGAATTGCAAGCAAGGGCATTAGTATCAATAGTGGACGGCGACCGATGCGGTCTGAAATGGCCCCGCCTATCGGAAGCCATATAAAATTCGACAGCCCCACACAGAGCGTTACGATCAGGTTGTCACGCACCGCCAGATTGAGGGCTTCGTGTCCATATGTCGGGGTATAGGCTGTAATGGTATAAAAGGCAGTAGTCGTCATGGTGGATAGCATCATGCCGATAAACGCCAGGCGCCAGTTGGATGCAAGGATTCTGAGGATCTCACGTCCTTTCGGGTGGTGTTTCCGACTACTGAAAACCTTCGTTTCCTTGAGGGACCGGCGCAACCAAAAGATCAGAGGCACTATCGCGCAACCGATGATCATTGGAATACGCCACCCCCATTCGGCCAATTGCTGCGCAGTCAGCGCAAAAGTTAGACTGACTCCTATTATTGCCGTAAACATAACGGCTACCTGCTGGCTTCCGGATTGCCACGAGCAATAGAATCCGCGGTTTCCAGGCGTAGCTATTTCGGCCAGATAAACAGATACGCCGCCCAGTTCGACGCCGGCCGACAATCCCTGCAGCAAGCGACCGCAGACGACTATTATAGGCGCTAGGACTCCGATCTGGTTATATCCGGGGGTGACGGCTATGGCGCATATGCCAACAGCCATAAGCCCCAGGGTAAGAATCAGCCCCTTGCTCCTTCCGTGCCGATCTATGTATGCCCCCAGTACGAGCGCCCCTACCGGGCGCATTAAAAAACCCACACCGAACGTTAAGAACGAGGCCATTAGCGATGCAAACTCGCTGACTGAGGGGAAAAAGACCTGGCCGATATATTTTGCATAATAGCTATAGACTATGAAATCGTACATTTCTAGAAAGTTGCCGGTCGTCACCCGCATTACCGTCTTGATACGCTCTATTCTCTGGCCATTATCCGCCATCGGCCCCTCTAGTGGTTGAACGTTGATGCCCCAACTGAAATTTTAAAGTTTCTTTTCAATTGGCCTGCGTTAATCAAAGTGAGCAACGGTCTAACCAATTAGGACAGTTGAACAGGACTTTTAAGTGCAGGCTGCTTGTTCATAAGGGCTAATTCGTAAAACATAAAGCTATTCAATTCGTAACTTTGTCGCAACTGTTACAAATTTCGTGACATCCTATCCCAACTCCCTTCACACCCCTCATGAGTTCCGATTCTAGCGTATAACCTGAACCCAAAGTCGAGTGAGTGTAGCCGATCCGTATGGGTTCTAGTCTTTCAAAAAGCGATTTTTCGATAACGAATGTCACGCCTCTCTCAGTGAAAACTTCGTCATCTTCTTTCTGCGCATCCAGAGCCATGATGAGATGAGGACCTCTCCATCCGTTTTCGTTCATCAAGACTCTGATCGCCTGAGGCGCTTGCTGTTCTGCCAAAAATTGTTTGATCTTTTCCATTGCTTCTTCACTTACTTCAAACATATGGAACTCCTTTCAGTAGATTTACCATTCCGTTTCCGCCAATCGATCATCGAGATCCGTTACTGCTAAGCAAGTATGAAATGGGGCAGAATTGCGGATCAAAAAAACAACACCTTTTATGTCTCGGTTTGTCTGATACAGCATTCATAGTAACCAAAAGCCGTACGACATGAGACAGCTTCTGACTACGGTTCGTGAGGTCCTCGACAAAGATCTTCCCGAATCTGTTGATACCCAGAAGGGGCGGCAGTAGGTCCCATGGAGAATTATTGAATATGGACCCAAAAATTAGAGTCCATGACCTATTTTTTTAGATACCAAGAAAAACGAATTCCTGTGACCCGTTTTTGAAATGCGATTCGACGGTTATGAGGCGCTCCTGTTGCGAGTAATCCTATCGCTTTTCGTAGATTTGATCATGAGGGCCAAGCTCTACGAATTTGACCGTTGGGTCATCGCAATTTCAACAATCATGACAGAGGACAATCCTGTCATCCCCTTTTCGCCTGCAAATCAGACAGTAGAGGTAAATGATGAGAAAGTTTTTCTTCACCAGGGCGCTGTAATACCCACGGAAATTTGCCTTCAGCGGTTCGCCGATTGCAATCGGATTAGCAAGAATCATGTCCACTTTCTTCCGAACTGAGTTCTTCAACGCCGCATGTTTTTTTAGCGATTTAACAAAGTCGTCACTGAACAAGGCGATCATCAGAAAACCTCATCGTAAGTGGACCATTTCGTTTCTCCGGATTGAATCCTGTTCATGGTCTCCATAAGGCTATCTCTAAATCCTGGATCGTCGAGGAAAATTTTCATAGGATCGTCTTCATTGACTCGCTTTAGATTCAAAATGAACTGTGTAAAGATTTCCGAGACTGTAGTTCTTTGTCTTGTAGCGTAAATCTTCGCATATTCGATAAGGTCTTGATCCATAGTAATATTGATCTTTTTTTTGGGCATCTCGATTTGCGCCTCCTGGGAATATACATCTAATATACGCCTGATGTGTGTCCTGATCAAGGGTGCAAGCATGTAGAGACAAAATAACTTGAAAACTTGTTTGACCATATGGCTCAACTTTGAACAATTCGTCCTGCAATCCTCATGCTATGAGATCAGCGAGAAAGTAGTTCAGGGGGTCGAAAGACTTCACATTCCCGAATTCAATGATTGAAGCGGCTCATTCCTAATTTTCTTAAATGCAGCCAAGCCTTTGATGGTTTCTCCAGATTTGCTCTTGGCCAATCGCAAATCATAGAGCTTTTGCAAATTCTGACTAAGGGGCTACGAATTTTGGAGCTAAACAAGTCACGGTCATTGACAGCTCCAACTTTCTGGTCAGACATTACAATATAGGTAATCGATGTGGTTTGGTTTCACTCGGCACAGCCGACACAGATTCAAAACGGCGCCTTCGGTAACCCTTCCTCGATCTGGATGTCAAAAGCGGTAGTCATGTATCCCATGATAGTGTACAGACCACAGATGGCGACGATCTCTACTAGGCCAGACACGCCATAAGCGAGCACGAATCTCTGCTGCACATCTGCCGGGATTGATTTCTTAGAGATAATTGCATCGACGGCCTCAATTGCTGCCTGGGAGGCGTCAGGCAACATTTTAGGCGCCTCACCCGCGGTCAGGGCGTCCATCACCTCTGGGCTGATTCCGGCCAGTTTGGCCGGGTGCTGATGATGGGACCATTCGTATTGAAACCTCTGCTTGGACGCAAAGCGCAGGATCACAAGTTCTCGTAAATCGTCGGGGAGCGACCCATGGAACCTCAGATGTTCGCCTAGGGCGCCTACTTTCTCAGCCACACCTGGATTGTTGAACATGCGCGCATAGACATCGCCGAGATGAGAGCGGCCCTCGGCATGAGCGCGCACGGACGCCATATGATCGAACAATTCACGGTCCTTGCCAGTTAACATATTGGTAGGGTCAGGGATCTCGGCCATCACTCGTTATCCTCCCATTCTTTCTGGCGTTCTCGCCAGGCGCTTACCGGAGTTGGATAAGTCTTGTCAATACGAAGATCCAAGAGGTAGGGACCCGGAGCGCTGAGTCCCCGTTTTACCGCCTCTGCAATGCCTTCGGGACGTTCGACCCTCTCTCCGTCACCCCCCATCGATTTGGCGAAAGAGACCCAGTCAATGTCGGGAATATCGGTGAGACGCTCTGGGCCTGGACCCATCTTTGAAGCGCGAAAATAAATATTGCCGTATGCCTGGTTGTTCATGAGAGCGATGATGAGAGGAATCTTTTCGCGCGCTGCAGTGTGCAGCTCCATGCCATGCATCAGCATACATCCGTCCCCCGTGGCGACCATGAGCGGGCGCTCGGGCTGAGCCATTTTCGCACCGATGCCGAGTGGAATTGCGCCGCCCATTGGTCCAAGGTTGGTCAGTGAGAAGTGGGTTCCAGGATGGCATGCCTCCCAATACTCGGCGAACCAGGCTCGGTGGGCGCCAGAATCGACACAGAGCACGCCATTGTCGGGGAATGCAGATCTAAGTTCTCCCACCACTCGAGCGGGATGCATAGGCATTGCGTCGCTCTCCCTGTCTTGGCTATTGTAGTAGCGAGGACCTAATGCGCGAATCTTGCGAATAAACTCTAACCTGCTCTCACATCCGGCCTCCAGTTCCGATACATCCTGGAGTTCTGCCAGTGCTTTGAGCATCGAAGCTGGATCAGCAACAATCGGAACATCAGCGCTCCAAGTCCTACCGATGAGCAGCGGGTCGGCGTCGACCTGAATCAGCGCCTTGGATGGCAGCATTTTCGGATCCCATTGCATCGTGTCGCGCTGAGACAAGTCGGAACCGATAACGAGCAAGACCTCCACATCATTCGAGCAGATTGCATCGATCGCCCAACGCGATCCGCCATATCCGAACACGCCTAGTGCCAGCGGATGACTTTCCGGCATCACACCCTTGCCCGAAAGGGTAGTGGCCACAGGGACATCAAATCGCTCAGCAAACTGGAGAAGCATCTGCGCTCCGTTTCCCTTTATGCCGGGGCCGGCGAGTACAACAATGTTTCTAGTCTTCGAGTTATTAAGTAGACCGACCGCCATCGCAAACGCTTGTTCGTCGATGAATTGCGCTGACAACAGCGATGCTGGAATCGGCTGCCATTCGTCACCGATTTCCGTTTTCTGCACATCGACGGGTACCGATAGATGAACGGGCGCCCGCCTTGTAAAGGCGTATGTTATGGCATGCCTGAGATGACGCGGCACAACCGCTGATGATGACATTGACAAAGACAATCCTGTCACGCGCCGAAGAATATCAATATCATCGATCCCAGCTTGGGATGCGTCCTGAAAGCCACCCATTCCTTCCCAACTGCGCGCGACTTCGCCACTGACAGCGAGGACAGAACTGCGGTCTGTGCTGGCAGCGGCTAGCGCTGTAGTCATATTGAGAATACCTGGGCCACCAATTCCGAAACACACCCCGAGACGGCCTGAAGCTCGAGAGTAACCGTCAGCCATATAAGCCGCTCCTCCCTCGAAGGCTGCGACGACCGCTTTTAGCCCCCTGGTTTCGGACAAAGCCGGCATGAAATTGTCATTCAGGCCGCCTAGCCCAATAAATACGTGGCTGACTCCCTGCTCCAAAAGAGCGTTGATTATGTAATCAGTTGTCTTTGCCATGCTGCCTCCTCGGACAATGTCCAGCTCATCGTGCCTTGTACCAGAACACTAGCGCCATATGGGATCGCTCGATCGAAATGACCGATAAAAGGCGATTTGCAAACCAGGCGATATTCATAGCGAATGCTTTTAAGGAATGTTTCCCGCATACTGAGGCTATCGCTGACACAGACAACACCGAACCTCTTTAGCATTGTCATGCGGAAAGCGAAGCTGCGACAAAATCTGTTAGCATAATTTTTTCAAATTAACATTACTATAGAACCTCCATCTGGAATCAAACTATACCTTCCCGCCATATCGTGAAGCCACTTGGATCCAATATGATAGTGAAAGTTCTCAATGTAAAATTTGGGCTTAGATTTTAACCCCGATAATTTAATGAACGGTGTTGAGTGACCATTTTCGCGACTTTTTTGACACTCTAAGTGGACGCAAACAGAGACTGTTTAAAAGATTCAACCGATTTCAGGGAAATCCTGGGTCTTTGAGAAGCGTCCTGGAATCTTTCGCTTAGGACCCATTTCCATCGCGCAGCACTATAGTAATATTGGTAGCCCAGGTAGGTGTACGCAAAAACGTGAATCATACGAGACTGAATAGTCTCGAAATCCAGCCAACCTGCCGCCATCTATTATGTGAACCAATCACGTCGCTTGCATTTTCTCTGTCATGCCACATGCAATACAACTCGATTAAACGCTCTGAGGATTGGCATGTGTCACGCCAACGGCGTTTTGGTTTCTTCCTCGCCCAGCTCTGGGCGTAGAGCCCTTGTTTGAAATCGCTGCGGACTTAAGACTTCTTTTGAAAGCCTGTTTTCCTGATGGCCAATTCTCTTTTTGCTATGCCCCTACCGCGCCGGTATGGTCGAGACACAATTGAAAACGCCTCTGCGGGCACGCCTATTGCCCGGCACGGAACATGCCATACGATTTATCATAATTGCATGGAACGTGACGGAGCGTTTGCAATAGGCGTGATAAGGCTCTTAACCCAAGGGACTACGCCGAGAGTTGACGGGGAGTAAGTAGAAGCTGCTGGCGGCACGGTATTTGATTGACAGCATGACACATGTGAACCCTAATTCTGTATTATCTCAACGGCACGTCAGGTTTCATGGTGGAAAATTCAAATACCGTGATTGGCAAAATGTTTTGTTGGATGGGGCCACATCGCAGATAGATTAGAGAAATTTGAGATTCGCCCATGGGAGTCAGATAACCGGGCTCGTCCAGGAAAGACATCTTTACGTCTTCGGCTGCATTAGCCAGTTTTTGTGCTGCAAACTTTTTCGCACTGCAGCAAGGGTGCAGCAAAAGATATTTTTGGAAAGCTTGGTGGGTAGATAACCTGTTGATGTTATTGGCACGCCCGGCAGGATTCGAACCTGTTACCTACGGATTAGAAGTTATGGGAACATCTTGAAATAATAAATGAAATAGGGAAGGGAGGGCATTTAGAGGGCGAATTAAATTGTCAATCATTCCAACATATTACAGGGCTAGTCAGTCTTCTTTGCTATCTCTTTAAAGTGATATATAACCACATGCATGTATCAAGTTGAGTTCTTAAAACTTCTATGGTCCAATATTTCTAGAACAGCGCTAATGTCGCCTGCGACTTGATATATATTGGCGGCAGATGTGTCTGATACTGTGAAGACTAATTTCTTTCTCACTGCTCCGAAATCATACAATTTGAGAGAAATTAATATTTTTTATGGTTCTGATTTTTATTCGTATTCCTACAACAAAATATCTTGTTGGAAGGATAGTCAGCTAAATCAAAGCTGATGGTCTTTACGTTAGGACGAACTTTCCGAGACGGAGGCATGACAAGCTTTTGAGGCGGGAGCAACTAACTGAATCCACATTAGAATACTATCCGAGCTATTTTTGACAAATGTTTCTTCCAATAAGGAGGTTTGTTCATTAGAAGCCCACATGCCTCTTGTCGTGTTATAATCATAATCCCCAAAAATGAAATTATTATGCCTCTTGGACCTGGATGTCTGGTCTCTCAGCTTACACTTATTGGGCATCTCAGCAATGAAAGAGAATCAAGCTTAGAAGTTTACATCAACAGATACCCGGGCACCAAAAATCGGGTCAATTTCTCGATTAGGATTTATTCCCCAGAGGTTGTTAGCATCCGGATAATCCCAATGAAATTGTCTCCTATCCACACATGCGTATTTAAACCAGCCGCCGGGCTTCCAATAAGCCACCCTGGCTGTTAACTTGTATCCTTCGATGAGCTTCCAATCGACGCCACCACCGATTTCGTAGCCAAGGTCTCGCTCCAGAATGTTTGGAGCCCCAATAGCGAACGAAATGTCCACCATATTGCCAATTGAGGGGCCGTTAGTAGGGAGGTTAGGGTCACTTCCACCGTATCTAGCGGCTCCACTGTTACCATATTGCAGAGCAGGATCGGTAATTGGGGAACCACTGAAATTTGTCGCTGGATCGGGTCGTATCCATCCCCATCCATACCCCTGAGAAACCCTGTTTGCGTACAAGAACGTGCCATATACATTTAGATTAGCCGCCACAGCGTAATCCAATCTTAGGCCATACGTGCTAGCGTCTGCTATGTAACCATGATTGGAAGAGCGAGTTATTGAATCGTTTCCCGATCCGTAGTTATAACCCAGCAACAAACTATACGGCAAATAAAGGTTTACACCGCCATTTGCGTTAAATCCGCTAGCAACGGTAGGCTGTCTGTCTATGAGTTTCCCACCGCGTCTGTCTGTACCTGGGTAATAGACCCAGAGCAAGCTTATCTTTGCAGGGCCAACCACGGCACCGCACTCGACCATACCCGCCCACAATTCCCAGTAACGCGTTTGAGGCAGTGGTGAACCCTGAGTTATTATAGCCGAATTCGGAGCAAGACCATTTTGTCGAAAGAATTCCTGATAAAAACCGACTTCCGTATTGAAGAAGAATCTGCCGTCAAAATATTTCAAATTGGTAAATCCGAAAACCAGCGAGTCGTCTGTCGCGAACACAGGAGTTGTAGGGAAATGATTCAATGCAGGATCAGAGTTAGGTTCGTAAAGAAACGATTCCTGGCCCTTATGACCGTTGGAGTATTCAACATAGATTTCAGAACTAATTTTTCCGGCGTTATAAAATAGCCCAGCGGCGAGGTGAGGTTGCGCTGCCTCGCTCCTGTCTGTTGGCAGCGGATAATTTGAGGCAGCATCCGCAACGGGCCTACCCGGTCCCCATGGATAGTATTGCGCGACAAAAGAAAAAGGACCAAAGGGAACAGCCAGCACCACCGCCTCAGTTGTGTTTTCCAGAGAGTCGATAATCACGCCAAGACCGATAGTATTTGGCTGTTTCCCTATTTGTATACTGCCCCAGGGCAAGTTAACCTGGGCGTACCAGGTTTCCCAATAACCGGGAGAAAATGACGTACCAAGACCTGTAGACTGGCTATTCAAGTACCTGGAGGTGTTGATCTGGCCAAGCGCGGCATCAGATTGAAAAAGGGGATTCCATGACCCAATTCTGTAAGCTCCCTGGATTGAAAGGGCGTTATTCACCATCACCTTGGGATAAAAAAGCGTGTACATGTAGTTCGCCGCCACATCCGAACCTGTAGCCAGTCTATCAAAGTTAATTGCGTAGGTGGGGCTGGTAATTTCGTGACCAAGCCAACCGTTGCGAGCTGCCAGCCTCACGATGTCTTTCACTGAACTGTTGTCCTGATTGAATGGACCGAGGAACCCTTGATCTCCCAATTGAGAGAATAGATAATACTCCCAGGCGTAAATCCCGGACAAAGAAAATTCCCATGCGTCGGCCTGAGAAATTGACAGAAAGAACAACATCAAAATTAAACCGAAGCGCCGCATTTGACACATATTTTCACTCCCAACGCGTCATGTGAAATATTTCCGCTATCGGTAGATGAAATTCAAATTGAACTGTCTTTTTTGCGTCTCCGCCACGCCCTACCATTTGCTCAATTTCCATGACGGCCATTTTTCATAAAATTTTGCGATCGGCCGGAAGAACTCAAATTTCCTGCCTTCCGGCCTGGCCTCCAAATGATCAAGTCTTATTACCCGGGGTCGCCGCCGAGGAACTCTGGACGCTCGAATAATGGGTCAGGGTACGTGTAAAAGCCCCGCCCCGACTTTCTTCCCAGCCAGCCCTTATCGATATAATCCCGTTTGAACATATCGGCGACTTGCTGGGCGACCGGGTCGCCTGATTCGTTGGCGGCGGCCTGGTTGACGTGCCAGACGGTGTCCAGCCCCACGAAGTCCATCAATCCGAAAGGTCCGAAGGTCATGCCGAGGTGAATCATGACAGCCCGGTCTACGTCCTCCACGGACGCGACTTTGTCCACTAGGGCGATTTTTATCGCAGCATCGTTCATTCTCCCGACAATGGCGTTCGACACATAACCTGGAAACTCTTTCTTCAAGACCAGCGGGACCTGCTTGATGGTTTTGGCGAAGGCCACCAGCAGTTCCACAGTTTCCGGCGAGGTCCCCGGGTGTGGCATAATGTCGACCAGTGGGGCTCGAAAAGGGTCGAGGAAGTGCAGCGCCGCAAACTGGGCGGGTCGGCCCGTGGCCTTAGCATACATGGATGGAACCAACGTGGACGTATTGGTAGTGAAGATAGTTTTCGGCCCGCAGATCTGGTTGAACTGGCCAAAGATTTTCGCCTTAAGATCCACGGCTTCAGGTGCCGATTCGCTCAGCAGATCCGCGTCGGCCCCGTCTTCCGGCTGGCAAGTATAGTGTATCCGTGATAGGGCGGCCTCCGAGTCCCGGGGCGTCATTTTTTGTTGCGCTACCAGTTCCTCTGCTAAAGCCGGTATTTTTACCCGCGCGTTCTCCAGGGACTTGGCCAACGGATCATAAGCCACCACCTCGTAGCCATATCTGGCGCACTGAAGGGCAATTTTCTGTCCCATTGTGCCGGTGCCTACCACGAGGATCTTACGGATATCATCGACTTTCATAATCAGCCTCCTTAAGGGCTAAAATTGTCCGTATCGCTGGTAACGACACGTAACAAGGGTGGAGCGGTCCCAACGGCCAGAGAACAGGTACTGAAAAAGGCTGGCCGCCTCTCCGCCCTCGAACTGCGCTAGAGGCGAGACGCCTGCCACCCAGTTCGAATTGACGCTGTACCCTGCACCGAGCAGCTTCACCACAGCGAGTTCCGCCCACGGGTCGTCCAGTGATGGCTCCATGTCGAGCGATGTAACGAAGGCCGGTTCCCAGGTCAGGAAATCGGTGACGCTGTCGTAGTTGACCAGAGTCATATTCGGAAACGTCACGTGGCCGTCCGGCGCCTTCCCGTAATTGAATTGAAACAGCAGACAAGCCCCCCTTTCCCGATAGCCCGGTCCGTAATCCTTGCGCTGGGCTTCCATTAGGGGATCGTTATACCCTCCCATCTCGACTTCGACCGAGAAAATGCGCCGGCCCTTTCTCTCAATGAAAGCGCTTGCCCAGTCGCCGTTGCGTTCGACGACAATGCGTTCGCACATCTTCTTGGGCAGGCCGGCCGCTTCACGCCCGCTGCAAAGGCCCATGTGCGCTCCGGGACCGCTGAGTTGGAGGTTCAGAAAATAGACGCCCACAGTTTCGCCGTAGCGACATAAGAGACTGAGGCCGCCCTCCATGTACCACGGCGCAAACGTGGGCTCGCGGATGTTGACGACGTAGACCATGGCAATAGGATGAGCGGGGTCAAGTAGATCGAGTGTTGGTGGCAGCACACGCCGCGCCGCTGCGGGGTCCGTTTCCCAGAGAATGTAGAGGCCCTCCTCGTTGTTCATCGCTCCGGGGTTCATGAACGAGTAAATCTGTTCACGCGGGATAAAATAACTGCCATTTTTCATGGATTAATATCCTCCCTGTTTTAGTTAAACATCCATCAAAAGAGACCCTCGCCTCTGCGTCGCTTCCTGGCCACATTCAGTAGGTGATCATCGATGGTTTCAGCAGAGTCGGGATTGAAGCAAATCCTTGCCCCTTTAGTGTCAGTCTCGTCCCCCAACACCAGCCGCTCGTTTTTTGCCACACCAGTCAGTACCGTACGTGCAGACTGCTCCGAAGACTGGGAGCCCGGAGGGGCTCCTTTGTCTCCCCAGATCGCCGTGGCTGTAGTGCCTGGTGTCGCTGACGTTACGCGAATGTTTTCATCCCAGTACTCGTAACGGAGGGCGAGGGTCAGTCCGTTCAGGGCTGCTTTGGTCGCGGAATATAAAGTTTGCAGCGGCATCGGGAATAAGGCGATCCCAGATATTATGTTGACGATGTGTCCATTTCCCTGGCCTCGCATGACCGGTAAGACAGCACGGATACAGTAGACTGCGGAGTAAAAGTTCAGCGCGAACGCTTTCTCCCAGTCTACATTGGTCTGTTCGTCAAAAGGCCCGTAAAAACCTGATCCTGCGTTGTTGAAAAATATGTCTATGTGTCCGTCTCCGAATTCAGCGGCCTGCTGGATCATTAGTTTTACATCTTCTTCCCTGGTGACGTCACAACGAATTCCGAGGGCCTGTCCGGAGTATACGGCGTTGAGCCGTCCGGTCTCCCGGGTCAGGTTAGCCTCGTTGATATCGACGAGGATTACCCTCTTGGCCCCGTAGGAAAGCATGGTTTCCGCCAGAGCCAGTCCGATGCCCGAGGCTGCGCCCGTTACGACGGCGACCTTATCCCGGTAGTATGCTTCTGTTTCGCTCATGTTCGTTATCACTCCCTCTGGAATTCGATTTGTGAAGCGACGGTGAAACGCCGTCAGAACTCCATAAAACCGGACGGCTCCGACGCCCTTTCAACAAGGTTTGCGATGTGCGCTAAGGCTAAAATACAAACGCCTGCCCGTAGGCGTCCTGGGTCGCATCCACTATCCGCCCGCCGCGCACCGCGTCGCCCACGATACGCGCGTCGGGGAAAGCGGCTTTGAAGCGGTCTACGACCACCTTGTGCGGCCGCACGCCCATCGCCAGAATCACCGTATCAGCCGCTACGAACACAGACTCGCCGGTTTCCATCCGTTCCAGGTCTATTCCCTGCTCAGTGACCCTCAGAAGCCGGTGCCCCGGTAGATTGACGGGATCGTAGCAATCCATACGCTCCTTGATGTCCAAGATAACGATGATATTCGCACCTGCGCCGATCTGTGGCAGCATGTCCACGAGGGTCGTCTTGTGACCTGCCCGCATCACAAACTCGGCCGTCTCCAGTCCGGTCATGCCTGAGCCGACGATCGCACAGTCTCCTTTCACCTCCGACCGCCCCACAAGCACATCCTCCGCTATGGCTACGGTTTTACAGTCTATCCCTGGAACTGGGGGTATGAACGGCCGCGCTCCGCACGCGATGAACACGTCGCAGGGCGCCAGGGCCTGGACTTTCTCAACCGTCGCCTCCTCCCCGAGGCGCAGTTCGACGCCACTTTCCGCCACCTGGGCCATCATGGAATCAACGTACCGGGTGATTTTTTCCCTGGCGAAGCCCTTGTCGGCAACATTTAGCGAACCACCCAACCTGAGAGATGGTTCGAACAGCACAACATGGAAGCCTCGGTCGCGTAGGACCATGGCTGCCGTGACTCCAGCGGGTCCGCCACCTACCACCGCCACAGTTCGTCCAGCGCCGTCACGCGTGGGGTTGGCGAACTCGCGTTCTCGTCCGGTGGTTGGGTTCACCGAGCACTTGACTCGTCGTTCGTGCATGATCTCATCGAAGCACACTAGGCACCCGATGCATTTGCTTATGGTCTCCGTTTTGCCTGCCTTGGCCTTTTTGCACCAGTCAGGATCAGCAAGGTGCCCGCGCGCCACTCCCACCAGGTCACAGCAGCCTTCCTCCAGGATCGCTTCGGCAACCGCAGGCTCCTTTATGTTCGCGACAGCGATGATTGGTATCTTCACGTGCTTCTTGATCTCAGCCGCCATGTATTTTTTCCACCCCTGCTCGATGGTGCCAGGCTCGATGCACGCGGTGAACTTTGGACTGTCCGGGATGGTGGAGCTGATGTCGAGGAAGTCAACGCCAGCCTTCTCCAGTTCGGCTGCGATCCTGCAACTTGCGGCGAGGTCGTTCCCCCGGTCTCCCAGGAATTCTTCCACGGAAAGTCGGACGCCAAGAGGAAAACCCCTGCCACATGCCGAGCGGATACCCGCGAGGATCTCCATCAAGAACCGCAGGCGGTTCTCGAAGTTCCCGCCATAATTGTCGTCACGCCGGTTGAGATACGGGGACAAAAAACTGTTGATCAGGTAGCCATGCGCTCCGTGCAGCTCAACACCGTCAGCGCCCGCCATCTGCGCCATATACGCCCCACTCACGAACGCCTCCTGGATTTTCCCAATCTCCGGGATCGTAAGCGCTCGAGGAGTCTCTCCAGTTACGGGGCTTGTGACGGCTGAGGCGGAGACGGGCTGTTCCCCCCCCACCGAGAAGCTGGCCTGGCGTCCGGGATGGTGCAACTGGATGAACATCCTGGCTCCGTACTTGCGCACTGTGTCCATGAGACGTGCAAGCCCCTGAACGTCCCCAACGTTTCTGGCGGCGAGCTGGCAGGGTTCGGCTGCTCCCGCGCCATCCATGACCCGGCAGAGCCCACTGACCATGAGCCCTACTCCACCCCGTGCCCGAGCCTCGTAAAAAGCGATGATGTCATCGTTTACGCCGCCCCCCGCCGCAGCAAGGTTGACTCCCATGGCCGTCATGGCCACGCGGTTCTTGATCTCCAGTCCACCAATCCGTACCGGGCTGAACAGTTTTGGAAACATTTCCGTTACCTCCTCCATTGTCAATGAAGACCAAAGGCGCCCATGCAAGGCCGAGGCTCATACGTGATCAAATTGCCCGTTGTTCTCCGGTCGCTTCCATTATCGCTGCCTTCCGCATGAGGGAGGCCAGTAAAAAAATGAGGGGGCCCATTATTAACAGGATACAGGCAACAACTGGAAGAGCCAAAAGACCCGGCAAGAGCATGGATAGGCCGAAGACTATCGCTAGCGAATTCATCGCCAGTTGAGTCCCCGCAAGTTTTCTTATAATCGGGGGAACAACAATTGGGATTCCCGGGGAGGTCTTTATTTCATGCTTTCTCGCAAGAAGCCGTCTGATAAAAAATACTGCTCCCCCCAAGACGGTCAGAAGCCCCAGGAGTATCTGAATCATTCCTGTCAGCAGACCGGGAACGACGCATGAAACTACTCCCAAGCTGGCAAACCCAATACCAATGGTTATCATGAACCATGAGCGCGTGTACTGGCCGAGTGGGGTGTCTCCCATGGTCATCATCTGGATGGCCATGATGGTCAGAAGCAGACCCAACTGGCCATCTGGTGAGAAAGGAAGCATGCCTAGACCGACCGGAAAGAGTAGTAATCCAAGAAGCGTGTTAAGAATTCCTAAGAGTATGAGGATTGCCAGCGAGAGGGGAAGAGAGGCCTCCTGGAACAATATAAAACGTCTTTGTGAGTCAGCCCTATCTGCTCTCTGAATAGTCGATGCCGAATCATCTGGCTTCTCAGGACCATATGTCCTAAAAACCTTCCAGATACACCATGACAAATAGAAGAAACTAATGCCGTACAAAGAGAGAATAAGCGCCGTCAGTGGGTCTGCTCTGAGTGAAGGAGAAAGTGTTATCAGCCCTGAAATGATTGTCAAGGCATAGACAAGGGCGCACGCCACGGTTAGTTGGCGCAATATTCCCGGAATCTTTATCCAGATCCTCGCCTTTTTTTCGGAAATGCAGAGCTGCAGAAAAAGGATTAAACCGCCGGCAAAAAGGACTATTCCAACCAGTATGCGGATAAAATTTGTAAAGTACCCTGGAATAAAGGAAGTGGTGATTCCAAGAACCGCCGTTCCCATTCCGATGAAGACAAGAGCCCATGACCGTCGAAGGTCACCAAATGGGGTCTTACCCATTGTGATCATCTGAAATGAAACAATGACTAGAAAGAGGCCGTAGGCGCTGTCTGGGTTATATGGAAGATCTCCGGTGTAAATTTTGAACAGCATTAGGCCAAAGAGGAGCCAGAATACTCCGAAGAGGATTAAAACGGCAACTTCGAGGGAGAGATCGGATTCTTCCTTCATTCTTGCACGCCTTTGTTTTTACTGGCGATCTGACGGGATTGAAGTATTCACCTAGATTTGAAAACAAAACATAAAAAAATGATCTACACCATTATGTTCATATTAATAGTCAGTTTTCTACGGCTAACCCGGTTGAACGGTATTCGCCTACCTGACGGAAGCCGTGAACTAAACACTGCATTGGCAGCAATCTGACATTTCCAGGTTTGATTATCGCTTGACGACAGAATATCATAATTCGAGTGGGGGACGCAAGGAAATTCACTTGCCATAGTCCCGTGTCAAGAGAAAGTGAGGCAGAAGATTAATTTCCGATGTGGTAAAGAATATTCAATAGATATGCCGCCGCACAAAATTTAAAGTGTGACGCGAGACATCTCATTACAACTGATCGACATTACAAAAATCTCTAATTACACGTGGTTAGAAGAGCAAACAGATTCAGATATTTCATTCAAATAGGAAAACCAGCTACAAAAGGGGTGTAAAACCGGGGGAAAGGTTTGGGGGAAAATGGGCGGTGTCATCTGTAAGCCACTGAACTTTTTGGCAGTCCCAACCGGTTTCGAACCGGTGTCTCCGCCGTGAGAGGGCAGTGTCCGAATGATTAAATCAAATGCGAATCCAGAAAGCGGGCTCTGGTTGGCCGTCTGAAAGTCGACGCCCGAACTCACTGATCAAAAGTCTGTAGAATAGCTGGCAATCAATGAGGAAATACTAATTGGAGGGCATTTTGGAGGGCAGCGAGTTGAAGTGATTTGTCTAGAACATTGTAACATGTTGGAATCATTAGTGGTGAAAGAGTACAAAATAGGCAAAGGGACGCTTAAGAAAATAAAAAGCCAGGGATCTCTCTGGCTAACTGACTGACTTAGTTGGGGTTTGGCACGCCCGGCAGGATTCGAACCTGCGACCTACGGATTAGAAGTCCGTAGAAGGCCAACATAACCTATTATTTTGATTCTGTTTTCACGATCTTTAGGACACGCGTAGGTACACATGACATTTAAATCTTTGGACGTTTTCTTACACTAATCTTTGATCCCAAAAACTTTTTTCCTGATTGTTGGAGACTAAGTGTGTCCTAAGAAAAATCTGCGTCGTGAAGATAGTTCAGGTACCTCAAACTTCCTTTTCTCATAACTTTATAACGGAACGTGCTATTGAAAGACTGCCAACGTCTTGGCCAGTCCCTTTCAACGTCATTACATGATGTTTCTGTTTGAGTCGGACAAAATTAGAAATACCAATAAAATTTCCTGGAAATGTTTGAAACACTATATCTTTGTAAAAGACGAAGAGAAACCGTACAGGGCGAAAGCTGGGAAAACATGACAAAAGCAAGAGCACAAGAGGGAAATAGCGGAACATATATGAGAAACGGTAAAAACGGACAAGAAACCGGACGAAATGGTCAAAGTTATAAAAAAGGCCCATGCCTGAATCATGAGGATTGAGTCACCATGTTGGTTTAACTACAAAGAATGCCCAGCGTTTTGTAAGGTCGCAAAATCCATACGATGGACATCAATTTATATCAAATAAATCCCGCTGCTCCCCCTTCATGCTGCGTCAGGTTTCATTATGTGTTCCAAAGAATCTCGCTAGAGATCCACTAATCTTAGCGATTCAAGCTGAATAAAAGACTGTAATGCATTCGTCCAGGCCGGTATTGCGGCAACAGTTTGCCCAGCACGATCCAATAATGGCAATTTGTGTTTCTGATACTCGGTAATGCGTTGGTCTGCCATTCGGAGCAGTAGTTCGACGGTACCATGCCTTAACCGCTTTTCCGTTTCCGCGAACGAGAGCCATTGGTTACGAAGAACGGTGATGAAGTGTTTGAAAGCGCTGGATTCAGGCCAAATAATATCATTGGGATAGGGCGATAAAAGCATGTCTTGGCTATATTTGGTTGCAGGTCCAAACAATCCTTTCATTCCAAATTTTTGGTAAGCCACCTCAAGTTGCTCACAGCGAAATTCACACAATGATTGACCATCAAAGTACCATTTACGGCGTCGGCTGTCGGCAGGCTCTTGTTCATAGAAAATATCAGGGTTGAAAGACCGGACGTTCCGATAGTTACCGGTTGCAATAGTTCCAACTCCAGCAGCTGCAAAAACTAAGTCCTGTTGATTGGCATACCCCAATATGATTTTCTTGCCGGCTAAAGAGAGGCTGAGAAAGGCGCAAAGGAGGTTCGTTAAAAAAAGATCATTTTTACAGAGGAATCCGTCCTCCGGCGGACGATAAAGGAAATAAATGCCGTCAACCGGGTAGCTCACTATTTCATTTAATATCGTATCAAACAGTGTTGCGTTGCGTATCAGGTCCGGACCGATCGCAATGGTTGCATAGACTGGAATATCAACCCCCATGTCATGCCCAACCTGCGCGAAGTTGTAATGCATGCTGAGCCAGCCATCGTTACAAACGTTGGTATAGCTTCCAGGAAGGAGAACCTCGGTAACTTTAAGTGTGTCAACTTGGTATTGAATTACCCTGCGACAGAAATCGACGCCATCTTCTCCCGCCCAGTCGGAATTAGAGTTAAAGCCATCCCAATAAGGAAGCCCCACAATTTTCGACCTGTTTGTGTCAGGAGAATAAAAACACGAATCATATAGCAAGGTGGCTCCAAGAGACAAGATGTCTCGGGCATGGCTCTCTATCTGATCAAGCGTTAATGTCCGGGGCGAGATGATTACGCCGCTTTGCCTGCCATCGCCGAAGTTTGCCAGTAATTCTAAGTTCATACCCATCATGCCGTATCCCATCTGGATCAGAAATCTCATCAAACTAAACCTCCCAGTTGATGGCGGTGAAAGACTCCAGCGCCTTAGATGCGGTAGGTAGACGGCGGTGGCAAGGTTTATACATACATTTTTCGACGAAATCACTTAGTCCTTGGGGACAACCAAAAGTCGAAAGTGGAGGAGGATCTAAATTGAGACAGCGCTCATTCACTAATTCTCGGGAGTAATTTCCTACTTCGTAAAAGGGGTTCCGACCTACCGCCATTTCATAGAGGACGACACCAACAGCAAAGAGATCTGTTCGGATAGATATCTGACGCTTACAATTTCTAATTTGCTCAGGCGCACCATATCCTGGTGTCATTGGGCCCTGGAGTGCACAAGACGACGTAATAGACTCTTTTCCCAAATTTCGTACGATACCAAAGTCGATGATCACGATGCGTCCATCTTCCCCGATCATGATGTTTCCAGGCTTGATGTCGCGATGAACGAGCTTGGCTTCCTCAACCTTTGTGAGACCATTTAATAGAGCACTACCGACATCTCTAATGAATGAAAGCGACTGTGGCACTTGCTTTTTCAAAACAGAAGCCAGTGATTGGCCATCGATGAACTCTTCGATTATGAAGATGCAGTCTGTCTCGAGAATCTGACAACATTTAGCCTCTAAAATGTTTGCGAAACAAGGTGAGCGCAGGCTGGCCGCAGCCTCGATCTCTCTAATTGCCCGTTGGTCTTGGGTACCTTGATCCTGTATGATAATTTTTAGAGCGAATGCCGTGCCGTCCTTGTGCTCTGCACGGTACACAAGCTTCTGTCCACTTTTGGGAAAGGGATCGATTCTCAGGAACTGAGGGAAACAGGTTCTCAAAGCTTCTGGAGGAAGATGGAAGTCAGGCATATTCCCCTTTCGACACAATCCATTCGTTCAGAAGCCACCCGACATGAGATGTCGGAACCCTTGTTCCGAGAGGACTACGGATGGTCTTCCAATTGTCCGTAGCTTGCAAAAGAATCGCTCCAATGTTCCATTGGATACAATTCCGAACGAGACGCCGGGTTACCCGCTCGCTCAGGTCAGGCAACACGACATAGGATCGCGATGCGAACCACAAATGTCGTCCCGCTTGCTCAAGAGCACGTTGCCAATTTTCCAGTTTCAGTTCGAACGTTTCGATATAGTCAATTACAAAGTTCCTTCGTTTCGTGCATGTTTTTACCAATTCGGCATGAGTCTCTACCAGACCACTATGTTCAAGATTCGATACAAGTCGCCTTGTTTGAGTTGGTCCCAAGTTCATCGCAACCCCCAACCGGTTCAGCGAAACCCATCGCGAGTGCGTCAAATATGACATGGCAGAGGCACTATATTTATCCAGTTGTCTTAATTCCAAAGAGCTGGGGTTTCGTTTCCGCCTTTCTAGTAAACGATCCATGTCGTAAACCACCCATACCATGTCTACCCGACCGTAACCGGGCTCATATTCGCGTAGGACGACTGCTCCTTTCCCCCGACGCTGTAACTTTTCGCCCCGACGACGCAAATAACCTTCGAAGTTGTCTGCTAATTGTGCCTCAGAAGCCCACATGACCGCTCCATGAAATAACCTTCTTGTTCTGGTGGTCGTAATCCTTTGAAGTTGATGTTCGAACTAGCCAATCATGATTTTTGTTAACCTAATATTAATGAGTAATGGTTCGGATATATCTTTGGATGTATTTCCCAAGAGCCAGGATTTGGGCGATGCCCATCAAAAAACTCGTAGATCTGGATCTTTTCATAACTGGTTATGTCCTTTGACGGTTTTCATGAAATTAAGATAGCCTGACATTGCGTCCCGGTCAATGCGGTAATGACATTGGGGATCGGCTGCGGTAGCTACGGTGGACAGGGCCTTCAGGATTATTATGGTGAGAAGTAAAGTCTGACGTATAGAATGACACCAACCGGTTTAATCGACAACAGGACAGTCTGTGGCATTATATGTGTCCAATAAGCTATCGAATCCTTGGTTGGCAACCTGCTCGTCAGATATTGGGTCATCCATTTTGCTCAGAACATTACTAGGAGCCCAGAAACTATTTTCCAGCCTCAGACGAAACAGCCTTATCTGGTCCATTATCATTTCTTGATTCATCGTTGGTTATATCTCCTCTTCGATTGGCGATAGATAATTCGGAAGATAGAAAACGGATTATGGGTGCTTGCTGAAAATTGAGCGGGATACTTCCCATGTCTCCCAGTGCTACTCTTAATAGTTCTTCCGGTTCCTCAGAAGACCTAACTCTATTGAAAATGCTTTGAGCTTCATGAACATCAATTACAAAACTATGAGATGGATAAGCAGAAATCAACTTGTCCAGAGCGCCTTTTTTGAGATTCAGACTCATTCCATTAAGCATTTTACCATAGTGTAATGCGATGTTCAGCGCACGTCCAACTTCGCCGACATAAACTGGATTGATCTGTTGGGAAATCGGCGATAATAGCCCGATAGAAAGATCCTTCGCAATTTTGGCGGCTGTTTGAATCGTAATTTGACCCTGACTGCGCTGAATTAGTTGTAGGAAAAAAGCCTCAAAAGATGAAAAAGCCCTAGACATGAGGGAATCTAGCGCATTGTTAATTGCTGAACCGGACTCTTGCCCACCTAATTCGTCCTTCTTGGGGATTTGGATGTCTAATGGCCCCAATTCACCATACGGTGAGAACATCAGTTCATGTGCCCCAATAGCGACTAAGGTCCCGGCGCTCTTACAATAACCAGACACCATAAAAGTAAATTTCTCATAGTTACACTGAAGACATTTAGCAATCAAATACGCCGCATCAGGATCTCCTCCATAAGTGGACATTACCAAAATAATATTGGGTCTCTTTATTCTGTGGGAGACAAGATTGGTGACAGTCACAGAGGTGACGCGATCTATTGGACCATTGAATAAGAAAAGATCCGCATTGCGGGCTCCTGAGATTTTGTCCGCAGCGGATAGAATCGGGTCTGGTTTTGAGCCCAGATTGTTAGTAGGTTTACAGGGAGTAACACTCGTTTGTATTTCTGCCGTTGGCGCTACACTGATGCTGGTTGAGGAAAGTTTTGGCATTTTTTCTCCGGACAATTCCTATAAAAAAGGATAGCTTGATGGCGAATCATAGTCAATGCTTCCAACATAAAGGGCACCAGTGAATAGTGCCGCATTTAAGTCAATGGACCCTCAGAGAGGAGCAATTCTGTGGAATATAATCTAGCGTTATCAGAATTGAACTCGTATTTAACGTCCACAAGCAATTGTTCCACAGAAAGAATCTTCCATTTCTTGCATTTGTAAAGAGTCTGATTTCCCATACGGCCATCAACAAAAATTTCATAGCACATGCAGAAATGATGAGCTGTCTTTGTGATCTTGAAATCCTCAGACGGGGACAAATAAAAAGATCGTTGTGTGGTGTCAATGTTTTCGATGTTAAAGGTTTTGCACTCCAGATAATGGTTACGCCCGAATTCGTCGATGAATTCAATGTCAGGATATCCTGTGGACTTTTTCTTTCCACTTTTCGTGAGCGGTGTGTCAGACTGATACCCAAGTTCTTTTAAAGCTGTTTTTACAAACGGTTCAATGTCGTTCCCAACTTCATTAGGACGGTTTCGCTTGATGCCTGTGGCGTTGATCCGGGTTCCTGCAAGATGTGCTACTTCCGTTAATTTGTCTAGGACTACCCGATCATATTCGTTTTTTGAATCAAAAGGTAAAATTGTCGAACCGCTCAGAGTTTCAATGACCAACTTCAATGGAATATTTTTGAGGGGAGTTAGCATTTGCTTAATAACGTGTTCCAAGTTTTTGACGTAATCCTCGTCCATGTATCCTCCAACAATTTGGTCCAAGTAGAATTTGAAATTTGGTGCTTTAAGAGACGGAAAGGGGAATAACAATATATCAAACATTTCAACTATTTTGTCTTATGAAAAAGCACTATCCTATTGGTGTTAGTGCCGGATTTCATGTTCCGAATACCCCATATATTAGCGGTCTTAGTAAACTCCTGGTAGTTGACCAATATACCATTACATTCGAAGCCTGCGTTATTTCCCAAAGGCACCACATGTTCATCCAAATTGACTGTTCTATTTTTTACTTCACCAACCTCAAAAGCGACCCATCCATTTGGTTTCGTTACTCGATATAATTCATGAAACACTGCACCCATGACGCTCGACCACTCTTCAACTGTTTTTGCCATGGTTATGTGTTTAGATATTTCATCGTCATCCAAGTCATCCAAAGAGTTAAACCAGCACCTTAACCAGTTGTCTTTAGAGTACTGGACAATGTTAAGGAAAGGCGGCGACGTGACCGTCAACTGAACTGAGTCGGAAGCAATTTCCGGGGTATATGCTGCGTTTCTATTGATAAATAACCCTGATTTCGCTGCGACGTTGAGATTAGATTTCTGTGCCGAAGTCAGGTTACGTAGGAGGCTCTTTGTTTTTCGTATAATTAGTTCCTTTGTATCTCGGTATACCGGGATTTGATCTCTAACCTCATTAATCTTTTTCTGGCTTTCAGGGGAAACCGCCTGATTAGGAGGCAACGTATAGACTGAAAAGAATCCTGTTGAATGTCCTGTAAGCCTGTTTGTTGCCACCATCGCGATCCAACAGTCTATGTTGTCTTCATCACCGCTCTCTTTTCTTTCACAAAGGTATTTCCTTATCGAAAGAATCTCTGATAAAGTTTTTTCGTGGTAAAACATAGAAAGGTCCATCTCTGGCACCAGCGTTTCATCGATTCTTATCTGGGATAATCTACAGGCAACATCGTCAACCATAGGTGGGATGAAGCGGGGACGAGTCAGTATATCGCTCAACGGATTCACATCGTTGGAAACGATTTTACGACCTAGTATGCCAGCTTCAATGACAGTAGTCCCGCGACCGCTGAATGGGTCATAAACTAGGTCCCCTACATCAGATAGTAGTTCAATAAAAAATCTCGGTAGTTGAGGCTTGAAACATGCCCTATAAGA
>JAJYDQ010000071.1 GCA_021777225.1 Deltaproteobacteria bacterium
CCGATCTTAGGATAGTTAACCTTATAACTAAGATCTGGAATAAAGAAAATAATGGTCAAAAAGGTCCATTTATGTTAATATTACCGCATTAGTTCCATTTTGTTTGGTTGTCAAAAGTTAAATGTAATCTAAGGAGGATCGTGTGAACAGTTCAGTGAAAGTTCTTGCTTGCCCGATATGCCAACATCATTTCTCTCATTTTTGGAACAGTGAGGGGAAAACTGTGTCGGCTTTTGGTTACGGGCTTGACTTTAGACTTTTGCCCCGCGATTCAAACAGAGTATCTGAAATCGCTTCATGTCCGAACTGTTTTTTCACCTACAGAACACAAGATTTCCAAAATCGAGTACCCGAGAATCTGAAACTCGCTGTTAGATCTTCAGCATATCAGAGCATTTTTGTCGTTGAGTCAAGTGATGAGAGGCGCGCCAGGCCTCAACTGGCTCTATTAAATACGCTCGAGGCCAGAGGATTGAACCCCAGAGATTTGGGTATATTGGGGCTTAAAGGCTCTTGGGTCGCCAGGGAACTTGGGGCATTGCGCACGGAGTCAGAGCTTCTAGAGAGAGCTGACCATTATCTGGATGACGCCTTGCGCAGAGGATTGACAAAGGGCGACCCTGCCATGGTCATGTATCTTCTGGGAGAGATAAACAGGCGCAAGGAATCATTTCTGAGGGCTAGAGAAATGCTTACCTTTCTAGGTAATAATCCTAGATACAGATATCCCGCTCTTTTGCTTACTGTCCTGATAGAAGAACAGGATTCCACACCTTACTGGTCACAACATTCGCCGGAGCGAATGGAACAGAGTTCGCCAAAATTCAAAGGACTATTCCCTCCACTTAGAAGTATTCCACCTAAAAAGACAGAATTTTCGCCGGATGAACTCAAAGAAGGGCTGGAGCAGTCCGACGGAGATGATCTTAGGAGGTTTTGAGTCGAGCGCACCCGGCTCATAATGGCCTTTTAATTAAAGTCATAAAATTCCAGAAAATAGAGCAGCTCTACAATTACAGCACGTGGCAGTTGAAAAGCCTTGCCCAAGCTGTTATTGTACGCCATCCGAGAGGAAAAGAGCACAAGAAATCGTTGCTGACGGAGGAAGAGGGATGAGACCGTATTTCGAAAAGATGGCGGAAATTGGAAAGCCGCTACCTGATTCTAAGATTCGAGATGGCGAAGCTAACGTAGCAAAAATTCGTGAAATTGAGATAGAGCTTGAACGGGAAGTTGAAAAGAAGCGCTCTGCAGGACTACCAGAGAAAAAGATTAATGATCGTGGCCAGCTAACTGTTTATCAACGACTTGAACGCCTTGTTGATCCTGGGACATGGCGCCCTCTGCACTCAATATTTGATCCGGAGGACAACGAAGAAGGAAGCACAGGTGTTGTCGACGGTCTGGGAAAGATCAATGGCAAATGGGCTGTCATCATAGGTTTTGATAACAAAGTCATGGCTGGCGCGTGGGTACCTGGTCAGGCCGCAAATATTTTGCGTGTTACGGACCTCGCAAAGAGATTCAGATTACCTTTGGTATGGCTTGTTAACTGTTCCGGCGTAAAACTCACAGAGCAGCAGGAAGTATATCCTGATCGAAGGGGTGGTGGAGCTACATTTTTTAGACATGCTGAGTTGGCAAAACTCGGCATGCCGGTCTTGGCTGGCATTTATGGTACAAACCCCGCTGGTGGTGGGTATCACGGCATCAGCCCTGCCATTTTATTAGCTCACAAGGACTGTAACATAGCTGTTGGAGGTGGTGGAATTGTTAGTGGAATGACCCCGAAAGGCTTCTTCGACCTGGAAGGCGCTGAGTCCCTCATTGAAGCTACACGCCATTTCAAGGAAGTTCCTCCCGGCAGTGTCGGGATTCACCATGACCAGACTGGTTTTTTTAAACATGTTTTCGACACGGAAGAGGCGCTGCTGGATGCCCTTAAAGAGTACATGAGTTACATGCCGGCTTATGATCCTAGATTCTTCAGAGTAGCGACCCCGGCCAAACCCAGGTTTAAATCTGAGGACCTTGATTACATTGTCCCAATGAATCAAAAGGCCATCTACAATTTTATAGACGTTTTATCTAGACTCACGGACAACAGCGAGCATATGGAATTCAGGCCTACGTATGGTCCTGAGGTTTATACCGGCCTGGTGAAGATTGATGGTTTTCTGGTAGGAGTCATAGGCAACAAACAGGGATTTTTGGGACAAGGTTACCCTGAATATGCCCAGTATCCCGGGATTGGTGGAAAGCTTTATCGTCAGGGTCTCATAAAGATGAACGAATTTGTGACACTCTGCGGTAGAGACCGCGTGCCTATCGTTTGGTTCCAGGATACCTCCGGCATTGATGTAGGAGACATAGCGGAAAAGGCCGAACTGCTTGGATTGGGGCAGTCCCTGATTTATTCCATAGAACAGACCAATGTGCCTATGATGCTTTTCGTGTTACGCAAAGGAACTGCCGCGGCTCATTACATAATGGGCGGACCGACCGCCAATAATCATTGCGCTTTTACTTTGGGTACTCCTGCAAGTGAAATTTACGTCATGCACGGTGAAACGGCGTCTGCGGCTTCTTTCGCCAGGCGACTCGTCAAGGAAAAAGACGCCGGGAGACCACTGGATCCTATCATCGAGAAAATGAATGCGTTGGCCAAGCAATATTATGATCAATCGAGGCCAATATACTGTGCGAAAAGAGGATTTATCGACGAAGTAGTATCTTTCACCAGGATGAGAGATTACATGGTCGCGTTTGCTGGATGCGCTTATCAGAACCCTGATTCAATTTGTCCTCACCACCAAATGATTACCCCGAGGATTATTAAGGGATAAATGTTTTCCTTTTCTGGGGCGATGCTTATTTTTTCAGTGATGCCTTTAAAATTTGGGGCTGAAACTTAAAGGAGAGAAATAATGAGCGAAACTGAGAAAAACTTGAAAGAGGCGTTTGCAGGAGAATCACAGGCAAATCGCAAGTATCTGGCTTTTGCAAAGAAAGCTGAACAGGAGAATCTGAAAGGTGTGGCAAAACTCTTCAGGGCAGCGGCGGCAGCCGAGACAATCCATGCGCACAATCATTTTGAAGTTCTTAAAGGGGTAGCGTCTACTCTTGATAATCTAAAGGCGGCTTATGGCGGAGAACATCATGAGTTCACTGCCATGTATCCGTCATTTCTGGAGGCTGCCAAGGCTGAAAAGAACAGCGCGGCCCTGAAAAGTTTTCATTGGGCCAACGAGGTTGAAAAGGTGCATGGAAACCTCTACGAAAAGGCCATTCAAACTTTGGAGTCCGGCGCGGTTTTACCGGAAAAGGACTATTACATTTGCCCGAAATGTGGATATACAATAGCTGATTCAGCGCCTGACAAATGCCCAGTTTGTGGGGCAAAAAAGGATGAATTTTTTATCGCTGATTAGTTTTGTTCCTGCACCCGCGTCGATCTTTGTGCGCTAACTACATTTTTGAAAATGGCGCGGGTTTTTCTAATATTTGTCTTGTAAAGATTCGGGAACGATCTGAAAATATCTCTGAAAACACAAGGGGGTGGTATGGCGCAAACTGTCTCAGTAAAGAACATCGGCCTAAGAGGTGTCACGGTAGCTGATACCAAGATAAGCTTTATCGACGGGAACCAGGGCATACTCATCTATCGAGGCTATCGGATCGAAGAACTGGCTGAAAGATCCTCGTTCCTGGAAACCGCTTACCTTCTCCTAAACGGTTACCTCCCTACGCCGGACGAACTGACGGTCTTCGAACGAACCATTGTGGATGACTCGGACGTGCCGGACTATATTTATGAATGTCTGAGAATGCTTCCTCGTGACTCCAATCCCATGGATGTTCTCCAGGCCTGCGTTCCGTTACTCGCGACGAATGATCCTGATCTCAGAGGGGAAGACCGCACCGCCAATGTCAGAATGGCAATGCGACTTATTGCAAGACTGCCGGTGATTGTAGCTGCCTGGCGCCGTATCAGCGAAGGGCAGGCCCCTCTGCCGTATGACAATTCCTTGACTCACGCGGGCAACTTCCTATGGCGACTCACAGGGGTTAAGCCTGATCCCCATATGGCGAAAGACCTGGATTGCTGTCTTGTTTTACATGCTGATCACACGTTCAACGCGTCCACTTTTGCCTGTAGGGAAGTTTGTTCAACCAAGGCGCATATGTATGCGGCCGTAGCTGCCGGAATTGGCGCTCTGTCTGGAAGTCTGCATGGGGGAGCCAATACCAAGGTGATGGAAATGCTTCTTCAGTTGGAGAACGAACCGGATGTCTCAAGTTGGATAAGAGATCGCATCGACTCGGGCCAAAAGATCATGGGATTGGGTCACGCAGTGTACAAAACCATGGACCCAAGAGCGAAATTTCTGAAACCGATGGCGACTCGCCTGGCCAAGACTGAACATATGGAACGGTGGGACGAGCTTTCAAAACTTGTCGAAAAAGTTTCGGTTGAAGAGTTTGACAAACGAGGCAAGAATGAGATTCGTCCTAATGTTGACTTTTACAGCGCCCCTGTTTACTTCATGATGGGAATTCCAAAGGATTTTTTCACGCCAATTTTCGCCATTTCCAGGATAGCAGGCTGGTGCAGCCATATTATTGAGGAAAAATTTGGAGAAGCTCAGGAAAAACCAATGCTTTACAGGCCTCAGGCTGAATACGTGGGGAACTATTGTGGTTTAATGGGATGTGAGTATTCTCCTCTGCCAGACAGGCGAGATTCCGGCGATTAAAAGGTGATCTACAAATGGAATTGCAATTTGACGCATTGGTGGTTGGCTCGGGTTTGGCTGGTTTACGCGCTGCGCTTGAAATTCCAGAGGGTCTCAAAGTAGGTTTAGTAAGTAAAGTCTTTCCTACCAGATCACATTCAGGGGCTGCTCAGGGTGGCATAGGCGCGGCACTGAGTAATGAGGAGCCTGATTCCTGGGAATGGCACATGTATGACACTGTTAAGGGTGGAGATTACCTGACCGACCAGGATGCCGCTGAAACCCTTGCAATGGACGCGGCGAGGGCTGTTTATGAACTCGAACATATGGGAGTACCGTTCAACAGGACGGCTGAGGGAAAAATTGCGCAACGAGCTTTTGGTGGACACACACGGAATTATGGGGAGGGGCCTGTTAAAAGATCTTGTTACGCTGCGGATCGTACCGGTCGCGTCGTTCTTGACACACTTTTTGGTAAGGCGCTGGAGAAAAAAATCCATATCTTTTCTGAAGTTTACATGATTGATCTAATCATAGAAAAGGGACACGCAGCGGGAATAGTGACATACGATCTCGCTACTGGAGCCGTCGAAATCGTCAGGGCAAGAGCGGTCCTTATTGCCACTGGTGGGTTCGGGCGTGTCTACAAGACTAACTCCAACTGTTTTTCGAACACCGGTGACGGTGTTTATCTGTGCTTTCGGAACGGCACGCCTCTAGAAGACATGGAGTTCGTACAGTTCCATCCAACGGGTATTTATCCATTGGGGGTTTTGGTTAGTGAAGCGGCAAGAGGTGAGGGAGGTATCCTGAAGAACGGACTCGGGTACCGGTTTATGCCTGATTATGCTCCCACTCTAAAGGATTTGGCTCCTCGAGACGTAGTTTCACGCGCTATAGACACAGAAATCAGACAGGGTCGCGGTGTCAACGGCAGGGATTATGTCCATCTTGACCTCACGGGTCTTGGGGCCGACAAGATAGAGGAAAAGCTTTCCGACATATCATCCTTTGCGAGAATTTATCTGGGGGTTGATTCTGCTACTGAGCCCATTCCTGTTACTCCTACGTGTCATTATATGATGGGAGGAATCCCAACAGATCTTAACGGCCGGGTCCTCGACAAACACGGAAAACCTATAATCGGGCTTTACGCTGCCGGTGAAGCCGCCTGTGTGTCCGTTCACGGTGCCAACAGGTTGGGTACTAACTCTCTGCTTGATCTCGTGGTTTTCGGAAGAAGAGCAGGTATTTCAATAGCGCACGATGAAAAGAATCTTCATTTATCTGATATCTCAAGAGACATCGTCAATGAATTGACTTCTAAAATTAACGCTATAAAGCGTTCTAAAGGCCCGAAGCCTGCAAGTCTACGGGCACGGATACGGCAGATTATGACTGATTGCTGCTCAGTTTTTCGAAACAATGATGACATGGAAAAAGGATTGGAACAGATTCTTAGCATCAAGGAACAATATCGATCGGTTTCGATAGATAACAAAGCCGACAAATTTAATACAGATCTGCTTGACGCTATTGAACTTGAGTCGCTGTTAGGTTTGGCGGAGGTAATCCTTGTTTCGGCCATTGCGAGGACTGAAAGCAGAGGAGCGCATTATCGAGAAGACTATCCGCAACGAGATGACCACAACTGGCTTAAACACACGATGGTCACAGCAGGCTCCGATGGTCTTGAAATATCTTTCAAACCGGTCAAGATCACGAAGTTTGAACCCAAGGCGAGGACATTCTGATGAAAATCATCTTAAGGGTCTTTAGGTTTGATCCTTCTGTTGACGAAGCGCCTTATTACCGAAACTATTCGGTACAGGCCGAGCCTTATGAGAGGGTGCTCGATTGCTTGAACAGAATTAAATGGGAACAGGACGGGACTTTAGCCTACAGGATGTCTTGCGCTCACGGGGTTTGCGGATCCGACGCAATGAAAATCAACGGTCGTTGCGCTTTGGCGTGTCAAAAACTGGTTAGAGATTGTGAAGCCGACCTGATTCTTGTCGAACCATTACCATCGTTCACGGTCCTTAAGGATCTCATTGTTGACCTGAATCCTTTCTTTGACAAGGTCAATTTTGTACATCCTTTCCTGTATGCGGGAACACCACCGGAAAAGGAGCGTTTGCAGTCTCCTGAAGAGCGTAAAAAAATGGGGGAATCCATTCGTTGTATTCTTTGCGCTTGCTGCACAGCAGCGTGTCCGGTAGTAAACGAAAATGAGAATTTCCTCGGGCCTGCTCCTTTAGTTCAAGCTTTTCGGCGAATATTCGATTCACGCGATACACAAAAGATCGAGCGTTTAGATCAACTAGATGTGGAAGATGGGGTCTGGGCGTGTCTGAATCATTATGAATGCACCCGAGTCTGTCCTAAAGAAATCCCTGTCACAAAGTATATCAACACCATCAAGCGAGAAATTAAAAAGATTTTGGGGCCATCTCCGGAATGAGGCAAATCGTTGTCAACCAGTAACAAAGTAACAAAGTGGGGCAGACTGACGACACCATCAAAACAAAATTAGGTCTGGCGTGTGAAAAACAATTAACAAGTTTTAGTATTTGTGTTCTTTGAGCCTACGTAAACAGTCACAATACCAAAGGTCATATGCGAATATGTCACTTTTGTAAGCCCCGAATCCGCCATGATTTGTTTTAAGTTTTCCGGCTTGGGGAACGCCGCCATTGAATCTGTCAAATATTTGTATGCTGAAACAGAGGACATAATTGTGGTTATGGTGGGCATAACGGTCGTTGCGTAAATTCGAAACAACGTTTTCATGATTAGCCCCACTGGTTCTGTTAGTTCCATGACTACAAGCATGGATCCCGGTTTCAAAACCCTCACAATCTCAGAGAAAGCTTTCTTGCGATCGGTCACATTTCTGATGCAAAACACGGTTATTGCGCCATCAAATGAATTTTCGGGAAAATCCAGATCAAGACAGTTACCCTGCCGTAATGAAATGTGGGAGTCCATTCCGCATTGTCTTATTTTTTTCCAACCAATTCTCAGCATGCCAAGAGAGGGATCGATCCCTATGACGCGAGCTGTCAGGTTCTGCCTCAGAATTTCAATGCATATGTCACCTGTTCCACAACCAACATCCAGGTAAACATGGTTCTCTTTTGGATCGAGTATTTTTACTGCTGTTCGTCTCCACAAACGATCCAGTCCAATCGACAATATACGATTTGCTCCGTCATAGTACGGGGCAATGTTGTTGAACATTTCCTGGTTCTGGTCTGCCGTAATAAGAGAATCGATTCGATCTTCGTTATTTTTATAAAGGGACATTTTCAAATAATCACTGACAGTTTACGACTAATTGGGCCAATTATAGAGTTCGATCCAACGCTTGTTTCGAATCCGGGAATAGCCATACAGCAATGGCATCCTGGATTTGTTCGACGTTGATTGATAAGGTTAAGCGGCGTCAGCGTCCCAGACTGAATCATCGGTACTTGGGATCTGAGTCAACACGGAAAGCGGGACAGCGACAACTTTTCTGTATATGGCTTTCGGTTCTTTCAAGACCCCATCAACAGTGAGGAGTTGTTCAACGGATATGCCGAAATGCTTTTCGTTTTCTTTCAAATAGGGAAGGATCAGCTGCCAGTCCTCGTCGCCAAGTTCACCAAGGACTCCGCCGTTAAGCTGTTCTTCCACTATGAGGCGATGTGGATCCCTTACATAAATCGCGCCGCCGGACGCTAAAGAGAAAAGGTTGGATCCAGGATAAGGTCGCTCAAGGAACGTTACATTTCCATCTTCGTTCATTGTTAAACCGTTCAATATGACGAACCCGCCGCCTTTCAAAGGGTCTCCCGCCATGAAACTCTCGGCAAGGAAGTCAAGGGCGGTTCCGTTGATTACAACTCTAGGATGTCCCGCGGCATTTATAAGAGGTCGCCCAGCTGCGTTGCCCAACACATATACGGATCCGCCCTTTGCCCCATACATGAAACACTGACCAACGTCACCATGAATAACCAGTAGCCCATCTTTCATGATTTGAGCTATCTGGTCTTGAGCGTTACCGTGTATGTGAATTTCCATGCCATCTATACCGCTCGCGGTGTAATCGCCTGAGGAGCCGAAAAGGTCGATTCTGACACCTGAAGTCAGAGAGCCAAATCCGCAACCTTCGAATCGCTGACCCCTAAGGTCAAAAACTATGAATTTCCTCCAGCCTAGTTTATATGCGTCGGCCAACATTACTGCGTCACACTTGTCGCCTTCCGGGTCAAAGTCTTTGCCATCGACCACCAGTGTCATTTCAACGGCGATAGGAGGACGAAGCGCAGCTCTGCTAGACGCGTCGATGAGGCTGTAGTGGCCTATCTTAATCGTCTCAGTGATCTTCGGCAGCGATCTAAAGATTTCGTTAAGCCCATCCATTACGATTTGAACAAGAGCAGATCTTTTTTTATCACCTAAGTGTACACGTCTGTCCAGCAACAGGGTCAAAGACTCAATTCCGGTGGTAATGTTATCCTTGTTTTTGATTATCCTTTTTGTTAATTCCGATACGAACCAACGCGTAGTGTTGTAATCCCATGTCGAAGCTTCCTGTTCGAATAACTTGAAAATGGAGTAGGGCTCTTTCTTGGCTAGCGTCTGCTGTATTTTTACCGAAAGATCTTCAAAGTCCCGAGGTCTAATTACTGATTGAGCGACATTCATAGGTTGACGCTTTTCAGCGGCTACCGTCCGCCCGAATTTGTCATAACAAAGGAGTTCGTATTCTCCCTTGCTCGTCTCATGGACATCGAACATAAACGCGCCGCCATCTGATGAGGACCCGCCTCTTGCATTCCAGTACTTGTCAGCAACCGGACTGAATCGGGGATCTTCAGATGAGATAGACCGGAGCGTCGCGTCTATTGCCTGTTTCTCGGAACATATTAATCCAATCTGAGCTTCACCATCATATATCGAAAAAACCTGTGGTCTGAGCATGGCTGTATCTGTGATTCCTATCAACTGGAATGTGTTCTTGTCAGGAATATTTCGAGCTATAATAAAGAACCATGGACCATCCGGAGAAGCTTGAATATGTGTGGATTGCACGGCTTCATACAGGGTTTGTTTTTCGGGAGATAAGAGGTCGAAATCCAACTCGCCAGTCGGAGCAAGAGCTTCAATTATGACCTCCAGTGGATAGCCGTATACACGATTCCATAAATCGAAGAGCATTACACTAACTTCGGTATCAGTCATGAATTGAGGCACATAGCCTCTTTGCTTGAGATAATCACATGTAGCGTGGTAATTGGCGAAATCTCCGTTATGCACAAGCGCTTCATTGAGGCCGGTAAAAGGATGGGCGCCTCCGGGATGCCACACTCGACCTCTGGTGGGATAACGCTGATGAGCTATCCACACATGGGCAGGGAAATCATCCAGTTTGTAGTATCGGACGACATTCTCGGCATATCCCACTATCTTGAGAATCATGACGTTCCGACCGTGGGAGAGCACAAACGCCTGTTTTTCTCCCAAAGAGCTGTAGAATTGCTTGTTCAACCTAACCGAGTTTTGGCTTACAAATTCATCTTCAATCATTCGTTCGGACAGGCCCCGAAGGCCATTTCTGTCGGAGAATTCTCTCAAGACCGCAGGTTTGACCCTTACAAAGGCACGCCAAACATCCGGCGGTTTGACTTCCAAACCTTCAAGGTCCCGGAAGTCGGCCAAATGATCCAGCAATTCCTCTTTGGCTACATCGAAAAAAGGGGTTATGAATGTGTCTTTAAGCGTGCCAAGGCACAGAGGTTCGAGTAGAGCTATGTGAAGCATATAATGGGAATCCAGAACCTCGCGACTGACACCAAGCTTTTCAGAATTCATTCCGACCGCTGCGATTCCTCCGCCCTTGCCGTTACCCCTGTTGTGCATCCTGTAAGAAGGTTCAAAAATGTGTCGCCCTGCCAGAGGAATATTTGAAGCGAAACCTGTTACCCCGCAACCTCCTTCATCCTCTCCTTTATTAACCTTTTTGAAATCCGACATACCCATTTCACGAATTCGGGACGCCAGTATTTTGTTAGCATATTCAGAAGTACGCATGTTCTAACCTCAAACCAAACTCGATCGGATGTCATCATCCGGAACGGAACTATTGTAATCAAGATGAGCCAAAACCTCAGTTTTTCCCACCAGTTCACGGATACTGCGAAGGCCAAGTCTGAAAAGTATTTCTCGTAACTGGTCCCTCCAACAACTAAGCATGTTGATGATCCTCTGCGTGCCCCACTGAAGTTCCATCAATCCCACCAATTCCAGATCAGTCGTCGCTATGCCTCTGGCGCAGCCTCTGCCACTCTCGCAGTTATGGCATCTTACGCATTCTAAAGCCACCAGTTCAGGGGTGCCCGTGACCACACCGTCAGCCCCAAGCGCTATCGCTTTGGCCATGTCAAAAGCGGTGCGAATGCCACCGGACGCAATTAATGTGATTGAATCCCTTACCCCTTCGTTCACAAGGAAGTTGTGGACTTTAGGAATTGCATATTCAATAGGCATCGCAATATTTTTCTTCGCCACGTCCGGCGCTGCTCCGGTGCCGCCGTAGGAGCCATCAAGATGCACAATATGAGCGCCGGCATAGAAAGAACCCACGGCCACCATATCAACATCGGAAGGGGTGGAAACCTTTACCGATACCAATCCTTTGGGGTTGATGGCCTTGATCCAGTCGATGTGTTTTTTGTGATCTTCAACAGAATATACGGAATGGAACGGGAAAGGGCTGAACAAAGACGATCCTGGAACAGTTTCCCGTATTCGGGCAACCGCTTCGGTTACTTTAGGGCCGAGCAAGTGGCCGCCAAGTCCGGGTTTTGCTCCCTGGGCGTATTTGAATTCAACAATCTTTACGCGCTGGATGGTTTCTTCCCTGACCCCGAAAAGACCTGTCGCGACCTGAGTTATGATGTGATCATCAAACGGATAAAGCGCTTCAGGGTATCCTCCCTCGCCGGTGCATGTGAACGAACCCCAAGCGGCAAATGCCCTGATTCTGCTTAGCATCGTAATTTGACTGATCGAGCCGAACGACATCCCACCACCGTAGACAGGGATGGGTATTACAATATCAAAACGTCCATCAGCCTTTTTGTTAAGTGGAATGGAAGTATCGATAAGAGACTGATCCATATCGGGGATTGGCGGGGTGTCTGGAAATCGAAAACGAAGTTTATCAAAACCCCCATCAGATCCGCCAATTCGATATTCGAGGTCGTTGGGTGGAAGTTTGCCGGTTTCAGCCATATGCCAGGCGCTCATGAGCAAGTCCGGGGTCCAGCGAAAGTCCCCTAGAGCTTTGGAACTGGGATTCAACCCAACCCTTATAGCATTTACAGGGCAATTCCTGACACATCGGTTAGGTTTCGCCGCGCATTTACGACCAAGACAAAGATGATCCAGAGGCGGCGCTAAACGATTCCCTTTTGTCTGAAATACACCTTGAGGACATACGGCCACACACTTCAAGCAATCGGTGCAGGCGTCGAGAATTCTGACTGTATATTTGCCCAACGCGCGCCCAAAACGCGAGGGAGTGTGCTCGACTTTCGGTTGTGGCGCCTCGTTCCAGATATTCCTGTAATGCATTTAACTAAAACCTCTTAAGAATTCCGTTCGGAAAATAATTGTGCGAACGTGTCATTTTCGAGGTCCTCCCGAAACATGACCCGACCTCTTTCCCCGCGAAGGCGCCTCGCTTCACGAATCCCCATGGCGCCCATCATTTCCAACAACTGGTTGTGCCATGCCCCGATCAAATTTACTATCCTTTGAGCGCCCCAATCAGGGTTGATTTTGGATATAGAAACCGGGCAAGATAGTCCATCTCTGCAGTTTCTGCATACTCTACATTCAAGGGCAATCAAAAGAGGTATGTCAACTCCAACTAAGTTCGCGCCGCACAGAATGGACTTGACCACGTGCTCGGCCATCGCGATGCCGCCCGAAGCTATAAAAGTGACCTGGTCCCTCAATCCTTCTCTGAGGAGGCCTGAATTAATCTCTTTGATAACGTCCTTAACATGCAAACCTTTGTTCACACCGGGCTCGTATCCCTTTTCATCTGCGACGTAGTGGATCACGTCAGCGTGCAGTTTGTTATATTCCAACATTCGCCGTATGGTATCGGGGGACGACACGGCTTGCATTCTTACTGAGACCAAAAGATCCGGTAATTGCTTTTTTAGAAAAATTATGGCTTCCGTTGTTTCACGTCCATCCGGCAATTCGACCATTCTAAAACTCGCCAGATTGGCTCTGTTTAATGTATCGGCAGCTACAAGCGGCACAATATGAGCACTGGAATCCGGGTATCGGTTGACTTCCTCATAAGGCATGAACACCATAGTTTCAAGCCGAACCGCTGCTGAAACCACTGCTGACCAGACTCTGGGTGAAAGATCGCCGAAAGGAAAGACGTCGAATACAATAGGTAAGGGGAGCCTGACTGAACGGGGAGCCTGTGAAAGAAGTTTCCCTTCCTTGTCGAATTCGAGTTTGTCCAAACGTCGTCCCAAATCGACCACCGTAGATATATATTCTCTCCCGTGAATTCCGTCTCGGGTTGGTCGAACAATTTCACTCATGTCCGTCCACATTGAATCAAATCCGGCCCCGGAAAACTTTCCGCCGTATCCAGCTCCGGAAACAGGTATTTTACCAGTAGCGGCCTGTTCCCAAGTGATTGAGATGATCTCTGGACCATATAACTCATCGCCCAGGGATTCCCACTCAGGGTTTATGGTCTTGTGAATGAGTCGTTTGGGACAGCCCTGAACGCACCGGAAGCAACTCTTGCAAAATTCATCGATAGTGTCGCCCATGATGGAGGTCGAAAAGGAGCGATTCTTGTAAACACCATAAACGCACTCCGTCTTTACGCACTTTGCGCACTTCAGGCAACCCTCGCCCCAATCAACTATTCCGGACCGTCCTATGACGGGGAATCTGTTGGCGATAGGCTGAACACCTATATGATACTTTTTCGGCATTTATTAACCCACCCAATATTGAACTATCCCTGGAAACAGCAACTCTTGAAGCGTTTTAACCGTGACCGTTTTTCAACTACACCACTTCGGGAGGTCTGTTACCAACTCCCGCTGCTTGAAGTATTTCCGGGACCATATGTTCCCATTCGATCGCCATTAGATGAATGCCAGCGACGCCTGGAATTTCTTTAACTCTCTGTATGGTTTCCACAGCTATTTTTATGCCTTCTTCCGCCTGTTTTTCCTTAGGCGTATTCGCCATTCTGCTTATCAACTCTTCGGGAATGTCCATTCCTGCGACCTTTGTAGCCATATACCTAGCCATACCGGCAGTCTTGAGCGGTGTGACACCCGCCAGAATGGCAGTTTTCTCAGTCAAGCCCATGTCCTTGGCCTGAGTCATGAATGTCTCAAATCTGGAGAGATTATAAATACATTGGGTCTGGATAAAGTCTGCTCCCGCGCGAACTTTCTTGCCTAATCTGACCACTCTCCAATCGACAGGATCCGCAAAAGGATTCTCAGCAGCCCCGACAAATAATTGCGGAGGTCCCTGTATTGCTTCTCCCCCGATAATAATCCCGGATTCTCTCATATCATGGGCAGTTTGGAGGAGTTGGACCGAATCAAGATCAAACACTCCTACAGCCTCTTTCTGGTTCCCGAAACTCTGATGGTCTCCCGTTAAGCAGAGAACGTTTCGAACTCCAAGCGCATATGCTCCAAACAGATCACTTTGAAGAGCGATTCGGTTTCTGTCCCTGGTAACCATCTGGAGAATCGGCTCATGTCCGAGCTGTTTGAGTATTGAGCAGGCAGCCAGCGACGACATACGCACAATAGCCGTCTGGTTGTCTGTCACGTTGACAGCGTCAACCCAACCAAGGAGCGATTTCCCCTTTTTTATTAGAATCTCAGTGTCAGCTCCTTTAGGCGGTCCACACTCCGCCGTAACCACAAATTTCCCGGATTCAAGCGCTTTCTCAAGTAAACTTTCAGTCTTCACTGTTTTTGATCCTCCCTGATCACACGACGTGGTCCTCCAGAATGCGAGGTCGACCAGTTAACAGGGGGCACATACTCTCCAAGCCTATCAAGCTCTCCAATCGCTTCAAGACGCCTGATAATGAGGTCCCAACCACAGGGTGTCTCTGGGTCAATCTCACAACGTCCCCCTTTGGAACCACCGCAAGGACCGTTCATGAGTTTTTTAGAACAACGGGCTACAGGACATACTGCGCCAAAATATCCAAGTTTGCACTGGCCGCAACCAAGGCAGTTTTCAGTCCAGACCCCTCTCATCTGGGTTTCACCAATGAACAGGGTGTCGAGGGCTGGAATTATCGGTTTGTCAGTGTAAACGCGAGCAAGGGCCTGCACTCCTGCTCCACAACCAAGGGAAAGTATGACCTCGTGTTCGGGCACTTGCTCGGCGATACCGTCAATGAAATCGTCTACGCACTGTCTGTCCAGACAAGCCTCTGATATAATTCTTTTCTGACCGTCCTTCAGATATGAAAGTCTTAATGCCGCAGCCAATAATTGCGTCTCCCTTGCTCCACCAGCCGCGCACTCAGCCACACACGAGTCGCACCCAACAACCAGTATGGACGAATAACGGTCAATCATCTTCCTGATTTCATCAATCTCTTTTAACTCAGCGACAATCACGGATTTCCTCCTTAATCGACTCTCTATCGGCCCTGGAGACCACGCCGATGACGCGCGGCTGACTGACCGTATCAATTTGCGACACGAGTCGATCTGAAAACTAACTAGGATTGTTCCTTAAACTTTTTCTGGAGCTCCCAGCGCTCCAAGAGATTCGAGTTTTAACACAAACTCTTTCAAGAGAGCTTCCAGGGCTTGCTTGCTAACAGGCCAAATACGGACAAACTCAATCCGCTCCGGGGCTATTCCTACTTTTTCGAGCCAAAACCGCGCGTAATCAACTCTCTTGCGGGATCGCATAGAACCTTCCAAGTATTGACAGGCCTGTTCAGCGCACGCCAGGACCAGCGCTCCCTGCGCGCCTGAGGCAAGTGTCTTCAAAAGAAAATGGGCTTCAATTTTTCCTGAACAAGGCACGGAGACGAGATTCAAATTAGGCCATGCCTTCAAAAACTCCTTCTGCCCGCCTTCCGGAAAAAGGCGAAGGTTGCGACAATGAAAGATAACGATTTTGCTGCTCGGTATATCCATATGAACTCTATTCGATCCCTATATAATTAATGCGCGATTTTTGATAATGCCACGGTTAGAGAGTGCAATTCAAGAAAATTTAAACCTAATAGAGTCAAAATCAAGAGGCAACTGGCTGATTTTTAATCTATTTTATTTGAGCTAACACCAACAAAGCTTTTTTAGCGTAGACAAGCGATTTTTTGTCATCAATGAATTAACGGCTTGAATCATCGCGTTTTGCAATTGCCTCAAAGATGGCAAGCATTTTGCTGTGATTATCTTCTATGGAATATCGCGAGGCTTTCCTTTGAGCCGCAAGAGACGCTTTGCTAAGATAGTCCCTGTCTAGAAACCGCTTCATGGATGCCGCCATTGTTTCAACATCCCTGGGGTCATCCAAAACTGAGCCATCCACAAGATCGGTGACTATCCCGGAAGCTCCATTGTCAACGGTGGTTATTGCGGGCAGACCACAGGCCATAGCCTCGAAAACGACTAGCGAACAGGCGTCATAGAATGTGGGCAATACGAAAACATCACAAGCCTCATAGTAGTGTTCTGGTTCTTTTGTCGGGCCTCTAAACACCAACGTTGTTTCGAGACGCAGTCTCCGTATTGTTGCCAACAGGGAAGGTGATGGGGAGGAACCGACGACAACAACTCCGAACTTCTCTTCCCCGACATCATCTCTTAGCTTTGCGGCGGCTTCGAGCAAATATCTGACACCCTTTTTCCTGAAATCATATGCCATGAAAAGGAAAAGGACTTCATTGGAAAATCCGAGAGACGTCCTGAAATTTTGACTTTGCTCCTTTCCCAAACGTCCAGCGAACCTATGGAGGTCAACCCCATTGTAAATCAAATGAATTTGCGGGGGAGGCAGTTTATAGCGTTTACATATGTCGTTTCTCACCATGTCGGATATGGCGATAATGGCTGGCATGGTTTTTTTTCGAAAAGGCGCGCTCTCGATCCACGCTCTCGCCAGACTCTTGGGAGAAGCAAAAGTCAAAATAGTCTTTACAATTCGAGCTAATGGTTCTCTTTCTGCACGAATTTTTTTTAAGCTGCTGATGAAATGAACTCCACCGTGGCTTTGATAAACATTCATCTCTATCGTGTTGCCAAATCCTACAACAACATCCATATCCATTTTTCTTACAAGGGACCGGTGACTCAAGGCGAAATACAATATCCTGAGAGAAGGTGGGACAAATTTAGGAACGCATGGAATTTTGTGAAAAACAGCCCCTGGCGGATTTCCATCCCAGGACTGGCCAATCAGATGGACCTCCCACCCTTTATTCTGAAGGGTTTCCGCTAACTCTACAGCGTATGATTCCGCTCCACCCGAGAAACGACTGAACTTTTCAAGCGACAAAGCAATTTTCTTCATAGTTGATTTTCATGAGAATCTGGATGCTCTGAATGACTGCTCAAACTCGATTCCCAGACCTTTGCGTGTTTCAGAAATACATAGAACGCACTGTTCATGGCAATGACGAGACCTTGGAGTCCATCAAGGACACCAAGCTTCCAAATAGCGCATTCAAAGAATTTCGCAATTGCGTGAAAAAAACCAAGCGCCAGGTAAAACTGCGGAAAACGGGATTTCTTTTGAGTCGCGAACGTGGATGAAAACGTATTAACAGTTCTTATCTGGTCCGATATGTCACGATAAACGTAGTGTCTTATGGGGTTTTTAAGCAGCTTCACGGTTCCATAAACTTCAAGCTTCTCATGAAGGGCTACACCAACCCAGCGACCAGCGCCACGGCGGACTAAACGAACTTTCCTGTCAGGAAACCATCCTCCGTGATAAATCCACTTCCCGAGATACCAACTCAAACGCGGGAAAGAAAATCCAACGGCCGTATCGGCTTCGATCGTCAAAGCAGACAGAATTTCAAGCCGTGTCTCATCCGGTATAATCTCGTCGGCGTCAAGAGAGAGGATCCAGTCGCAAGACGCGTTTTTCATAGCGAACTGCTTTTGTCCAGCATAACCGAGCCATTTCTGATGAAGGATCTTTGCGCCGTATGACCTGCAAATTTCCAAAGTCCTGTCTGAACTTCCGGAATCGACGACCACAATTTCATCTGCGAACGAAACACTGCGAAGGAGGTTCCCTATACGATCCTCTTCGTTCTTCGTGATGATGACAACGCTAAGGCTGGCCCGTTTGGATATATTGTTACTAGGAGGAGAAGACAGCGTCATCTGATAGTCCCGAGCAAAGCGATGGAGTTACATGGAAATAAGAGTAGCCATCGTTTGAAAATAACGATAGGCGGGAACATCATAGGGCAAGCCTTGAGACAACTGTGAGTTAACATAATATATCTTATCGGACATTGTTGAAACATGTGACTGTTGTTAAGATTGTCTCAAACCTTCATGGCGTTCCGTTTGGAAACAATTCCACAGCCTTCTTGATGTCGGAAACCTTAAATATGAACAAAGCGCAATCGCTATCTGAGAATCCCGACCCATAGGTGTATGAAATGTTGATCCCAGCGTCTCCGAATACTGTGGAAACCTTGTTGAGGAGTCCAGGCCTGTTATCCAGAACCATCCCAACCACTTCTTCGGCTTTGACCTTATATCCAGCCTTATTCAAGGACTCCAAAGCTTTGTCCGGATTGTCCGTAATAAGCCGGATCATCGAGTATTTTGCAGATTCCTTCAGTATCGCTTCATAGTAATCGCGAGGAGCGACTCGCCGCCCAGTCTGGCTCCTCACATCATACAACGCGAGTAAATACTCATTGGCGTCTTGAATACTCATCGCCTGGATATTGATATGATCTTGTTTCAGGACATCTGTAAGTTTGGCCAGCTCGCCGGGCGCATCAGCCAACATGACCTCTAATTGTTTCTTTATAGACATGGCAGGCTCCACAATTTTTCAGTCTACTTGACCGTATTATGCAATAGTTCCTGTTCTAAACAAAACCTTTTCATGATAAACTTGAAAACCATTCAAGGTTCGAATTTGTGGACCCGCAAACGGCTGTCAGCCGTTTTTTAACGCGTGCTGCAGCGTCATTTTTCCATTTCGCTCTTCAGAGTGTATAGGTATGTCAATTTTGTTGAGATCGATAGAAGGGGCGCCATCGGTAAATTTGGGCCGTCAACTTAACTAATATCCCATGCCCCCTCTCATTCCGCAGCGCGTTAACAGACATTTGGCGGGATTACAGCCTAAGGGAGGATTAGTGTAGCCGGCCCAGCTTAAAGGGTTATTATTTCAGCGATTTAATGACGCGTCGGTTATACTCTGAGACTGCGCAGCGCTTGGGCAAAGTTTCCGATCTCGTCCTGGATTTGAAGAGGGCTTTGCCTGACGTGATTGATCTTTCCAATTCATTGATTGTGGTTAGAAAAGGATTTGAGAGCCCGACAACCATAAAAAAGGTGTCGTGGCCCAAACGGAAGTTTTGTTATGGGATTTCCTTTTCGACAAACAGATTGTGGATGTTCATGGCGGCAAGGTTGAGCGGGTAAATGATCTGAAATTTGTCAGATCCGACGGGAAACTCCTGCTGGTCCAGGTTAAATGTTGGTTTAAGAGAGCTTCTGAGGAGGCTAGGTTTCGAAGATTCAATTCTTCGCTTCAATAAATGAATTTTTGACTATGGATTGAAGGAACGCTTCATTGCTTGGAACTATGTTGAACCCTAGGCCTACCCGGATCGTCTGAAACTACAAATTCCCCAAAATCGTCAAGCTGAACTTCATCCGGCAGATCTAGCTGATATCATAATAGAAATGGATGTTCACGAGCGATTTGCTTTGGCGGAAACGCTGGATGAAGAAGTCCTAGCTGAAGCGATTGAAGAAATGGACCCCAAAATCCAGGTGTCTATCATAAGGCAACTGGAACCAGATCGAGCAACTGACATCATTGAAGAAATGTCACCCGACGAGGCTGCGGACCTTATAGCGACCTCCCTCAGGACACTGCGACTGTGGAATTCTACAGGAGATGGACGCTAAATATGAAGAGATGCTGAAAGGTCTTCTGGTTCACGAGGAAAATGAGGTCAGTGGCCTCATGACTACTCAATTCATGGCTTTGCCTCCCGATATAGTACCATAGTGGAACCACTTGCTCACATTAGGCGTCACGCCAACTAAATGGACGTGGTCTGCTATCTTTATATAATTGTCTCCGAAGGCAAA
>JAJYDQ010000009.1 GCA_021777225.1 Deltaproteobacteria bacterium
GTCAAATCTGTCCCAGTCTTCACTACCTTTGACCGCTCGTTTCAAACGAATTGAAGGTTCTACAGTTTCCTTTTCCCACTGATCCATCGCCTCCAGCGCCTCGGAGACTATTGTTTTCTGGGCTGGTGTCATGGACTCCATTTTTAAGGCTTCGAAAATCTTTGACCACCTTTTTCGAGCTTCCTTATATGGGGCCAGAGCCGCTTCTTTTCGAGACAAGAGAAAACCTTCCAGAGCGGAGCGCATGTCGTGAGCGCCATCCTGAGTCTTCATAGCCATATTTATAACTTTGTAGGAATGGTTCGAGCGATCCACGAGCGTAAGTAGTTCTCTAAGACTGATGACCGCTATTGTTGAAAGGACAACCGCCAGCAGAACAGGTATAGTAGCAGTCGCGATAATCTTGGTCTTCAACCCGAGATTCTGGAATTTCATGACGATCTCCTCAATAGTGAAAGAAAGTCTCGCTCTTGATCAGAAGTGCCTACAGAAATTGCCTAATTTTATAATATACGGAAACTGTTTGTAAAGATTAATCGAAATTACCGATGGAGCATTCCAGATGTTTTGTGTAAACCGGACACAAATTGTAGGTGATTTCAATTTCGCGTCTGACAGGGCCTTGAAAACAACATTTCCTACCGGAGGGTTAAGCTTTGACCAGATATTGTCCGTTTTCCATTTGTGGTTAAGGTTTGCCAATTCCTGCATAAGCGTGGCTGAGCACTATCCCCCGGTGGGTGCGGCAACGAACAAGATAGCCGGAGCCCTTATCTTCCCATCCCTCTGTGACGAGAGTGTCACCTGGATAGACCACTCCGGAGAAACGGGCCTTGAACTCCCTAAAGCGTGCGGCATCTCCATTACAACAGCCGTTGAGAACAGCTCGTGTTGCGTAGCCATAGGTGCACAGACCATGCAGGATGGGTTGAGTAAAACCTCCCATCTTGGCAAAACGTGGGTCCAGGTGCAAAGGGTTTAAATCACCGTTCAGCCGATAAATCGCGGCCTGATTTTCGGGGATATAGTATGAGAGTGTAAAGTCGGGCTGGGCTCTTTCGGGAGGTTCGAACGCCTCGGCTTTGGGCCCAGGGTCTCCACCAAAGCCTCCCGCTCCGACGTAGAAAACCCCATGCTCAACTTCGGCCAAAAGGTCACCCGTTCCAGTCATGACTTTCAGTCTCCAGACAATCAGGGCGCCTTTGACTTTGTCGTAAATATTCGTGATTTCTGCTTCAACGAAAGTTTTTCCTTGAGGTGGAATGGCTCGATGCAGTTTTACCGATTCTTCTCCATGAATGAACCGGGAAAAATCGACATTGACATCCTTGAAGAGTTCAGCAAACACCTCTGTACCCATGACTGTGACAAAGCTCGGAAATACCCTCAATCCTCCTTCGGCACTCTCGTAAATAAACTGAAGTTCATCTGTCTGTGCCCCTATGCTAAGCGCATATAGCACAACATCTTTCCACGTGTAATTGAATGGGACCGGGCCGTATTTCTTTCCAATTAGAGCCAAATCAATCATTTATGTCTCCTCACTTCCGTCAACAGCCTCGAATATCTTATCATCATACTCCCGCATACGATATTGGCCGTTATCGTAGTCGCTACAAGAAATTGAGGACCTCAAGAATCGTGACTACGATTCAAAATATCTAATGGCCGCCTGTTTTCTTCCAGCCTGCTGTTGGTAGTTTTCATCTGGATAACCTAATGCTATCACGGCGTAAACTTTCTCATCATTCGGGACTCCAATCACGATTTGAAGCTTGGGGTCCCTTTTCATGGGCTCTGCCGCCATTCCTATCAGACAACTTCCCAGACCCATGCTATGAGCGGCCAAAAGTATGTTCTGAGACGCCAGTAACGCGTCTTCTTTCGGTAAAGTCGCCTGCTTCTTACAAGCCACCACAATAACCGCCGGCGCTCCGTGAAACAGTAGGTCAACGCCAGTGCGGCTGAAGTCTTCAAGCCCTTTTCTTACGTTCGCGTAATATTGGCGATAGTAGCTATCCAGTTCGGGTTTTCCAATTGACTTCAGAAATAGTCTTAACAAGCGGTTTCTCGCCATGGCGTTCAATTTCACGTAGAAATTTAGAATTCCTTTGCCAAGCGCCATGACTGCTTCCCTAGTCGGCAATATCGTAAAAGTCCACAGTTGGCAATTTGTGCCTGAAGGCGCAGTACAACCTATTTTCACAAGGTCTTCAAGGACGGACCGATCAACAGGCGCCGCCTGGAAATTGCGGCAAGAGCGTCTAGACGCCATTAGTCTTACAAGCTGCGAAGTGTCGAAATCTCCGTATCCAAGCCAATTTTTATCAGTCCGGAAATTGACAAATTGCGACATGGCCTCGTCTATGGCGCTCACGGTAATTGCTCCTACAGGGCAAATTGCCTGACAGTGCCCGCAGTTTAGCGATCGGTCGCCGGTTACTTGAGCCTTGCCGTCTCGCATTGAAAGGGTCCCGGAGGGACATACCCGAACACACTGTCCGCATCCGACGCATAAATCGGGATCAATCGTTGTAGTGACTTTTTCGTTCATTTCCTGCCTCACAATCGGAGCAGATAAACTTGCTCTGATGTCATCTAATTCCTGGTCTATCGGAAAACGACCCTGATGTCAGATTCAGTCACTATCCTTGCCTTTCAGAAGCAATACCGGCTTCTTCTTCAACATCAAGGGCTATCCCAAGCCAGTCATAGTTGTCCCGCCCTTTGGCAAGCGAAGCCGTGAACCTGTCCTGCAGGACACTTGCAAATCGCATAGGAGTCTGACACTCTTTTGCCGCTGCTGAAACAAGATTCATGTCTTTGGCGCCCAAAGCCATTTTGAACAGTGGTTCATAAAATTGTCGTTCAATAATAGCTCTACCATAGTTCTTGTACAAGGGGCAGGCCAACAGAGTCTCGCTAATCATAGAGTAAAACTGGTCCACGTCTACGCCATGTTTCCTGACAAACGTAAAAGCTTCAGCCATAGACTCAATAGCCGACGCAATAAGAAAGTTGAAGGAAAGCTTCGCCGCATTTGCAATTTCTGGTTTTTCTCCTAATGAAAAGACCCCGCGGCTGATGGATTGAAGAATAGGTCTCACTCTGTCAAGTTGGTCTGATTTTCCGGCAGTGATATAGAAATGCATTTTCTTCACAACAGCGTCAGGCCGCCCCATTACGGTAGCGACGCAGTAATTCCCTCCGAGAGTCTTGTGTCGTTCATGAACAATCTTAGACGCTTGAGGAGAAATCGTCGCCATGGACACGTGAAGCCCTGTGTCCCCGAGTTTACTAAAGATAGTTCCGTGGGCGTTGAATACGGACAGAAGCGCCGCGTCATCAGGAAGACAGTTAAACAGAATGCCTCCCTCAACAACGGCGTCTTCCGGGCGTTGACAATAAACCGCCCCTTTGGATATTAGCTTTTCTAGGGGATCTTGACGTCTATTATGAATCAGGACTTCATAACCTTGATCAAGCAGGTGTTTTACCATTGGTTGCGCCAATTGTCCTACGCCTATAAACCCCAATTTGTTCTCTTGCATTGCGACCTCCTTAAAAATGAATCGTATTTTATTGTAACATTGAATTCCGGCATATTCCGCAGGATATGTTCCATCATCATGCTGGTGATTGGTCTTTCCTCAACCTCCAACAAGCTATACTTGACTGGACAAAACGGTCCATATAAGTCTATTACAGGTTGGCCAGAAGAAGTTGATCTTGACACAAGAGGAGATTTAAATGCTTCCTGCTTTAAAGTGCTTTTTTTCAATCCTGATCTTAACAATACTCTTTCCTATAACATTTCTTAATGGAAATGTGTACGCTAGTAGAGAAAGGCTTACACGTCACACTCTACCCAATGGCCTGGAGGTTTTAATTAAAGAGGACCATGCCAGAAAAGTCGCTACCGTTCAGTTGTGGGTAATGGTGGGCAGCGTGGATGAAGAACGCTCCGAGGGGGGAATAAGCCACCTCATTGAGCACATGGCCTTCAAAGGAACCGCCAGAAGAGGAGTAGGCCGGATCGCAGCGGAGGTCGAGGCATTAGGCGGAGACATCAACGCTTATACAAGTTGGGATCAGACTGTTTTCCACATCACGGCGCCATCGAGCGCAATAGCACAGTCTTTAGACATTTTAACCGACGCTGTGCTCCACCCGTCAATTGACGCTGGAGAACTTCAGAAAGAGATGCAAGTGGTATTGGAAGAGATACTGGAAACGTCGGAGAGACCCGAACGAAAATCATCACAACTTCTCTTTGACACAGCCTACACAGTAAGCCCCTACAAATACCCTGTAATCGGTTACAAAGAGGTAGTCGAGAAGTTTACCAGAGACGACATACTCTCTTTCCGTAAAAAATGGTATGTCCCCGAGAATATGTTTCTTTTGGTGGTTGGCGATGTGGACACATCCGCGGTTCTGAAAGAAGTCCGGAAACTGACGGCTGACATCAAACCGATTGGATTTTTTCGCCCGCCCAGACCTGTAGAACCTATTCAAAATGATGTGAGGACATCATTCGTCGTAGACAAGAATTCTCGTGAAACCAGGTTGAACATGGCTTTTCATATCCCTTCGGCTGAGTCTGTTGATGTTAATGCCCTGGATCTGATCGGAGACATTCTAGGAGGACGCGAAAGCTCAAGGTTAGTAAAGTCTCTGAAAAAGGATAAGGGTCTCGTCCATTCAATTTCGGCGTATTCTTTAACACCCAAGAACCCTGGACTTATGGTGGTTTCCGCTACACTCGATTTTGCCAATCTCGAAATCGTGACGCGAACTATAATGGAAGAAATAAATCGACTCTCTAAAGAACCTCCTTCAGAAGAAGAACTCCTACGCGCAAAAATCAACCTGGAATCTGATCATGTGTACTCACTGGAAACGGTACAGGGAATGGCTAAAAGTATCGGCAGTTTCAGGGCCGACGTCGGTGATCCCAATTACGAAGAGAAGTATCTAATACTCAACAGGGCGGTCACCCCCAACCAAATTTCTGAAGTCGCGAAAAGCTACATGAGGCCCCTGAACGCTACAATCTCAGTTTTGGCGCCCGAAAACAGAGGCGCAAAAGATTTCAAAGTGGAAACTCTGGCCGAAGTGGTAAAATCTTTTGCGCCTGTATCGAGAGCAAAATCCGGACCTGAACCTGTGGAACCCCAGACGGTTTTTAGAAAACTTTCGAATGGAATGACCGTAGTTTTGACCCCGGATGATTCAAATTCTTTAGTGTCTTTAAGAATTGCTCATCTGGGAGGTAAAAGGTACGAGACCAAAGAAACCCAAGGCATAATGAATTTTGTGGCTCAGATGCTTACCAAGGGCGCAGGAGACTTATCAGAGTTAGACATTTCTAGAAAAATTGAAGACATGGGGGGACGACTATCAGGATTTTCAGGCTACGATTCGTTTGGGCTCTCTGCAAGCTTTTTTAGTCGAAATCTTGAAGACGGACTCAAATTGGTATCCATGATTTATGAGGATCCGACGTTTCCGCAAGACAAGATCGAACGGGAACGACAGTTAATTATAAACTTGATCAAGACTCAACCGGACAGGCCAGTCCAGTACGCCATGAACTGCTTAAACAGCATCCTTTTTCGTAATCACCCTTATGGTTTTGACAAAGAGGGAACATTGGCTACAGTGGCCGGTTTCACCAGTAAAGACCTGATCGATTGCTATAGGAAGTACTCCAGTCCATCCAACACTGTAATTTCAATAGTGGGAGCCATTGATACTGATACAACCCTGCGAATATTGGAAAAGCTTTTCGGAAACGTCGCTGCGTCTTCATTTCAGCCACCTGACGTACCAGCCGAATCCCCGATTGAATCTCCAAGAGAAGAAACCATTCGTATCCCACGAGCCAAAGCTCATATCATCATAGGCTTTGAGGCTGTAACAATGGCGGATCCTGATAGGTATCCCCTTGAAGTATTGAATAATTTACTTTCAGGTCAAGGAGGACGGCTGTTTTTGCAACTAAGAGACAAAGAATCATTGGCCTACACGGTAACATCGTTTATGAGACCCAACTTGGATCCCGGAGTCTTTGGCTTCTACATGGCTTGCGATATCTCAAAAATTAAGAAAGCCTTGCCAGGATTATCGAGTCAAATTGATAAAGTAAAAACGGACCCGATTTCTGACGAGGACGTTAAGAACTCAATTAGCAACCTCATCGGTAATCATCAGATAAGACTTCAAAGCTCCTGGGCTCGCGCTGAAAACAACGCGTTAAATACTTTGTACCGCCTAGGCTGGAATTATGAAGCCGAATACGTTAAGAGAATCTCGGAAGTAAAGCCGGAGGATGTTTTAAGAGTTGCACGAAAATATCTTGATCCTAAAAAAAAGGTTGTTGTGAAGATTCTTCCTGACACGAAAGAAAAGTAGGATTGACGAGTGAATGCTCCACCGCCTATAAGGCGGTGGCTTCCCGTTTGTCGACTGTAAGTCGACTTCATGCGTTGTCGCCTATCGAGAAGTCGTCATCACGGGCTCGCTCCATTTTGTCTTGCATCTCGATGTATTGGGCTATTACCTCGTCAGTGACGTTCCCACTACTTGCCACAAAATATCCCCGAGCCCATAGATGACGTCCCCAAAATTCCCGTGAGAGGCTTCGATACTCACTTAAGAGCTTGCGAGAAGTTTTTCCCTTGAGACTCTGCATCAATTTTGAAACCGCCAAATTCGGAGGACAAGATACCAAAATATGCAAGTGGTCTTTTGAAACATGACCTTTTATGATCTCAACATCCAGAGACTTACAAATCTCTCGGATCAATTCTCGAAGCCGTATCGCCACATCTCCATGGAGCACCGGCTTGCGGTATTTTGTGATCCATACCAGATGCAGCTTGATGTCATAAACCGCGTGCGATGTCTTGCGATAGTGCTGCATAATATCGCAAGCCTACTGAAGTCTTCGCCTAAAGGCGAGGGTTTTTCTCCCATTCCCCGAAGGGGACAATAATGGAGTCCGCAATTAAACTCATTGAAGGTTTTGTATCGCATCATGTAATTGCAGCGCCTCCATGAATTTGGCCATGGGTCCATACGCTTTCAGATGGTATAATCAATTCTAATATATTATGATAATTTGTATTTTCACTAGGCTTTTCGCAGAGTCGTCATGAAAAAGGTCATATTGGTCCTTACATTTTTGTGGGCGCTCTTTGGTACAAATCTGGTGGGCGGCGATTCTGCGCTCACCCACGTCACTTTTATCCCGCAATGGATCCCTCAAGCACAATTCGCTGGGTATATGATGGCCCTAGAAAAGGGGTTTTATCGCGACGCCGGTCTAGACGTCACCATATTGCGAGGAGGTCCCTCTAGTCCTCCTCTAGAAGCGCTAAAGTCAGGTAGCGCCACCTTCTGCACCGTCTGGCTCTCGACCGCAGTCCAACAACGTTCTTCCGGGCTGAAATTGGTAAACCTCGCTCAAATTATTCAACGCTCGGCGCTAATGCTCATAGCCAGGAAATCTAGCGGAATTAATGCCCTCAACGATCTTAATGGAAGACGTATAGGCTTGTGGCAAGGGGATTTCAAAATACAACCGGACGCGTTATTCCAATTGCAACATCTGAATGTAATTGAAGTACCCATGTACAGCACCGTCAATTTGTTTTTGAAGCGTGCCGTCGATGTCATTTCCGCCATGTGGTACAATGAATACCATACGCTATTAAACAGTGGATTCAGTCAGGATGAGCTTACCACTTTCTTTTTTAGTGATTATGGCCTCAATTTCCCTGAAGATGGAATTTATTGTCTCGAAGAAACCTTAAAAGAAAACCCCAAAGTCTGTAAAAGTTTCGTTCAGGCGTCTCTACAAGGTTGGATATATGCCCTCAACCACAAGGAAGAGACCATTAACGTAGTCATGCGTTGCGCAGAGGCTGCGCATACTGGAACAAACAGGGCTCATCAGATGTGGATGTTAGCCAAGATGAAAGACCTGATCCTTCCCGTCGGAAACAAAACAATTCTCGGGGCGCTAGACGAAGGTCAATATAAACTTGTCACAACAACGCTGTTATCTCTTGGACTTATCGATAATCCTCCTCTTTTTGAAGATTTCTACCGGAGTCAAAAATGAGGACAAAGTTTCGAAGCAGTTTAGCGCTCAAGCTTGCCGTTTTTGTTCTGTGCGGTTCTGTCGCAGTTTTCTCGGTCGTCTTACTATATAGTTACATTTATTCAAGGCAGATAATCCTTGACCAAGGAAAAGGCAAAGCCCTGAATTTGGCCCTTGCCATGTCCAGAAAGATTGAACAGCAGTTCATAGCGGTCCATAAACTCCCTAAAAGCCTTGCAGGATTTCTCGAAAGTTCGACTTTTGATCAAAAAACGCTCTCTCGTGTGATTGAAAAAATGGTGTCGGATAACTCTGAGATTTACGGAATGGCGGTCGCGTTTCAACCATTCGGTTTTGAGAAAAATCTTAGAGCTTTTGCTCCTTATTTTTACAAAATAGGTAAAACCCCCCAATATTGCGACTTGAGCAACGCTAAATACAACTATTTCCAGCAGGACTGGTTTCATATTCCAGTTGAATTGAAAGCGCCGGTTCCAAGTGAACCCTATTATGATGAGGGTGGTGGCAATATTTTAATGGTCACATATTCATTCCCTTTTTTTTACCACTCGGATGACGGAAAAAGATTGGGAGTCCGGGGAGTGGTGACTGCGGATGTTTCTCTTGAGTGGCTTTCAAAGCTTATGAAAGAAATCAATGAGGACAGGAAAGGTTTTTGTTTTGTTATCACCGACACAGGAGTTTTCGTCACTTATCCAAATTTCAATTATGTAATGAGAGAATCCGTTTTCAGCGTCGCTGAGGAAAACAACAACCCTGAATTGAGAAAGATCGGCCTGCAAATACTTCATTCCAACAGAGGTTTTTTGGACGTTGGGACAAGTTTTTGCACACAGGATTCTTTCCTGGCTTATTCCAAAATACTGTCGACCGGCTGGACATTTGGGGCAATTTTCCCCAAGGACGTTTTCTTTGCTGAGGTTGAGAGACTTCATAGGGCAAACTTGTTGATCAGTCTTGTGGGTGTAAGCATGCTGGCGCTTCTAGCCGTTCTTGTAGCCCGATCCATAGCCCGACCTCTCAAACAGATGGCTGGCGCAGCAAAGAAAATTTCCGTGGGTGATCTCGACATTAAACTCGACGCCACTAACCGCTCGGACGAAGTGGGAATTCTCGCCCAATCTTTCACACAGATGGCGGAAGGTTTAAAGGAACGTGATTTTATAAGGGACGCATTTGGCCGGTACGTGACCCAAGAAGTTGTTAATCGACTGTTAAAATCCCATGATGGTCTGAAATTGGGGGGTGAGATCCGAGAAATATCCATGATGATGTCGGATATCAGAGGTTTTACGGCGCTCACCGCAAACATGAAACCTGAAGACATAATCACACTTCTTAATCGATATCTTGGGCAAATGGTGGATATACTCCTCGATTTTAGAGGCATTATCGACGAAATAATAGGGGACGGTATCCTGGCTTTCTTTGGCGCCCCCGAACCTCTGGAAGATCACCCTGAACGAGCCGTGGCGTGCGCATTGAAGATGCAACAAGCCATGGCCGAAATAAACGCGAGAAACACGATGGATGGACTGCCCAGACTCGAAATGGGGATTGCGATCAATACCGGAAGCGTGGTTGTTGGAAACATAGGGTCCGACAAACGCGTAAAATATGGAGCGGTAGGACCTGATGTCAATTTCACCGGAAGAATGGAGTCTTTCAGTGTTGGAGGTCAGGTCCTGGTATCTCAATCAACGTTTGAACGTTTATCGAACATATTGGATGTAAAAAAAGTTTTGCAAGTTGAAATGAAGGGTTTTGAGCATAAGGTCAAACTTTATGATGTCACAGGAATCAGAGGCAAATATGGCGTCGCGCTTAAGGACCGGGAAGAAGTTTTCAGGGCCCTCACCAAGCCCATTACTTTAACGTATTGTCAACTTAGTCAGAAAACCATTTCATCAAGAGGCACATTGGGAACTTTAAGGGAGGTTTCTCAAAGAGAAGCCAGGACAACCTGTCCTGAACGAATCGCACAGTGGGAAAACATTAGAATAATTTTACATGATGAAAAAGGAGAAATACCGAAAGCTGTAATTTACGCCAAAGTGATTTCAGTAGAGGAGGCTCGCGACTTTTACCATGTTACGGTCCACTTTACCTCTGTTTCTCCGCAAGCTCTCCACATCCTTCAAGAAGCTGTTTGAGTTGGACAATCTCTAAACGAGATAGAAAGGAAACCACATTGAAGATTCTTGCGCTTAATTCAAGTCCTCGAGCCGACGGGGTCAGCAAGACCGCAATATTACTAGATGCTATGGTAAAGGGAATGCGGGAAGGCGGGGCCGATGTCGAGATGATCCCATTGCGGAAAAAATCGGTCAAGAATTGCATAGGATGTTATACGTGCTGGACCAAAATTCCCGGAACATGCGTCCACAATGATGACATGACCAGGGAACTTTTTCCTAAATGGTTAGAGTCAGACATTGTAGTTTATGCTACCCCACTTTATCATTATACCGTTAATGCCAGAATGAAGGCCTTTATAGAACGGACCCTCCCAGCATGGGAACCTTTTCTCAACAGAGTAGATGGCCGGACTCATCACCCGATCCGACAAAAACCGCCCAAGGCGGTGGTCCTTTCGGTAGCCGGATTTCCAGAATCATCAGTGTTTTCTTTTTTGTCCAGTTACGTGAACATGCTTTTTGGCAAGGGCCTTCTTGCTGAAATTTATCGACCCGCATCTGAAATAATTGCACTTCCCGTATTTCAGGATAAGGCGAAAGGCATTCTGACCGCTGCTGCCCAAGGCGGACTTGAGTTAGTCCAGTCGATGAAAATCTCGAAGCAGACCATCGATCAAATCACGGCCCCTATAGTTGAGGATTTTGACGCGTTCGCCAATATGGCAAATTCTTTCTGGAACACTTGTATTAAAGAAGGCCTGACTCCAGCTGAATTTCAAAAGAAATTTGGATAGAAATGAACCAAAGACTAAACTCCACGCTCAGTCACGGGCAAAGGATTGAGGCGGGAAAATGACCAAAAACAAATTGCACTATGGATGGTTTGTTATCCTGGCAGGACTCATGGTGACCATCGGCGCTCATGGGTTCGGCCGCATGTCCTACACGTTGATCCTCCCGGCAATGAAGGAAGGACTACATTTCAGTTACACTGAACTTGGCTTACTGGGCACGGGGAATTTCATCGGGTATCTTTTGATGGCTATTGTAGGAGGATTTCTTGCCGCACGTTTCGGGTCTCGTGTCGTTATTACACTGGCTTTGATCTTGATGGGCGTCACGATGATTTTAACTGGTTTGGCCGAAAGTTTCTCTTTTGCTTTTGTTGGCCGGTTGCTCACTGGTTTGGGAAACGGAGCCGCTTACGTTCCAGCCATGGCTCTTGGCTCCGCATGGTTTTCCGTAGAGCGCCGGGGATTTGCCACAGGGATAGTTTCTGCAGGGATCGGTGGTGGCACAATGATTGCCGGACTTGTGGTCCCAATGATTCTCGGCGCCTATGGCATTGAGGGGTGGCGCTTTACGTGGTACTACTTGGGAGTGGCCGTGCTGGTGATTGCGTTTACTGCTGGATTTGTCATAAGAAATCGCCCAGAAGATCTGGGGTTACGCCAGATTGGAGCCAAAACCTTATTGGGAGGCGATACTCCCAGCCCTACAGTTGGTCCCCTGGATTGGAGCAGGATATATAAAATGAGACCAGTCTGGTATCTCGGAGCGGTTTATTTCATCTATGGCTTTTCCTACATCATATACATGACCTTTTTCGCGGCGTATCTGTGCCGGGAAATGGGCCTAACATCAGGGGAAGCGGGCAGGCTCTGGGCGTTGGTTGGCGGTTTGAGCATATTTTGTGGAATCATCTGGGGTGGACTATCCGACAAACTTGGTCGGGCCAGAGGGGCGGCCCTTGCGTATGTGGCTCTAGCCCTATCATACGCAATTTTTGCGTTGTTTCATGTGAAGCTGGGATTCTATGTGTCCGCTATAGTCTTCGGACTCACCGCATGGAGTATTCCCACAATTATGGCCGCAACTGCGGGTGATTATGTAGGCTCGAGACTTGCTCCCGCAGGACTCGGTTTTGTTACTCTTTTTTTTGGGATTGGCCAGGCGCTTGGACCGTGGATCGGCGGGTATCTTGCGGACGTGACGAAGTCCTTTACAGGTCCGTTTCTGCTCGCGTGCGCAGTATCTGTGATCGGAGCCATCATGTCTTTAGGATTAAGAGTAATAAATTCATCGGACTCGTAGGATAAATTGCTATTGATTTTGCAAAACTAGATTCAAGAACGCTCTTTTGTAAGAAGCGATAGTCCGGTTTTTTCTTGTGGCTATAACTAGATAATCCGGGTCAAAATAATGATCCAAAGGTATGAACTCTAATTTTCGGTTTTTAAGGAGCTGGAGGTCCGGCGATATTGTGGCGAACGATACACCGAGTCCCATTTCAACATAGACAGAACTCAATTCAACGTTGGAAGACTCCATGGCGACACGATACGAAAGTCCTAAACGTCGAATCCGTTTCTCTGTGCAGACCCGATCTGGATGGGGTTGATTCCTGGGGTTCAGTATGAGTGGATACCTAACTATTTCATCAAAGGTCACCTGGTTTAATGAGGCCAAAGGATGACCTATCGGGACCATTAACACGGTATCAACTTTTTTCCAGCGCCACGAGGCGAGGTTAGGGGGGGCCGCAGATTCCAGGACAAATCCAAAATCAACGTCGCCACTCTTGACAAGCTCAATCACCGCTTTCTGTGGACGGTCAAGTATGCTCAATTGGACCTGAGGGCATTGGGCAATATACTCCCGAAGAATTTCCGGAAATAGGTGGTAAAGAGTTGTGAATGGAGCGGCTACACTTAGGGTTCCTCTTTGAATTCCTTCAAGGTCATGCAGCGATTCGGTTAAAGATTCGTACTTTTCCAGGACTTCTTCAGCAAATCTGAAAAAGTTCTCTCCTTTGGCGGTGATTCGCAGTTTTCTGTTTCCAATTCTCTCGATGAGCAGGCAACCCAATTCTTCCTCAAGCGCTTTTATTTGCTGGCTTAACGCTGATTGTGTCCTGAATGTGGCTTCCGCCGCCTTTGTAAAGCTTCCCAATCGGACCACTTGATAGAACCCTATGATTTGCTGCCATTCCATTTTGATTATTTTCGCTAATTAGTTTCATAAGATCTATGAATTTGCCTTATCAAGGTATCACTTCTATCATTCATTTCAAAAATAAAAACTTTTCGAGACAAAGGTGTTGAAATGAAAGATTCTTTAAAACCAGGTTTGACGTTTGATTTCAGGTTCATAGTGCCAGAAAATAAAACTGTGCCTTTTCTGCTTCCTGAATCACCAGAGTTTCAAGAGATGCCGAGAGTGCTAGCGACAGGGTTCATGGTGGGCCTAATTGAATGGGCGTGCATCCAGGCAATCAACCCGCATCTGGACTGGCCCAGGGAACAAACGGTGGGGATTGCGGTCGGTCTGACTCATTCCGCTGCGACACCCCCCGGATTTACCGTTACGGTGAGCGGCAAACTGGAAAAGGTAGAAGGACGCAAGTTGTTCTTTACTGTATCAGCGGACGACGGAATTGATCAAATTTCGGCTGGGACCCACGAGAGGTTCGTGATAGACATCCGAAAATTTGACAGCAAAGTGTCACGAAAAAGTGAGGCGCGATTATGAGATTTTGTTCCTTGCCACTTCCAACGCGTTTTTTACTACGTTTTCAACGGTAAAACCGTAATGAGACAAAACAACAGACCCCGGCGCAGACGCCCCAAATTTGTCAATTGATATCGCCCTCCCTCTGGATCCTGTCCATCTCTCCCATCCCAGCGAAGACCCTGCTTCCAAGGCTAATCTTGCTCGTATTTTAGGAGGGAGGACCTGGTCAATATATTTTTGAGGCTGTTTCTCAAACAGGTCCCAGCTAGGCATTGACACAACCCGTGTAACGATGTTGTGTTCTCGCAATAACGTGTCCTGCGCTTTCAGCGCAAGACTAACTTCTGACCCGGAAGCTATAATAATAAGAGAGGGGTCCTTCTGAATGTCGGAAAGAACGTAAGCTCCACGTTCCAAAAGCGCAGCGCTTGCAAAGTTTTTCCTGTCAAGAATGGGCAGACTCTGCCTTGTCAGTATTAACGCAACCGGGCCTTTACTTTGCATTGCTATTCGCCAGGCTTCCGCCGTTTCATTGGCGTCTCCGGGCCTTATGGTTGACAAGTTTGGGATAGCACGAAGAGAAGCAAGATGTTCGACTGGTTGATGGGTTGGGCCATCTTCACCCACTGCCACGCTGTCATGCGTAAAAACAAATATCGAGTGGACATTCATTATGGCTGACAGCCTGATGGCTGGTCTCATGTAATCGCTGAATACAAAGAAGGTAGCCCCATAAGGTATCACACCACCGTGAAGCGCCATTCCGTTAACAATTCCTCCCATGGCGAATTCCCGAACCCCAAAATGAATGTTGCGTCCTGAAGGTTCATCCGGGCCCTGTGCAGAGTCACCTGAGATCATCGTTTTGGTAGACGGAGACAGATCCGCAGAACCACCTATAATGTTTGAGACTTTTCTGGCTATAGCGTTCAAGACCTTTCCTGAAGAAACTCGCGTAGCTTCCGGTTTGTCCTCTGGTTTAAACACGGGAATTTCGGAATCCCATTTGTCTGGAAGATCGCCTCGGATTTGACACAGGAACCTTTCCTCTCCCTCAGGAAAAGCTCTGGCATAATCCCGCATAAGGCTATTCCATTGTTTTTCAAGATTTTCGCCCCGTTCCACACATTTTCGGAAATGTGTCTGCGCTTCTTCAGGAATGTAGAATTGCCTATCTGATGGCCACTCAAGTCGATCTTTCGTAGCTTTCAACGCTTGTTCGCCGAGAGGCTCACCGTGAGCGGAGGCGCTATCTTGCTTGGGACTTCCATAACCGATATGCGTTCTTACAATGACGAGAGAAGGTCGGTTGATCTCATGCTTAGCTTCCTCGATGGCCGCTTGGATAGCTTCAAGGTTGTTGCCATCAGAAACTCTGGTTACATGCCAACCGTATGCCTGAAATCTGGCTCCGACATTTTCGGTGAAAGCAAGATCAGTGCTACCTTCTATTGAAATTTTGTTATCGTCATACAAATAAATAATCTTGCCAAGTTTAAGATGACCGGCGAGAGACGCTGCTTCGGAAGAAACCCCTTCCATCATGTCCCCGTCTGATATGATCGAGTAGATATGATGGTCAACAATTGGAAATCCCGGTTTGTTGAAATCAGAAGCTAGAAAGCGCTCGGCTATGGCCATACCTATTCCCATGGCAAATCCCTGTCCAAGAGGCCCGGTAGTCGCTTCTACTCCAGGAGTCAGGCCACATTCGGGGTGGCCAGGAGTCTTGCTCTCCCACTGTCGGAAACGTTTGATTTCCTCAATAGGGAGATCGTAGCCGGTGAGATGTAACAGCGCATATTGCAAGGCTGAACCATGTCCCGCTGATAGTATGAAACGGTCTCTGTTCGGCCAGTTCGGATTTCGGGGGTTGAATTTCAAGAAACGGGTCCAAAGCACATATGCCATTGAAGCCGTTCCTAAAGGCAATCCGGGATGACCTGAATTGGCCTGTTGCACCATGTCCACAGACAACGTTCTGATTGTGTTAATACATAACTGGTCTATAGAGTCCTCTGAGGCGTTCATATTGGTATTCCTTATGAATCAATGTATATCCTTTGAATCATAACCGATGATAAATGATTTTCACAATTAATTTGTTCTCAATATTGACAACATCTTTTCTGGGTTGTTTGTTGGCGATTCGCATTTGTAGTTGCCACATACGAATGCAGTTACGTGTTTGTTGGTCATTTCGAAGTCTTTCAAATACGGGGCAATTGAAACAATTTCTGTGGGTTTCGTATCAGAGTTTTTAAAAATGACCACCTTGTTGGGGATATACGCGGAATTTAGGCGCTCAAGCATAATGTCCGTTTCAACGGAGCTTTCAGGGCCCACAATGATTACTTCAAATGAAGGCCCCAGAAGAAAGTCTACGAAGAGCAGGAATTGTGTATAAGCCGACGGAAATCGCTTCACATCTGCAGAGAATGCCTTTCCAATGGCTAAAACCATTGAATCAAATTCCAGCGAGGCGCAAATTCTTGAAAGCTTGATCAAATTCATCGCGGCGACTGAATTCCCGGATGGGGTCGCTCCATCGTAAATCTCTTTCTGGCGCACCAGGAGTTTTTCACTATCGTCGGCCGTGAAAAAAAATCCACCAGATTCCTTATCCCAAAAACGCTCCAAAAAATCGTCGTGTAATTGCAAAGCAACTTTCAAATAAATGATCTCAAAAGATGTTTCGTAGAGTTCAAGAAGGCCCCAGATAAAAAACGAATAATCATCAACGTGCGCTGAAAGACCCGCTTCTCCAAGACGATACCGGCGTAACAGTCTTCCGTTTGCATCACGCATTTTAGCAATTATAAAATCGGCTGCTCTTGCCGCCGCTAAAAAGTAATCCTTGTTTCCGAAAACCCTTGAAGCTTTTGATAAAGCCGCTATCATCAATCCATTCCAGTCTGTGAGAATTTTGTCATCTTTGTGAGGATGGACACGTTTCTCCCTGATTTCGAAAAGTCGTTTTCGAGCGCTTTCCCAGGTTTCCTGAATTTTTTTTTCCGTGAAGCCTAATTGGCCATTTAACTTTTCTAAAGGCCTTTTCAAATGAAGGATATTTCGGCCATTCAGGGACTGGGTGGACTCTTCTTTGAAATTCCCCATACTAAAAACATTGAAGGCCCTTTCTACAAAACGGGCCTCAGTCTCTGGTAAAATTTCCTGTATTTCGTCCAGGGTCCAGAGATAAAATTTCCCTTCCTCACCTTCGCTGTCGGCGTCTTCAGCCGAATAAAAACCACCCTCCGGAGACGTTAAATCGCGCAAAACATAATCGAATATTTGTTCCACCGTTTTTTTGTAACTGATTTTATTTGTAGCCTCGTACGCTTCAGTGTAAGCAAGGGCCAGCATAGCCTGATCATAGAGCATTTTTTCGAAATGGGGAGTCAGCCATTGGGCGTCGGTAGAATACCTGTGAAAACCAAACCCAACGTGATCAAAGATCCCTCCTAAGCGCATTTGATCCAAGGTCATTGTGGCCATTTGCAGGGCCTTTTCATCGCCGGAGCGCTTCCAGTATCTTAAAAGAAACAAAATATTATGCGGGGTCGGAAATTTCGGCGCCTCCCCAAAGCCTCCATATCTCGGATCGAATCTCTGAGTAAGTTGATTGAAGGCAGTTTTCAAAGTGTCGAGGTCAAGTATCCCCGTAGGGTCTTGTTCAGTCGAAAGATTCAGGGCTGTGACTATTTTCTCTGTTGCGTCATCAATTTGGGCCCTGTCATTGAACCAGAGTTGTTCTATTCTTGCAGAAAGATCAAGCAGCCCTATTCTGCCCTGTCGAGAATATTTGGGGAAGTATGTTCCTGCGAAAAATGGTTTCTTGTCAGGAGTCATAACTATATTTAGCGGCCATCCCCCTCCTCCTGTCATCATTTGGCACACAGTCATATAGGCGTGATCTATATCTGGCCTTTCCTCCCTGTCCACCTTGATTGAAACAAAGACTTTATTCATAAGCTCAGCGACTTCGTCATCTTCGAATGATTCTTTCTCCATTACGTGGCACCAGTGACATGTTGAATAACCTATTGACAGAAAGATGGGTTTGTCCTCCTGTTTTGCCCTTTCAAAAGCCTCGACACCCCATGCGTGCCAATCAACCGGATTGTAAGCGTGTTGAAGAAGATAGGGGCTTTTCTCATCAATCAACCGGTTGGGGCGATTTTTGCGAAAATCAACTGGGTCTGTACGGTTTGTGTCGTTGCTATTACCGAGTCTAATTGTCATGGTGTTGTCTCCTGTATAGTAATTTCAGGTTTGGCGCAAAAAATATTGTCAATTATGTAGAGTGCGATACAGGCCAAAGGATTCGGAATCAGGTCTCAAATCTAATTGCCGGCGGAGTGCTTTAAATTTTTTATCGAACCATCCTTTATAGAAACTATCTATGCTTGCTTGTTCTTGAGTAGTGATCTAAACTGCGCAAATAGTTACTTATATTCAAAGATTGGAATCCCCTCAAAAAATTGGCCTCTTCCGGAGGTGTTTTCTTGCAAGATTACGAAGACAAGAACCAACTCATTGCTGAATTGAATGAGATGAAGCGACGTGTTTCAGAACTCGAAACAATTTCTTTGTCTGCTCTAAAACTTCAAGAAGCGTTAAGAATTTCCACCGTTGAAAATCAAAAACTGCGATCAATGATCAATGGCATGGAAGAGGGTGTTGTACTGGCTAACGCCGATGGAGTTGTTACTGAGGTAAATAGCTGGTTTCTGAAAAAAGCTGATTTGAGTCGTGAAGAACTAATAGGTAAAACTATTTGGGATTTTCACACGGACTCCGAAGTGTCCGACAGGGTCAGAACTCTATTCTCCGACTACGGGACGAAGCAAAGAAAAGATCCCCTTAATCTGAATCGGGAAATGTTCGGTTTACATGTATGTCTTCGTGTTCAACCGATGTTTGTGAACGGTGACTTTCAGGGGATTATCCTAAATATTGTTGATATAACGGACCAAGTGATAGCGAGAATTGCCGCCGAATGCGCAAATCAGGCGAAAAGCCAGTTTCTGGCGAACATGAGTCACGAAATTCGCACACCTATGAATGGTATTATAGGTATGACAGAGTTGGCCTTAGGTACCACATTAACCAGCGAACAAAAGGAATATCTCGAGTCGGTAAGGATTTCGGCGGACGCACTACTATCATTGATAAATGACATACTCGATTTTTCTAAAATGGAGGCTGGGAAATTCGAGCTGATAAATACCGACTTCAGCTTAAGAGATTGTGTGAGCAACACTATGAGTACCCTGGCAAGCCAGGCTCATGCCAAAAAGCTGGAATTGGCTTATTCAATAGCAACAGAAACTCCCGACAATCTGATAGGTGATCCAGGCCGTATACGTCAAATCCTGGTTAATCTTGTTGGTAACTCAATCAAATTCACAGCAAAAGGCGAAGTAGTGCTCAAAGTTTATATTGAGTCCGAGAGTGACGAGTACGCAGAACTTCATTTTGCCATTACAGATACCGGAATAGGTATCCCCAAAGACAAGCTGGATCGTATTTTTAAAGCTTTTGAACAGGTAGATGGTTCAACTACTCGAGAATATGGTGGCACAGGCTTAGGGTTGGCGATTTCGTCTCAGCTTGTCGAAATGATGAAAGGCAAGATTTGGGTCGAAAGTCAAATCGGCCGTGGCAGCGTTTTCCATTTCACTGTGCGTTTCGAATATCCTTCAAGTCCCGTTCGCAGGGTTATCCCCAAAGGTAAATTAACTCTAGCCGGTTTAAGGGTGCTAGTGGTTGATGACAACGCTACAAACAGGAGGATCCTTGAAGACACATTGCGGTCCTGGGGTATGATCCCAACTGCGGTGGCCGATAGTACAACGGCTACTGACGTAATTGTTTCGGCTAACAGCAGGGGAGAACCTTTTTCCCTTGCGTTGTTGGATTTCATGATGCCGGAGATGAATGGTTTTGAACTTGCGGAAGCCATAAGTCGAACAAGGGGATCTAACCTGGAAAAGATAGTTATGCTAACTTCAGGTGGTCAACGAGGCGACGCTTCAAAATGCCAGGAATTGGGAATTTCGGCCTATCTGATGAAACCAATCAAACAATCAGATTTACTCGATGCAATTCTCATGACCATGCAAAAGTCATCCTGTCCAGAATGTTCTTCGACCTTGATCACGCGTCATTCCGTTCGTGAGGCTAGAAAACGGCTAAAAATCCTTCTCGCTGAAGACAATACAGTAAATCAAAAACTGGCGGTAAAAATTCTTGAAAAGATGGGGCATGTTGTCTCCGTAGCTTCAAACGGCAAGGAAGCGTTGAACATCCTTGAGAAGGACGATTTCCAAATAGTGTTAATGGATGTTCAAATGCCGGAAATGGATGGATTTGAGGCCACAACCGCTATCCGCGAGAAAGAAAAATCTACAGGGACCCATATCCCTATTGTAGCCATGACGGCCCATGCCATGGTAGGGGACAAGGAAAGATGCTTGGACGTGGGAATGGACGGCTATATTTCCAAACCTATAAGTTCTAAGGAACTCGAAAAAGGTATTGATGAAGCTTTGAAAAAAACCGATGTACCAGCGCTAAAATTAGAGGGGCCTTGAAATCCCGCCATCCTTTCTGACCTTCCAGTAATGAATGGACATCAGAAAAGCCAATACGGCAGGGAGAAACAAAACATGCCATGCATACAACCTGATCAGACATAAATCACCGACGCGTGCTGGGCCAAAAAGTATTGACGCAAATCCGTCTCCAATATAGGGTATTTTCTCGGTCAGGTTCCTCGCGATAGTGGACGCCCACTGGGCGCGCTCATCCCAGACCAGCAAATACCCAGTAAAGTCTTCGATAAATACCAACCCAAGAAGAATTACGCCGATTACCCAGTTCAATTGCCGAGGCGGTAAATATGACTGAGTGAGGAAAACTCGAACCATATGAACAAGAACTAAAATTACCATGGCCTGACCTGCCCAATAATGTATATTGCGGAAAACAAATCCATATGGCGCAAAATACATGACTCTCTGAATTGAAGGATAGGCATTGGAAATTGAAGGGAAATAATAGAGCATCAATAAAGCGCCAGTCATTATTTCAACCAGGAACATGGCAGTAGCTAGCCCACCCAGACAGAATGTAAAACTTAAACGTGTCGAAATTTCCGGCACTAACTTAGGATGAATGTGCTCCAGGAACGCCGCAAGGGAATCCCTCCGCATCAGGAGCCCTCATCACAGATCTGAATTGCAAATACTGGCCACACAGCGAAAAAGGATAGACAGTTTTTCATTTTCGAGGTCGATGTTCAGATATCCGCAACATTTGGCTGGGAGCCTCAGTCAGATACAAACGGGGAAGATGCCTGGTGGCCGGCCCACGAAACACCTGGCCTTGAATGTCGAATTCGCTGCCATGACACGGGCACTCGAACAGATCTTTGTCCTGGTTCCATTTGTAGCGGCAGCCCAAGTGAGTACAACGATCATCGAGCGCCTCCGATTCAGATAGAGTCTGTCTCTTGACGACCCATGCTCCGACCTGTGGTATGAAATACGGTCTTTCACGGTTGATAGATTCGAACAATTCTTTGCTGATTGTTCGGTCAAGTTTTTGCCCAGTCCCGGAAAAGACGAACCTGGCAATTCCCCAAGACGAAAAAACCCCTATAAATCCACTTACAAAAACCATTAAATATTTAAGGAAAGAGCGCTTGGTGTGAAATTCCGTGGATGAATCAGGCATAACGATCTTTCGACAACACGTATTGTGTCCGGAAAAAATGCGGCGCATCATTGCTGAGCGCCGCCAGGATAATATTCTAGCTAATCTCGGCGCTTAGCAGCCGGTGGTTGGTGGTTTGGGTTTGACGGCCGCTTTCAGGGCGGCTTCCGCTTCAGCCTTTGTCTTGAATGGTCCTTTGACGACGCTCTTTGCGTCCGTCGGCTTTTTGTCGGTTACAGCAATTTTTCCGGCCTCTTTCACGACAAAGAATTCTTCAGCGAGCGCAGAAGTGGTAAAAGCAAAAGCTGTTAGCGCCATTAAAACCAACATTACTTTTAAGGCTTTCTTCATCAATCAAACCTCCTTGTGATTTAATTGCCCATTCCTAGCATGAAACGATTTGGCCTCCCAAACTATTTATCATAAGGGGCCCATTTTTCGGCCAGCCAGGCCATAACAAAGGCCCCCAACGCGGCTATAGTGACTATTTCCGCCATTGTCTCCATCGATGTCCCAAAATACTGCCACAGAGTTATGCGGCCCATGTCCGAACTCTTATAAAAGGCACCCCACAAAGGCATGCCGAGCGCAAAAATGTCAATCCCTACGATCATGCCTATCAGGAACACAATGCTATCAATCTTGCCCGAGGCGACACCCACAACAGCGGTTCCAGGACAATAACCACCAACCACAAAACCCAGGCCAAAAAGAACACCTCCGACAAGTTGAGGCCAGAAATAGGTTTTTAACAACGAGTAATCCAGAAGCAGCGAATAGTCAAAAAGTCCAAGGCGATTGAGCATTACCAATCCCAGCATCGCGGTGACAAGTGCGGAAAACATCACTCTTAGCACTCGCATATCGCGAAAATAAAATATGGACGTAAGGTTCCTGGAGTCGCCGAATCCGGCTCGCTCAAGGACAAACCCAAACAGTACCCCAATGCCGATAGCCAAGAAAAGACTGGTATGGACACTTATCACTTCGTTCAGATAAAGAGGACCCGTCATTGCCATTCCTTTCTCACAAAGTAAGCAGCGACAAACGCCGTTGCGAAAACGGTCATCATGAAGACCCAGCTACCTACCACCATCGTGGCTCCGCCACTAAGTGCCTGCCCACTCGTGCAGCCCATAGCGAAACGAGTGCCTATACCGCCTAAGATCCCACCTATAAACGCCAGCGCCAGACGGGCGCTTACAGAGAAAGTCGCCCCCTTGCCAACCGACAACTTGAATCTCTTGGCCGTGATGACCCCAATTAATCCCCCAAAGAAAACACCAATGACCTCAAATACCATCCAGTCAATCAAAGGATAATTAGCCCCGGATTTATAAAACCCGTTGAAATATAGATTGTGTTCAACAGCTTGCGGAGCAGCGACATGGGCCACAACAGCTGCGGTTCTGGCAACAGCGCCCGACGCTCCTAGGCCTGTGCCCATAATGTAAAACGTCAGGAGCAAAACAAGCCCCAGAGCGATTCCCGCCAAAAACGGGTTCCAATAGCCTTTTGTGTAATCAGGAGCATTCATTTTTTCCCTACCTCCAAGATAGTATCACGGAGCGGCCAAATTCCTAAAAGCTTAGTTTTGTCCTATGCTGGAAGATTTTAAAGCTGTTTCCTGTTTCAGTTTCTCTGGTACCCCTAAGCCAGCCTTTACAGGATTTGCGGAAACTATATTACTCCAAAGAATTGGGGATGGGTCATTTACCCGCAATTCCCTTGGACACTCCCTTAGAAATCGTCCTGTCAGTCCGAATATGCCAGCTACCATTACAGCGATAAATGTCAAGGCAACTGTTACCACAAGGGCGGCTGTAATCATTCTTCCCCTTTTCGCCTGGGCATTATCATGATCATTAGCCTCCATCTCCTCGAAGGATTCAGAGTCGATCTCATTTTCTACAATCGTATCTTTTTCCGCTAGTGTTTCCTGGTTGTCAATTTTTGGTTCCATGGTTGTTTCCTGACTCAAAGAAAGCAAATGTGAGGTTTTTAAACATGTATAATCTGTTTATTTCCAGAAGTTCATCAAAAATTGTACAATTTCGAGCATTCCTTCCCAAGAAAATACATGACCAATTCTTCACGAAATGATTTGTGGGTGCGTCCCGGAAAATATGATCAGCGCCCTGATGCTCATTCCTCCTACAAGGACCAGAATGTCCGCCCCGACAACAAGTGATTTTGGCATTTTTCCATATTCCAAGAATTCGAAAATACTTAGAATAAATGGCACAACCAGTCCTAGTATCACAACAAGACCCCAGAAATAGGGGCTTAAAATTCCGGTTATGAGCATGCCGGCGGAGGCCGCAGCTTCCGTAGATCGGGTCAAAGACATGAAAACAAACAGCATCAATACCAAAGCTTCTACAGACAGGAATATAACGTGACCTAGAGCGAAGTTAGACAATGTCTTGATAGTATTAACATCAATTATAGCAGCCACAATCATTGCTGCCGCCAAACCCGTCGAAACTGCCGAGGCCAGAAACAGTACGGGCATCAAAGGTGTGTTCCAGAATGGAACCCCATTGACCACGGCAATAAGGACCCCAGTATAAGTAGCGGTCGCCACAGCGAAAATACTCCCAATAATTTCTATGATTGTTATATATTTTTGCGCCAGCTTTCCGACAAACGTTATTTCATTGAGCGCTGCGGCGTACACTAGTGCTATCGGAATGAAGATAGAGAGTATGATAAAACCCCAGGAGATCATGCTGCGTAAATTATTAACCATATAAATCTGACGCCACGGTTGCCAAAAACCTGCCTCAAGGTCAAGCACCAAGCATAAAGTTCCTATCACTACCAGCGGACCAGAGACCAATGACCCTGCCCTTGCCAGAGCTTTAGACCAATCAGGCGCCAAGAGATCACATGCCACTGCAGCGATGAAAGCCCCAGAACCTGCCCCCGCAAGGAAAAGGTATGTAATTATAAGCCAACCCCAAGCGCTGTCTTGCATGATCAGCTCCTTTTATAGAAAATTTTGGGAAGTGTTCCCAAATCTGGCCTCAACGGTTGCGCTCCGGTTGAAGCTATGAATCTTGATATGGCGCTATTCGGATCATCGAGGTCACCGAAAACACGGACCTGAGTAGGGCAGGTAGTTACGCAGGCTGGGACACCACCTTCTCGGACAAGTTCGATGCACAGTCGACACTTTTCCACTATACCTCTTCGATGATCAATTATTCTCATCTTGTAGGGGCAGGCCTCCATACAGTATTTGCAACCCACGCAGGTTTTAGAATTTACCAGCACAACCCCTTCGTTTGAAGTGTACGTGGCGCCAGTAGGACAAACTCGCTGACAGGGAGCATTCTCGCAATGGTTGCACTGCAGGGGAATGAATTGTTTATTGTAAGAAGGATATCGCCCTCGGTCCAAGTGTTTTATCCAGTTAAACGTTTCGTTAGATTCCAGGCTGTTTTGATTTTGACATGCGACCCGGCACGAATGACATCCTATACATTTTGTAGTATCTATCGCTATCCCGTAACGCGGCATAGTGTGTTCCTTAAATCCTTCCGGCTGTGCTGAAACTTAAAAGAACCGCCAGCAATTTTGCTGTCCTTTAGTGACATCAGGTAAAACTTATGGCTTTAGAAGACCCGGTTCATGCCGGCGTTTTCTCAACTCTTACAATTATTTCGTTTGACATGCAGTGGCCGAGTACAGGTTCGAAGTAAGTTGGGAGAAAATCGTTGTAAGATATTCCATAACCAAACGCTGTGTGAAGCTTCTTCGAATAGACTCCATACGAGCTTGGTAGAAAAACGCAATCGCTGTGAATACCCTCAGTCACAAGCGCCCTGGCCCGACCTTTGCCCACGTCATTACTTATAGTCATACAGTCCCCATCTTTTATGCCCAAGGCATTTGCCCTGTCAGGATGTATCCACACCCTGGTCATGTCGTTGAGGACCGATATTTCTTTTAGATACTCCTGATTAATTGTCTTGGCGTGGGTATGATGAGCCTGTTTCCCGTGTATCAGGCGGAAGGAATGAATGTCGCCCTGATCGGGAACAACAAGAGGGTCTTCCCATTCTGGCACAGCAGGCAGGTTCAAGTCCTTGAGTGTGGAAGACACAAACTCAAATTTTCCACTCGGTGTCTTGAAATGAGGTGGGCCAGGTTCCCAGTTTCCACCGAGATCTATAACACCTTCCTGCTTGAGTCGTTCCAGAGTAATTCCGAGCGGAGCCAACGCTGCTCTGTTATAGTCTTCAAGCGTGAAATTGAAAGAATTTCCTATGCCCAGGCTTTTGGCCAATTCGGTTAGGATAGTGACCATCGGCTTGGTGTCATAGAGTGGTTCGATCACAGGCTGTCTGATCGCTACCTGCTTAGAATTGTAACAATGGTTGGTATGAACCACATCATCCCGTTCCAAATAATATGACTCAGGCAATATATAATGGGCCAGGGAGGCTGTTTCTGAAAGAACATAATCGAAACTCACAAGAAGATCCAACTTCCTGTATCCCTCGATTACCCGGGCAGGATTCGGACATGTTCGTAAGGGATTGTTATGATATACAAACCCGGCTTTAAGCTTTCCTTCCAAGGCCAATTCCGGAATAGCGTGTGTGAGACCCAGGCCAACTGGGGTTAAGGGATAACGGTCATTTGCTCCGCTTCCATCCACCATGAAATCGCTCAGTTCTTGAATTTCTGGAAATTTCTGAGGATCAAGTTTCCCTAGCTTTACCTTGGGTGGGTCGTATAAACCACCGCGCTGATTAAAATTACCGAGTAAACCGTTTACGCAGGCGACCGCCCTGACAAGCTGAAAGCTGTTTTTGTATTGTGTGCCCAAAGCTCCATGATAACCGCGATGAATGAACGCCTGGGGAGCTGCTGCCGCAAGGTCATGGGCCAGTTTGGTGATTACTTCTCTGGGCACGCCGGATTTTTGTTCCGCCCATTCTGGAGTATAACCATTGACACTTTGAGCCAGTTCTTCAAAACCCTGAGAGTATTTATCAACGAAATCTTTCTGATATAGATTTTCTGCTATCAATGTATTAGCAATGGCCAACATCAATGCCAAATCAGTACCTGGTCTTATTTGGATCCATTGATGGGTATAAGCGGCTAACTCGCTGAAACGCGGATCTATTGCGACAAAACGAGCGCCCTGATCTTTAGCCTTGGATATGTCACTCAACTGTCTGAGCCGTAAGCCTGCGGCTATATTTCGACCCAGAAATACCGCAAATCTCGTGTGCTCAAGATCATGCTCAGGTTTGGCAGATCCTGTTGTTACCCACCAACCAATGTTTCTGGGTAAAAAACATGTACTTGCATGTGAAAAAACGTTAGGTGAACCTAGCGCATTCATGAACCGGGAACAAAGGCCCGCGTTACCTTCCGGGTACTGCAACCAAAAAAACGAACCGGGGCCATGTGTTGTCTTAATTTCTCCAACTTTTTGTCCTATTTCTCTGTATGCCTGTTCCCATGAGATGGGTTCGAATTTGTTAGATCCGGTTCTTTTAAGAGGGGATTTAATTCGATCCTTGTTATAAACCTCGTGGAGAAGAGCGTGGCCTTTGGAGCAGATTCGGCCAAGATTATTGCCTGCGATTGGTATTCCTTCCGCTTTCCAGATACGTTTGCCGCGGGTATAGACTTTAATGGCGCACCAGTTTCCACATCCATCACATAAGGTCGGTGTCACTTTTACATCTTTTGAGGATTCTGTAGTTGTAGCCCAGGATTCAAAGTCTAAATAATTTGAAGCTACAAGAGAAGCCCCACCAACTGCCGATCCGATAATGAATTTTCTTCGGGTGATCCCGGATCTATTCATAAGGCCTCCATTTAGGAGAATGTTTCTAATCATTGATATATATAGATAATAATATATAGTCAACAGTTTTTTAAAAAAATCCTGAAAATTAAATCTGGCCGGATGGCTCTTCGGATTTAAAGTGGTCCCAGCCCCCCGGGATTATTGAAATTGTTTCGCCAGAGATCTTTACAAGCTTGATGCCTGGCGTCGAGTCAAAAACCCCTATCTCGATTAAGACCCATCCTTCAGCCAAGGCTCTAAGCCGTATTTCACCAAACCTGTCCGGTTTGATTGCGGCCAAAAGGATGTAATCCTCGCCCCCATTCAAAACCCATTCGAGAGGATCAATCGCAAGTTGTCCCGCAAGCCTTTTGAGAGGTTCAGAAACAGGCAACTTGGCTTCGAAGATTGTGGCGCCCAGTCCGGATTGTTTACAGATATGTCCAAGGTCTGAACTAAGGCCATCCGAAATGTCAATGGCAGCGTTACAGGCATTTGACCGGGCCAGAGCTTGCCCCTCCAGCAAGTGTGGATAGGGGCTAAGGTGGGCATGAATGAGAGGTGAACTCAGGGACTCGGGTACTTTCAAGGATCTGTTAAGTAATTCCAAACCTGCGGCTGAATCCCCAAGGTAGCCGGTAACAGCAATTATATCACTAGGTTGAGCATTGCGCCTAAGAAGGGTCTCCCCCTTTTTAGACAGGCCTGTTACAGCAACATTTATAATCAGGTCTGTCAATGAACGTGTTGTGTCACCACCTAAGATGCTCACTTTGAAGCTGTCACCCAGATCACTCATCCCTCTGTAAAAGTTTTCCAGCCAATTGATTTCGACATGGTCTGGCACAGCAAGGCTCACAAAAACGTCTTTGGGCTCGCCTCCACACGCGGCTATATCGGAGAGGTTTACGGCTAGAGCTTTAGCTCCTAGAACTTGAGCGCTTTGCCAATCCAAGAGGAAATGGACACGTTCTACCAAAAGATCGGTAGTCACGAGGAGATTCAATTCGGGAGAAACACCTATTACTGCGCAATCATCACCTATCCCGCGCAAAACATCAGGACTGTGGATTTTGCACAAAGGCTCGATCCTGTCGATGAACCCAAACTCTCCAGTGTCTTTTAATTGCATTAAGAAACCGGGGCGATATCAATAAGAAATCAAAAAGTTGTCTGGCTGTTCTCAGAGTCTCATGGTCTCATTTAATCCATTTGTTCGGATTTGCTTCGCCTTAACAACCTGGCGTTTCAGCGATTCGGTGGCTACAAAGGGATCGTCCGCAGACACTATCGCGCTTACAACAGCCACGCAATCGAGCCCGGCCCGGATGGCGCCGGAAACGTTGTCGAGTCCGATTCCACCGATCCCCACAAGGGGTACGGTCGTGATTGAGCGCGCCTTAGCTACTCCTTCAGTTCCCCATGGAGCTGATATATCCTTTTTTGTCGAAGTAAAAAACACTGGACTTATAGCGAAATAATCGACTAAAGACGCTGATCTTTGGTTGATTTGCGAGAGATCGTTTACAGACCAGCCTATAATCTTATCCGGTCCCAATATCCGACGAGCAATTTCCAGCGGGAGGTCCGATTGTCCAAGGTGAACTCCATCAGCGTCGAGCGCAATTGCCAGGTCGATTCTATCGTTAATAATTAGCGGAACATTATGCTCAGCTAGCAATTCTCTGATTTCCAATCCCTGAAAAAAAAAATCTCTTGAACTTAAAAGCTTTTCTCTAAGCTGAACTGCTGAAACGCCGCCATTTACAGCGGCCTTTACGACTTCCAGATTGGATCTTTTCTTTGAAAGGATAGTGTCCGTGACGAGGTAAACATCCCATGCCGATAAATCTATCATTGAAAAATAATCCTTGCATTCAGGCTAAACTCTTCAGATGTGACATTATGTAATTCATCCAACACACTGACCCAAAATGAACCGGGACCGGCAGATCTGGCAGAAGCCTTTTCCGCCACTAACTTAAACAAAGCGAGTGCGCTCGCGGTAGCTAGAAGAGCGTCATTTTCGACAGCGAGAAAAGCCCCGACAATAACACTCGCAGCGCATCCAGTCCCGGTAACGCAGGCCATCATCGCTGACCCACCAAGTATAACAAAAGATCTTTTTCCGTCTGTCACAAAATCTTTTTGTCCTGTAATAGCGACAACCGTGTTCAATGACCTAGCCAGCATTGAGGCTGATTCTATGGCTTCATCAGTCGAGTTCACCGAGTCAACCCCTCGTGTCTTTGATCCTACCCGAGCAATGGAAAGAATTTCAGATGCGTTGCCTCTAATAACGGTTGGGGTTGAAAACCTTGCGATATTGCAAGCCGTTTTTGTCCTCAATTTAGTGGCTCCGGATCCTACCGGATCTAATACGAACGGCTTCATCGAAGATCGAGCCAATTGAGCAGCAGATTCCATGGATTCTATCCAGGCGCTAGAAAGCGTCCCAATATTTATTACCAATGAATTCGATATGGCAGAAATATCTTCAATTTCCTCTAATGCGTGGGCCATTATAGGCGCAGCTCCCAGAGCCAATAGAACATTGGCGGTAGAATTCATGACCACAAAATTGGTTATGCTGTGAATTACAGGGCGGATTTCCCGAATTTTGCTCAGTAAATCACCGGCTTTTCGAGTAGTCTCAGTCACTATATACAACCTCATTGACTTGCTTAAACGAGTAAATCGATGTTGAATCCGATCTGTTTAAGGACGACATTTTATGGCGCAACTGTTCGCCCGGCGTTTCCTGAAAAGCTTCAAACGTTTCTGATAATAGGACCAGAGTGGTCTGTATGCCCCCGGAATTGATCCCCGCATTTGAAATCCTTGAACTATTTCTGTCGCGCGCGTCGTCTTTTCCGCATATGACATCTGTGTCCTATTTTGTTGATATTCCCTGATCTCAGGAAACATGACCATAGGAATGCAGCCTGTTGAGCATCTTTCAAAAGCCTGGGAAATCCGTTTGAAAATTACCGGAAAAGGTTCTTCTTTGATGTTCCCAAAGGAAATCTCGCTAACTTCACATGGTTGGACATCCCCTGTGGAGGTAATAAATAGATACTCAAAACGGCATTGACACCCTAGCGCCTGGTCTTTTTCGAGCCAGGTTGAGAGCCCGCTCAACGGAGGATGCTCCGCGAATTCCGGGTCAGCGTAAAGCTTCTTTTGGAGGTTGGCCAAGACAGGGCTATGCGCAAGGACACCGTGACAGGCCTCTCGTCCGGAAGGTTTTTTTTCCATCACCCGAATTTCAGCTACTCCCAATTTTTTCGCAAGATTATAATATTCTTTGAAATTCTCAGGTTCTAAAAAATCTTCGGGAGGGACTAGGGAAAGGCAGGTGTAAACGCCAGCCTTCCTGAAAGCGTTTACAGCGTTGCAAGCATTGTCAAAGGCCTTTGGTGATCCCCGAAATCCATTGTGAATACTTGGGTTGAAATGATCGAGGCTGATCCACACGCCGAACAAACCACTTGCTTTTAACTCAACCGCCCGGTCCTCGGTTACTCCGTATCCGGATGTAAACATCCACAAACATGTATCCGGGTTCACATGTTTGACTAGGCGAAGAAAGCGATCATATCTGTACATCGGTTCCCCGCCATGAAGAATTATCATGGGTACTCCCAAAGCTTCCGCTTCGGTAATTGTTTTCTTGAGCAAGTCTTCATCTAAGTCGGTTTTGGTTACCCTCTTTGCGTTCGTGGAACAAAAAGGGCAGGAATATGGGCAACAGTTGGTGGTGGAGATAGAAACAATGCCCGAGGGGGATTCTGTCATGTCCAGATTATTAATATAATTTTTTATACGCTTATCAAAAGCGATTGAAGGGAAAGGTGGAAATGTGCTGTCAAGAACGACCTGGTCACCAAATCTAACCATTCGGCGATACTTGAGAACCGTGTATTCCAGAAAAGACAATTTGACGAAATTGAACAAAGAATCATTCCAATTAAGCCCCTTCTGCCGTCGAAGCATGACGTTTTCGGGGTCTGTCAAAATCTTTAGCGCTGAAACGAAAAATCGTCCAATCATTTTCGCATTATCAACACCACTGATGTTCGAGGTGTGTTCGGGTTCAATCATAAAATTACTCCGTCTAACATGACATCAACAATTTGCATGTGCCGTAAAAACTGCCTCAATGATCCTGGAAGCTTTTTGCAGATCTTCGGTCGTATGGTCGCTCATCAGAGTTAGCCTCAACCTCGCTGCGCCCTCACGAACAGAGGGGAATCTAATCCCGTGGACAAACAGTCCCTGCTCTAGGCAAGCTTTACTCATGCGCATTGTAAGGTCTGATGGCCCTACGTGAATCGGTTTTATGTGACACGAAAAGTTCCTGTGTGGCAACACTCTTTGAAGCATTTCATCCATACGTCTTACGTTCCCTATCAGCATAGATCGACGTCTGTCGCCCTCAGGTGAGACAATAATTTTCAAAGCTTCAAGCGCGGCTTCGGAAACAGCTGGAGAATGCGCCGTGGTGAAAATGAAAGATCTGGCCTTATTCACCAGCAAATCTATTAATGAGCGGCTTCCTGCGACATATGCGCCGCTAACTCCAGCGGCTTTGCCCAGAGTTCCCATTTGAACGTCGGGAATAGCGCCCAGTTTGGAGCAAAGTCCCTGACCAGAAGGGCCGTAAATACCGGTGGCGTGCGCTTCATCAACCACCATGAACGCGTCGTGTTCCATACACAAGTTTGAAAGTTCTTTAAGAGGGGCATGGTCACCATCCATTGAAAACACAGACTCCGTTATCAGAAGTTTTCGCCGAAACCCTTCTTGTTTCAACGCATCCGACGCACTATTCAGGTCAAGGTGCCGGTATACCGAAATCTTGGCCTTCGAGAGTCTGCAACCATCAATTATACTGGCATGGTTTAGTTCATCTGAAATAACCAAATCTTCCCTGTTGGTTAATGTCGTCAGAATGCCCAAGTTGGCTTGATAGCCACTTCCAAAAACCAACGCCGCTTCGGTCTTCTTCCAGTTAGCTATAAACTCTTCCAATTGACGATGACAGGGGGAATTTCCAGCTATTAAACGAGAAGCGGTGGACCCGGCCCCATATGTACGCACTGCTTTGGAAAAGGCTTCCAAGATTTGAGGGTGGCCCGCAAGGCCGAGGTAATTGTTACTGGAAAAATTTAGAACATTTCGACCATCTATGTTAATTATTCTACCGGGAATACCAGACACTTCTGGCATTCTACGATAATGCGATTTGTCCTTTAGTGTTGCAATTTCGCTGAACAGGTCCCAATTTTTTGATGGTGTTTTTAGCATATGTGGACTCAACCAATCCATATATAATATAATAAAAGTGAGCAGGTTTAAAAAATAGCAAAATATCTGTTCGGATGGCAACGGAGTCAAATTTGTAGCATGAAGATAAGATTTTGGGGAACTCGAGGTTCCATAGCCGCGCCAGGGCCTGAAACGGTAGTTTTTGGGGGTAATACTACTTGTTTAGAGATTACCACCGATTCAGGCAAAAATGTTGTGATTGACGCAGGAACCGGCATACGGATCCTCGGGGATTCCCTGCTCAAGCGACCTGAAATAAAATCCATTTATCTTTTTATGACGCACATCCACTGGGATCATTTAATGGGGCTACCATTCTTCGGGCCACTTTTCCGTCCGGATTTCCATATCGTAGTAAATGGCTGCAGAAAGTGTTTCGAAGGCCTTCAAAGAATATTTAGCAGTGATTATATAGATGGGGCTTGGCCGGTATGTTTCGGAGACCTCAAGGCGCAAATCGACCCACCTCCAGAATTTCCCATGGCGGTAATCGCGTTGGACGATGTCTTGGTAGAGCAACATAGGTTGCAACATCCTCAGGGAGGGTTGGGGTTCAAGTTCATTGAAGGTAAGAAGAAATTTGTTTTTCTTACGGACAACGAACTTACTGAAGAAGGATGGGCTGGCTCCTGTTTCAAGGATTTTGTAAATTTCTGTCAGGAAGCTGACGTATTGATTCATGATTGTCAATATCTTCCTGAAGAAATTTTCAGCCGAAAGGGTTGGGGGCATTCAGACACTAAAACGGTGGCCAAGCTGGCTGTTGAAACCGGAGCCAAAAAATTGATACTTTTCCATCACGACCCATGGCGCACTGATAAAGGAGTTAAAGAAGTTATAGATCGTTGCGCGCAGGAGCTTGACAGACTTAATTGTGAAATTTCGGTCGATGCCGCACGTGAAGGCGCTACAATAGATCTATAAATTTCCTGAACCTCAAATTTTCAAAACCGACCTGATTGATTTTATCTGTTCACATCGAAACAGGTAAGCGCTAAACCCAAAGACAGCCATTCCGGCGAATATGGAAGTGCTTAGAATTAAGAGGTTTTTCCAGGTTAGCCCATGAGCCCATAGGCCAAAATCCTTGATCAGGAACAAGAAGGCCCCCATAATAATTGACGCTGCACAAATTTTTCCGATTGAAACCAGGAACTTTGAGACTTCAAACCATTTTATCCTTTTGATCAGAATCACGAAAAGAACCATAAAATTAAACGCTGCCGCAACTGTAGTAGCTAAAGCCAATCCACCATGTCTCATGGGGTTCATCAGCATCAGTCCTGCCGCCAGATTCATTATAACCGCCCCAAGAGAGACCCATAGAGGAGTCTTTGTGTCTTTCAGTGAGAAAAAAGCCTGAGTGACAACTTTAAGCCCTGAAAACGCCCATAGCCCGGCAGTGTACCATAACAATGCGTACGCTGTCTCCGCAGTGTCAAGTTGTGTGAAGCGGCCATGTTGGAACAGTACACCTATGATAGGTCCTCTCAGAACTATCAGGGCCACTGAAGCCGGTATTGTAAAAAAGGCTATGAGACGCAGGGAAAAAGAAACTGATTCCCCCAATCCCCTGTAGTCACCTGTGCTTGCCAGTCGTGACATCGAAGGCAGAGCTGCGGACCCCAAGGCTATCGCAAATACTCCCAACGGCAACTGCACTAACCTGTCCGCATAATATAGCCACGAGACACTCCCAGAAGGCAACGTGGATGCAAGCACCGTTCCAACAAGGACATTGATCTGATAAACAGCCCCTCCTATAGCCGCAGGCACAAACAGCCTCCCCATTCTCTTCAAAGGTGGATAACCGAAATGAAAGTCAGGTCTGAGGGTAATTCCCTCAGATACCAAAAAAGGTATCTGAAGGCAAAGCTGGAAAACCCCGGCTGCCGCCACCGCCCAGGACAGTGAGTGATATGGCGGCCAGTCCATCCAGCGCGTAAGAAAAAGAACCCCCCCAATCATTGAGAGATTAAGAAGAATTGGAGCTGCCGCTGGCGCGGCAAAACGTCCGAGACTATTTAGTACCCCTGAAACCAGGGCGACCAGGGAAATAAAAAATATGTACGGGAACATTATCCGGGTCAATTCCACAGTAAGTCCAAATTTTTCTTGATCACTGAAAAAGCCCGGAGCTGTAACTCTAACCACCTGAGGTGTAAAAACAATCCCCACAAAAGTAACCATGAGCAGGACCAAAGCGGCGAATGTGACTGCTATCCTGGCAAGTCGAACACCTTCCTCTCTACCCCTCTGATGCATGGTGTCTATGAAAGTGGGAACAAACGCCGCTGAAAGAGCGCCTTCCGCAAACAGTCGGCGAAGGAGATTGGGGATGCGAAAAGCCACAAAAAACGCGTCGGCTCCTGCTCCTGCCCCTAGAAATATGGCAATGATCATGTCTCGGACAAATCCGGAAATTCGGCTTACGCTGGTCCAAAAACCAACTATTCCCGCAGCCTTGGTGATCAATTTTTTTTCAGACGCTATTTGGTTCTTGACGGTGGTAGGTTTCAAATTGGGCCATTTCTCCGATGGGTTAATTTTCAAGTATTGGCTCAAACGATGCGTAAATGGGCTCCGTCTGCAGACGCTTCAAACTCAATCAAAGCTCCAACAGGTAGAGTGATGTTTGGCAAAACATGCCCATGAGGAAAATTCGAAATCACCGGAATGGTATCCGGTTTCACATAATCGAGCACGATCCTCTCCACGGTAGATGCCGCAATTTCTGGACCATCCCCTGAAAATTGACAGATCATTACTCCACCGATGTTCTCGAAAATACCCGCTAGTTTCATTTGTGTAAGCATGCGATCAATCTTATAAGGAGGTTCATTTACATCTTCAATGAATAAAACGCAACCTGTGAAATTTGGACAGTACGGGGTCCCTAAAAGAGAAACCAGTAAAGATAGACAGCCCCCCAAAAGAGGCCCCTTCATTCTGCCTTGCCTCAACACTTTCAACCCCGGGGGACCAACCTCACGAACGATCTGATAACGTGCGACCGGCTCAGTGAGAGCTTCAACAAAGGAATTCATGGATTTTTCATCTAATCCGGAGTGAATTTGTCCTGCTATCATCGGCCCTGCCAGTGTAATGAGGCCGCAACGCCGGAAAACAGCCATTGACAGAGCAGTTATGTCACTCATTCCAATCATTATCTTAGGGTCACCTATGATTGCGTCGTAATTGATTTCCTGGAGGACCCTCATGGATCCATATCCACCGCGGGCGAAGAAGATCCCTCTTATCATGGGATCCAGAAAAAAATTGTTCAATTCCTCTACCCGCATATGGTCCGAACCCGCCAGGTAATTTTTCCGTTCATGGATATTTCGACTAAGACGAACCCTAAGCCCCAGCTTCTCCAAAAGTTCGATTCCCTTTTCCAGGTCTGAAGTTTTTACAGGTCCTGAAATTGCCGCTATTCCCACAACATCACCCACCCTGAGGGGTTTGGGGGTTATTAACCTGAATGTCACGATAGCTCACCATTCACTCATGATCTCTAAAAGTTGTTAACCTTTTGTGGGAGTGATAATATTCTCATGAGAGGGAAAAATGTCAGTAATTTTTCATGTCGAGGACGAAAGTTCTGTAAGACTTCTTTACAGAGAAGTCTTTGAGGAACTCGGCTTCCATGTCATTCAGGCTTCGGATGCGGAAGAAGCCATAAAAATGCTTAAAGGTTCCAAACCTGACGTTATAATTTTGGATCTCAAGATGCCGGGTATGGGCGGTAGAGGGTTCCTTAAAAAATTCCACCGAATGAAATTAAAAATCCCCTTGGTGATCAGTTCTGCTTATCCATATTTTATAAATGATCCATCGATGCCCCATGTCGACGCATTCGTGGTTAAATCAGGCGATTTGACAGAACTCGTAGAAAAAGTACAGGAACTCGTAAGCAGGGTAAGGCTCTTGTGAATCTCAACCAGGAATGTGTCCCAATTGTCTTAACCCTTCAAAAACTATAATTCCTGCGGCTGTAGATAGATTGAGGCTTCGCGTTTTCTTTAGATCTATCGGGATCCTGGCTATTCTGGATGGAAATCGACTAAACAACTCTCCAGATAGCCCTGATGTTTCAGGTCCAAAAAGAATGTGGTCCCAGGGCCTGAATTCGAGTTTGTAATAAATGTCTCCTCTCTTGGATCCAGTCAGAACAATTTGGTTTGAGTCGGTGGATTTCAGGTATTCCTCAAGACTTTCCCAGACAGCAAGGTCAAGCTTTTTCCAATAGTCCAGTCCTGCTCTCCTCAAATGTTTGTCATCAATATGAAAACCAAGCGGCTTGACAAGATGTAGTCGTGCTCCAACCGCTACACACAATCGTCCTATATTGCCGGTGTTGGGAGGAATTTCAGGGTTGATAAGCACTACATTGAACATTTGGACCTTCTGCCCCAACCATTAAGACCTATAATAGAGTCGTTTACCGACGACGGCTGTTAATATGGTTTATGTGAGGACTGTTTTGTTCCACGGGATGAGATTTGCGACGTTTGAAATTTCACATTTAATTGAATTGACATCTGTCTCCTTATCCCCAATTAACACAAACGCGTCATCATATGTATGGGTACCTGTAAAGATATCAGTGTGACACAAGGTTGTAGCGTTTATCGAAGCTTTGATATCGTAACCAGGTCGAGGCAATACCACAATATCAGGGGCAAGAGCAAAACATGGGCCACTATAAATCTCTTCCCTGGTTTTTACAGCGGTGAACAATGGTTCGTTCAGGTCATCAGCCAAATTATGGGCTGATGCGCCTAGATCAGATATGCGTAACTTTGTCAGATCATTCTTAAGTCTTGTCCTTATTTCAAGCGCCTGACTTTCAGAAAGGGCTCCGTTTCTGAACCTGGACCGAGAGTTGATGTGGATCCTCGTCGGGTCCAAGGCAAATGCCCACGATTTCGGACTGATGTTTGAAATATCGCTAGGATCATTAGATTGGAAACTTAGGTAACCCCACAATCGCAATAGGTAGTTTAAGTTGATATGAGTTTTAAGGTCGGTAAAACCATGATCGGACAGAACCACTTTGCGCGTCTGTGTTTCAAGCCTCTCAAAAAATCGACCCACAAGACTATCCACTTTTCTATAATAAGAGATAACATCGTTATGATGTGAGTGCGTTTGATCCTCTAACGCGTCAAAAAGAAAATGATTCAGACGGTCTGTACCGGTAACTACAAATATGAAGAGATCCCATGGTTCCTGAACCAACTTGAAAACGACTTCTTCAAGTGAATTTAGTGTTGCAAAGAGATCGTCGAGAAGGAACGCCCTATTCTGTCGGGCGCGAACGTTATCGGTATCAGTTTTATACCCTGTTGAGCTGACCCATGGAATCAAGGATTGTGGGTAGATTGCCCTTTCAAATATTGGGGACACGAAACCTGCAATCAACCGCCCATTCAATGGCCTGGCAGGATAGGTGAAAGGGAGATTGACCACAATCGATCGCTTCTCGGGATATTTGTTCCAGATTACAGGGGCCTTGATGTCGTCAAATGATGGGAGCTGCAACCGGATTTCGTCCCTGGCCACGTCAGTAAACCCGAATATGCCGTGGTTACCGGGACCCGTGCCGGTCATAAACGACGTCCATGCGACACTTGATATGGGTGGTATACTTGAGTTCATACGACATAGGACCCCCTTTGAGGCGAGTTCCCCTAAAAAAGGCATTACTTTAAGTTCAAAAAACTTTTTTAAGAGGGAGTGCGGAACACCGTCGAGCCCTACAAAAGCAATCTTGTTGGATTCCGTCATTGCTGTACCATTAATTCTTAAAATCTTTCAACCTTTTCTTCATATCCTCTAGAATTGAATATGGCAGTGGAGGCCTGTCAGGGAAAACTCCAAGTTCCGTTCCAGGTTTGTTGCCTCCATGATAATCAGTCCCGCCGGTGACGATCAAATCAAATTTTGAAGCCAGCCTAACATACATCCGGGTTTGTTCTCGAGAGTGTTTCGGATAATAAGCCTCAATTCCCATTAGTCCAATATCGATAAGAGAAAGCACAATTTCTTCAAAACGGTCCGGATCATTTTGATTTAGTGAATACGGGTGCGCCATTACGGGAATGCCGCCTGCGTCAGTAATCAACTGAAAGGTTTTATATGCGGGCAATTTCACCTTGGGAACGTATGCGCAGGCGCCTTTCCTCAAATATCTGTCGAAGGCCTCTTGAATCGTTTTTACATAGCCCTTTCTAAACATAAGGTTAGCCAGGTGAGGTCTACCAGGGGAACCATCTCCAGCAACATTCTTCACTTCCTCTTCACGGATAAATACGTTTTGAGCCTGAAGTTTTGCCAGGATCCTGGAAATCCTGGATCGTCTCTCGATTCTAAGAAAATTTAAGGATTTTTGTAAATCGGAGTCGTCAGAGCGTATAAAAAAACCAAGGATGTGGAGAATTCCCAAATTATAGTCAGCGCTAATCTCGACTCCGGGTACAACTTCCAATTCAAGTTCAAGGTCACTGACCGCCGATTGAGCAGGTTCAATACCGTCCAGAGTATCATGGTCCGTGATAGCGATTGCCCGCAGTCCAATGGTTGAAGCATATTGGACCAGTTCAGCCGGGGTCATTGTGCCGTCGGACATGTTGGTATGAACATGCAGGTCTATTGTAGGACCCGGGGCAAAGCGGGCCACTGAATTTGAATATCTAATCGAATTTCTCCTTTAAGATCCCGACTCGTTTAATACCCTGTCTACAGTTTCGGAAAAGGTGGCCCAGATCCGGTTATTCCACTCCAGTGATTCAGGTTTCATCATAACGCTTCTCAAGCAGGTAATATAGTCCTGGTCCCAAATGAAATTTTCCCAATACCCTTCGAATAAACCTTTGGGCAAATTTGCCTTGGCAAGATGCAAATTAGCTGCCGCAGCGGCCTCAAAAACAGCGTCATTAAGGCTGGAGGCTTCGGAGGCCTTACCGGCCTTAATAGTCCAGACTATTATATCAAGCTCAGGATTCAGTCCCGTTAGAAACCTTGGGTCAGATTTGATTCTATCAAAAAATGTTAGAGCGGCTGATCGGCAGTTTTGAAGGTCTCCGGCAAAAGCTCCACCTCTAACCATTGGAAGCAAACGCTGAGTGGCCCACAAAGCGACAGCGGAAGATCCAGGTCTTGAGCATTCCAGACTGATTTCTCCAAGATGCATTTCAGATGAGGTGAAATATGTATATGGTGAATCATGTTTATAAAATCTGCCCACGGAAGGGTCTTTGAAAATTACACAACCACAACCATATGGTTGAAGGCCGTGTTTGTGTGGATCGATCACGATGGAATCAACGTGATTCAGTTTGTCGTAAACGGCTCTAGTTTGAGGACCAAGATTGTCGGCCAATATGAAATAGCCGCCGTACGCCGAATCAGCATGAATTCTGAAACCATAATTCCTTTGGAGTTCAAGTATCTCAGGTAGTGGGTCAATCGAGCCTGTTGCCGTTGTGCCTATTGTGACCACTATTGTTCCTACATCTCCTTTGTCCAGAACTTCCTTTATCGCGGATACCTTCATGCGCGCCATACTATCTACAGGGACTGATTCAAAAGGTATGTTCAATACGCCACAGATTCGGCTGTGAGTGTAATGGGCCTGTTGAGACGCCAATATTTTGCGGTTCGGCCGTAAACAACTTGAAATCCACAAGGCTTCAAGGTTGGCCATCGTACCACCACTGCAGAGATGGCCTAAATGCTTTCGCCATCCAAACATGTCGGCAATTTGGGCTACTGCTTCCTTTTCCATCGCAGAACTTGCCCGCCCTCCATCAAGCGCGTGATTATTGGGGTTTATCCACAAAGATAGCATGTAAGCCAAACGCGCTACCGGATGTGGTGGTTTCAACATTTGCCCAATATAGTTTGGGTGCTGATACGGATAGTTGTCTTTCATCCGCAAAGCGACTTCATTCAGGACATTTCGGATTGAAACAACATCAACGCTGGGTTGGCATTCCGGTAAGTCGCTGAACCCCGATTCCATGATTTTGATGGCTTCGGGTAACAAATCAAGGGTCCTAGTTTCAAATGTCATATCAGTTCCTCAGAAAAAAGTGTTTTGGAAAACCCTCCACCGCCAAGTTATTATTGACTTCAATATTCGTTTGGTTTGTATCCAAAAAGCCTCTAATTTGGGATAATCTTTAACAGACGTATTTATTGCTGTCAAACGGCACGGTACGGATTGCAACAAGACGACTGAGGACCACTAAAAGCGCAGACAAAGGTGTGTTAATCAAGATGGACCTTGCCCTAATCCATAAAGTTACGGTTGAACTTGAAAATGACATTGTCGGGGGCCTGATTTCAAAGATCTTTCAGCCGCTGCCAAGAGAGTTGGCGCTAAAAATCTTTATTCCGGGCAGGGGAGACAGACGGTTAGTTTTGAGCGCGGACCCAAGATTGGGAAGGATTCATCTTACCAAACTCAGGACTCCCAACCCTCCGAGACCACCGAGGTTTTGCGCATACTTGAGGGCTCATCTGGTCAACGCTCGAATAGTCAAAGTCTCGTGCGCCAACGATGATCGAATTGTAACCATATCGTGCGAAGCAAGATCTCAGGAATCGAGGCTGAAAATAGATTTAATTTTGGAGCTGCTTGGAAGGGATTCCAACATCATTCTCGTCGACGCTGATCGAGGAGAAATCATGGATTGCCTCCATCACCTTCCAAACAAGATTGACCATAATCGTGTTGTGCTGCCTGGGACCAAATATGCGGCGCCTCCTCCAAATCCCAATCTTTTCGTTGCGAAAACCAGCAAATTGAGGCCTGCAGAAATTTGCGCAAGTTGTTTAAGTGACGAAGAACAAAGCTCATGCCAGGGGAGTGTTAAGAAAAAACCGGATGATCATGATGAGGCCATCAGTTTTAATGATTGTGTTGATAACCTGTACAGTAATCTTTTGCTTGATTCTTTGCTTGAGAACTTTCGTCGTAAGATTGCCAAGCCCATCAGGATGAGAATTAGAGGACTTGCAAATCGGGCTCGCAAGATCGAAAACGACAAACAAAGGCTGGGAAAATATATCGAACAGGCCAGATTGGGAGAACTGGTAAAAACCGCCCTGGGCAGTTTAAGGAAAGGCTTGTCATATATCGATGTAACTGACTGGGAAAACGGAACGACAGTGAGAGTCCAACTAGACCCCGCCCTGGACCCTGTTTCGAACATGCGGAAATTCTTTGCGCATTCAGCCAAAGGTAAACGAGGAATTCATATAACTGAAGAACGACTTGCTCAAACAATGGAAGAAAAGCTGGCCTTGGGAGAACTACTTTATTTTATAGAAGAGGCCGAGACCCAGGAAGAATTGGAATCCCTGTCGACTGAAGTGAATCAGATTGCACATTTGTTTCAGAGCGGTGTTAAGAGAGATCGACATGAACCAACCAAGCAACGCAAGCTTGCTCAAAGCTACTTGGAAGAAATGAGCCCTTCAGGATTCAAAGTGTTTATAGGCAAGAATTCCGGAGGAAACGATTTCATTATTAGAACTAAATCTCGAGACGGAGCTATGTGGTTTCACGTAAAGGACGCCCCTGGTTCCCATGTAGTTTTATTGTCTGGCCTAGACCAGATCCCCCAGGAGTCTGACATAGCTTTTGCTGCGATTCTTGCCGGTAGACATTCCAAAATGAAAAATGCGCGTAAGGTTGAAGTTATGTATACTGATGCCAAGCACGTGTCTAGAGTCAGGGGCGGACTGTTGGGGCAGGTCAGGATAAAAAAGTATAAGTCAATTATAGTGGATCTCGAAGGATAATCTGAGTTGTTTTTTTCGCTTCTATGTGCTAAATATCCAATTTAATAGTAAAAATATATCCGATTCCCCACTTCTCTCTGGACCTGTCGGAAGAGAAATACCAAGATGAGCAGATCGAGAGTCCTAGTCGTCGAAGACCATCCTCTTAGCCGTCGTATTCTGGAGACGATGCTTACGAAGAGTTATGAAGTAATCTCCGCTGCTTCGGGTGGGGAAGCCATAGACAAGGCTAAACACGAACCACCGGATTTAGTGCTTCTTGATATTGAAATGCCGGGCCTAAACGGTTTTGAGACCTTTGAAATTTTGAAATCGGGCATTATAGAACCGGCGGTTCCTGTGATATTTCTAACAGCGCTGGAGGATTCAAAAAGTAGAGAAACAGGGCTCGAAGCGGGCGCTGTAGACTACATTACCAAACCATATGACAAGCAGGAACTTAGAATAAAGGTCAAGAACCATTTAGCCCTGTACGAAGCTCGAAAAGTGATCGAGTCACGTAATAGAGTAATGGCAAGAGAAATGGAAATGGCCTCCCAGTTACAGCGTTCATTGTTGCCCGAAGATTTCCCGGAATGTGAACACCTTGTTTTCTCAGCTCTTTACAAACCTGTTTCTCCAGCAGGCGGAGATTTTTATGATGTTATAGAACTCGGAGGGTCTAGGATCGGTTTCGCCGAAGTCGATGTCTCAGGCCACGGAGTTGCTTCCGCTATGGTGGGAGCAATGTTCAAGATGGCTTTTCAGTCGTTCGCACGAACCACGGATTCACCTGCTGAACTCCTCAAGGTCATAAACGATCAAATGTTCGGAATATTGCCAGAATCTGATTTCCTTACGGTTTTTTACGGGATAATCGACTTGGGAACTCTAGAAATGATTTACACCAACGCGGGCCATCCCCGTCCATTTTTATTAAAAAGGAATCTTGGAGAAATCCGTGAACTGGGGGTGGGAGGTCCTTTAGTTGGCGCTCTTTCAGGGATGGATTACGAGGAGGGCTTTGAGCAATTACAAGAAGGCGATCAGATTTTTGTTTATACCGACGGCGTGACAGAAACAGCATCAGGCTCGGATAATGGAGCCCTAGAAGATTTTTATGGCGTAGAGCGCTTGAAACAGACGCTTATGAACAATTCCAACCTCGCGCCTCACGGAATATTGCCTGTGCTTTTGGATGATCTGGAAAAATTCCACAGCTCAAAAAGTTTTGATGACGATATAACCATGTTCCTTGCAGCGGTTGTTTGAGGACAAATACCGTATAAAATGAAATCACCTTTGGGGTATAGCGATTCATCAAAACAATGGCTCTCACAGCCTCAAGATCAATCCATTAGACTTGCCTGACTGATCAAGCAAAATAATTGGTGTAGAAAAATGACGGCTGATAAAAATCAAAAATTCCAGCGTGATAGTGAAATGATGGAAATGCTATACCGCAAATATGCCCGTGATGGGATCAGGATATCACGCTGGAAACAAAGATTTCGATTTTCAGTCAAAAAAGCCATGTGGATAGTTGTTGTAGAGGGTAGCAGAACTTTAAAGAGACTAATTGACATAGTCGGGTCGGCTGTAGGTTTACTCCTTTTGTCGCCTGTATTCGCCATCACTGCATTGCTCATAAAACTGGAAGACGGAGGACCGATATTCTTTGCCTCAGACCGCGCAGGGAAATGGGGAAAGAAATTTAAAATGTACAAATTCCGCTCAATGATCTTGCATGCCGATAGTATGAAACAGGACCTCCTGGAAATGAATGAGACAGGTGGCGTTATATTCAAGATGAAACGTGATCCCAGAATTACAAAGGTTGGCAGGGTCATTCGAAAATTAAGCATTGATGAGCTTCCTCAACTATACAATGTTTTTAAGGGTGACATGTCTCTGGTTGGCCCGCGTCCGCATCCTCCCAAAGAAGTCGAACTGTATACTTTAACTGACCGGAGAAGACTTGAAGCCATCCCCGGGTTGACTTGCTTCTGGCAGGTTAGTGGTCGCAGTGACATAAATTTTGAGACTCAAGTGGGTCTGGATGTTCAATATATTGAGAGCCAGTCTTTCTGGGGTGACATCAAGCTTCTTCTAAAAACCATACCAGCGGTAATCTCTGGTAGAGGGGCGTACTAAAAGCTATTAGGTTCCGAAGTTCACTGTGTTGGGCAGATCTTGATATTGTGATTTTTAAATCACGTTAGGACTGAATTAAAACCTCTTCAGGTTTCTGAAATCTGGTCCTGGTGAAACATGCATGCTACTCTAACTCTTTTCAAGGATTCAAAAGGTTTTCAACCTATTACCAGGCACAGACCGGTCGGGATGCTTCCTGTTCTAAACAGGCCTATCCTCGAATGGCACATCATGAACTGTGTAAGAAGTGGAATAACACACATATTCATTGTTGCAGTTGAAAACCCGTTGACGGTTGGAGAATTTGTGAAGCACGGCGCCCGTTGGGGAGCTTCGATAGAAATGCTCGTTTACAAGGATCCCTGCGGGCCTAGAGAGTTGTTAACTCGTATTTCAGAGATGGTTAAGGACACTGTACTAATCATTCCGGCGGAAACGATCATCAACTTGCCATACGAAAATTTCCAGAATCTTCATGACAGTACAAAAGGGAAAATTTCCAGAATCTTAACAGATGCTCATATGGAGCTTGAAGAAAATGACGCTGCTTGGAGGTGTTCCAGGAAATTGGAACTTGAGCCGAGGGAAACAGGGGCCTACATTGCGGGACCGGGTAGCGCAAATTCTCCGGATGTTACTGATCATCTCTGGGATGGAAATTTTGTGGCTATCGAGACGCCAAAAGATCTTTGGATGGCTAATATGGCCTCGCTGGGAGGTTATTTCGCTGATTTTCTCGGTCCTGAATATCCGGACAAATCTACAAATGAGTCCCATGTAGGTCATCATACCAACATTGATTCCACGGCTATTTTAGGGGTGCCCTGTCTTATAGGAGATTATTGCAGAATTAACGCTGGAGTTAGAATTTCAGGGTTTAGTGTCATCGGAGATGGGGTCATTGTAGATCAAGGGGCTACAGTGGGATCTAGTTTGATTTGTGAAGATACATATGTTGGGACAGACACAAATATTGAAAAATGCATAGTTATGGCAAACGTTATGATCAATCTGGAAGTTGGCTCCTGGACATCCGTTCGTGATCCATTCCTTTTGTCGGGAGTCAAGAAAAGGATCCCGTATTCTTTTTCTGAAAAAATGATGGACAAAACCCTAGCTTTACTGCTGTTAATGCTGACAGCCCCTATATGGATCATAAAGGGCCTTGCTCGTGTGGCGCGACGAAAATCATTTTTCGAGGTCCATCAACTCATGCTGAGAAACCTTTATTTTGATCCGGCCTCAAAAAGCGCTGCGAGAGCTAAGAATTTCTTCTGGTTTGACAATTCAGGACCTTTTGTAGAAAGAATTCCCGGTTTGATCGACGTGATATCGGGAAAATTGAGACTTGTAGGCGTTCGTCCTCTTAAAGAGGAGGAATTCGAACAGTATCAGGAAGATTGGGCGCTACAACGGTTTGAGGCGTTAGATGGATTATTTACACCAGTGGACGCTGACTGCCCAAATGACGTATTGGAAGAAGAAAGAATCACTGCGGAAAACTTTTATACAGCCACTAGGAGCCTAAAAGAAGATTTGAGAATATTGGTAAAATCTATCAAGAATCTTCTGGTTAGGGACTAAATGGATTTCCGTATTCTTACGATATGGACCAAAAGTATTGATGTCATTTAGAGAGTTTTTTGCTATTTAGACACTACATTGTAAATAGCTTGTTCAGTTTATGATAGGAGAGTTTAACATGGAGATTCAGCAAAAGGACGGGGTAACAGTGATAAGCACCGATGAAAGACTAGATGCCCTGGCCGCTCCTAAGCTTAAAGAGGCTGTGAAGAAAATGTCTGAAGAGTCCGCCGCCAAGTTGGTCATAGACCTGGCCAAAACAAAATTCATTGACAGTTCCGGTTGTGGGGCCCTAGTAGCGTCTCTTCGTACACTTCTGAAGAATCAGGGAGACCTTAAAATAGCTAGACCGTCACCTCAAGCTCAGACCCTCTTTCAATTGACGCGTCTGCATAGGGTATTTGAAATATATGACAATTTGGATGCGGCCATAGGATCGTTTCAGTGATCCAATAAAATGAGAATTGTTCTCTAAAAATCCCGTGTTGTTTCCTGTTGACCAGAGAAAACGGAGATGGAAAACGAACTGTATATTAATATCGAAACCAGCGCTGAGATAATTCTCCTCAGACCTCTTGATCTGTTCGTGAGAAATCTCGTCCAGCAACTGCCCGGTTTCTCGAATGCTGAGGATGTTGTCGACAACGTGGAATTAGCTTTCAACGAGGCTTTTACAAATGTTAGCAGACACGCTTACAAGTCAAACCAAAAAGGCCCCGTTCGTATAGAAATTTTTATTAGACAGAATCATTTGGAGATTCGTCTGGAGGATTATGGGGAGAGCTTTAACCCTGACACCATAGCGGAACCGGATTTCCAAAATCTTGGTGAAGGTGGTCTGGGAATATGGTTTATGCGGCATTTCATGGATGACTGGATATATAAATCGGAAACCGGTGGAAAGAATATTCTAAGATTAATCAAGAAGATCCCGGTCGTTGAAGGCGCTTCGGTTATTAGCCAACTTTGAACAACAAAACGCTTTTAAAGCTGCATTTTGGATTGAACCAACCTAGTGGAAACAGATGCCCTGGAAAAATTGATTGAAAGATGTGGGGCTGATTACGTGGCCCGAAGGTTGTCCATTCAAATTCAATACTCTGCCGACATTTTGGGTCCCGGAATAGGCTCTTTTCATTTTGAGAATTCGGAAAAAGGAATGAAGATTGTTGGGGCGGTCCTGCGGTTGCTGGGCGTCTGGCGAAGAGGTCACGCCAATATATGGGCGCATACAATAATTCACAATGTCGTAAGAATACATGATTTATCCCCAGCCCTCGAGGGTTTTAGGATTTTGCATTTGTCTGATCTACATCTGGATGTGTCGGACGGTTTTAGTGACCACCTGGGCCGCCTCATTTCAGACGAGGATTACGACGTCGCGCTTATAACAGGAGACTTCCGCTTTAAAACTCACGGCAACTATTATCCTACCTTGAAAGCGATTGAGATTTTGTCGGAATATTTAAAATGTAAATACGGCAGCTATAGCATTTTGGGAAATCATGATTTTTTGGAATTTGTGCCTACTCTAGAAATGTGTGGAATACGGACTCTTTTGAATGAATCAGTTCGGATATCCATAGATGGGACCGGTCTGTGGTTGATTGGGCTGGATGACGCGCATTTCTACGGGGCTCACAATTACAAGAGAGCATTTGAGAAAGTTGATATTTCAGAATTAAAAATATTGATGATCCACTCACCCGAGACTCTGGAAGAGGCATGGAGATATGGCCCTGACTGTATAGTGACAGGGCATACTCATGCAGGTCAGATCTGTTTGCCGACCGGCATACCATTATGGCTCAACTCTACATGCGATCGAGATTACTGCCGAGGCGCATGGAAATATAAGGGTATCCCCGGATATACTTCCGCAGGTACCGGAAGTTCCGGGCTTCCGATCAGGTTCAACTGTTCGCCTGAGATCGTGATCCATCATTTGACTTCATCTGATGCTCGGTAAATTTTTAATGTCTCTGTGCAAAGAGACATTTGTAAATTCTCAATAGATTATCAAGGCTGATGGTTTTGTTGACAACATTACTTGATGAGGACTAATTTCAATCTGGCGACTGGATCGACACGACCTGTTTTCCTGACTTGTGTATTATCTCACTAAACCTTATCAAGGCAAACACACTATGATGACAACCATTGAAGAATTGGCGGAAGAGCTTGGCATCGACAGAGAAGACGTCGTTGAATTTATATCGGTCTTTCTTGATTATACTGAAAATGAAGACCTGCCGGCATTGATTGACGGAATAAACAAAAAAGACGCTGAAGTAGTCCGGAGGAGGGCCCATTCGATAAAAGGGGCGGCGCTTAATTTGATGTTGTCGGAAATTTCTTCATTAGCGTCTCAACTTGAAAAAAATGCGGCATCAGGCAAACTTGACGATAGTCTATCCATTTACGCAGACATTTTAGAAAGAATGAAACTGGTTAGAGAAACCTTAACTTGATGCCGGATTTTTAGGTCCCGCTTGATTTTCTTTATCCCGAACGATGTTGACATAGACGTGTGTTTAGTGTTAATCTGATTGATTATTGCGGCGGTGTAGCTCAGAAGGTTAGAGCATGCGGCTCATATCCGCAGTGTCCGGGGTTCGAGTCCCTGCACCGCCACCACGCTGCGCCAAATTTCCCCCTTTCATATCGACTCCTTTGTATGATTATGCTATAGCGTCACGTTGTAGAGTTTTTTATCGTAGGTAATTCAAGCATCCACAAGATGTTCGTTATGTTCAAGCTGGGGCATAAACATATCCAGCCTGTTGTAACAGTTACTCTGATCAAAGTTTAGGAATGTTCAATGGACGTTAAAGACAGGTGTGATGTTTCTGAATCCATGGTTACCATAGTCATACCAGCTTATAATGAAGAGAAAACTATAGCTGACGTGGTCCAGGGGGCCATGGCAAATTCTCCCGAGGCTCGAGTACTCGTAATTGATGACGGCTCAACCGACAACACTTTAAAAAGAGCCACCGACGCAGGGGCGGAAGTAATCAGGCATCCTACCAACAAAGGCAACGGAGCGTGCCTGAAAACTGCTTTACGGTACATCAGCGGAGGAATTATAGCTGTCCTGGACGCCGATGGGCAGCACGATCCAGCGGAATTGCCCCGAATGCTTGACCAGCTAAAGGAATTTGACCTGGTAGTGGGGGCCCGGAATTTCTCCAATCAGGAAGGATCTCCTTTGAGAAATCTCGGAAATAGACTTTTGAGAGGGCTGGCGTCTTTTCTAGCTGAGCGCGATATCCCCGATTTGACATCGGGTTTTAGAGCTTTTCGTCACGAGGTGGCAATCAAGTTTCTGCACTTGTACCCTAATGGCTATTCATTCCCGTCCACTAGCACCCTGTCATTTATCACCGCAGGCTACAATGTGACATTTACACCTATCACCGTTAATTCAAGGCCAGCCCATACTAAGAGTAAACTCCGTCCGTTCAGGGACGGGTTCAGATTCATAATGTTCATTCTAAGAATCATAACGATGACGAACCCGAACAAAATATTCTTGCCCGCCGGCTTGATAATGGTATTGATGGGAATTTTCCTGACGGTCAGGAACCTGATCTTATTCCAGCAATTTTCAGGTGGGGTGGTGCTTTTTCTGGCTGGAGGTATCAATATTATTTTCTTCGGACTTATTCTCGACCAGTTCGCGTCGCTTCGACTTCAGGAACGGGATTAACGTCACGGGGTAGACAACTTCAAACATGTGTGGAATATGCGGAACATTTTCTATAGGTGATCTTCGTCCGGTTTCTATGGGCATGTTGAAGGATATGAACCGAACTATGGTAAACCGGGGCCCCGACGACGAGGGATACTATATCGACGGCCCGGTGGGTCTGGCCATGCGTCGACTGAGTATTATAGACCTTGAGGGAGGACGTCAGCCTCTGAGCAACGAAGATTCTTCTATATGGATAGTGTTTAACGGCGAAATTTATAATTATCAGGAACTCAGGACAGATCTTATTAAAAGAGGGCACTTGTTCCGCACTTGCTCAGATACTGAAGCAATAGTACATCTTTACGAAGAATACGGCCATAATTGTGTAACGCGTCTGAACGGCATGTTTGCATTCGCAATTTGGGATTCGAAGGCTAGGCGAATTGTGCTGGCTCGGGACCGTATGGGTATAAAGCCTTTGTTCTACTGTTTTGACCCAAAAGGGAATTTTTTTTTTGCTAGCGAAATAAAGGGCTTACTTAAGACTCCTGTTGATCGCTCCCCTAATTCTCAGGCTATATATGATTACGCGTCACTGATGTACACGCCTACCCCAGAAACTGCTTTTTCTGCAATCAAGAAGCTTGAGCCCGCCAAAACACTTGTTTGTTCGTTAAACGGGGTGGTTCAAGCATCATACTGGGATATTCCTACTCCGGCATCTGGAGATGAGGACTATTCAAGGACATCTTTTGATGAAGAAATATTAGACCTCATTGAGACGGCTGTACGCAGGCAAATGATATCTGACGTTCCAATCGGGGCCCTGCTCAGCGCAGGCTTGGATTCCACGACGATCTCCGCCATCATGGCCCAAAAACTAAAAGCGCCTCTCAAAACTTTCACCATTGGTTTTCCGCACAAGTCTTACGACGAGTCATCAGAAGCCCGTTTTGTGGCCCAGAAGATAGGTACGGAACATGTGGAAAAAATGGTCGATCCATCCATGGCTGGTCCTATTGAGGATTTGCTTGCATTTTTTGATGAGCCTTTTGCCGATTATTCTGCAATACCGACCTTCATTGTTTCCAAGATGGCGGCGGAGCGGGTGCGGGTTGTGCTCACAGGTGATGGAGGAGACGAAGTATTTGCGGGTTATCCCACACATTTTGCGTTTAAAGTGAGTCGTATCTTCCGGCTAATTCCAAGTTGGGTTCGAAGAAATATCGTCAACAGAATAATTCTCTCTTTGCCATCCTCTTTTGAAAGAATCAGTTTTGACTATAAGGCCAAGAGGTTTGTAACCGGCGCCGATTTGCCGTTTGAAATGGGCCATTACTGGTGGAAGGTAGTTTTTAATGAGGATGACAAAAAGCGCCTATTTACAAAAGACTTCCTTAATCAAGGCTTTTATGACACTTTCAGGATTTTTGACGCTCATTTTGCACGTGTAAGAAAAAGTCATCCTTTGAATCAACTCCTTTACGTGGATGCAAAAACATTTCTACTTGATGATAATCTTACGAAAGTTGACAGGATGACCATGGCGAACTCTTTGGAAGCCCGCGTGCCTTTCCTGGACCACGAATTGGTTGAGCGGGTTTCCGTGATTCCCCCAGGAGTAAAATCAAAAGGTTTCCAGACGAAGAGTCTCCTGCGAAACGCAGTCAAGCTTTTACTTCCACCATCTATACGAAAAGGTAAAAAGAGAGGTTTTACTCCACCTTTACCGTTCTGGATAAGAAATGAGTTGAGAACTTTTGTATGTGAAGTGTTTTCGGAGGAACGGCTAATCCGTTCACGAATAATTAACCCAAAATACTGTAAGACGCTTCTGGATGAGCACCTCAGCGGGACAAAGGATAACAACAGGCAGATCTGGACGGTTTTGAGCCTTGTATTGTGGCTTGAACGCCATCATTTTTAGTCCAATGTCAAATTTTAACCACCCAAGGCTAAGGAGACGAGCTTTACAGTTGCTCCGTCCTGAAGTTTTTCGTTAGAAGCCACTCTCCTTCCATCTGTTACGGCGATTACATTGAGCTTTGCCGGGAAATTCAGAGATTCAATCAATTCTCCTACAGCGCAATCCCCATCGATGTCAACTACTTGAGGGCACATTCGCCCTCTGACAATACCAATAGGCTCCACGAAAATCCGCACTTTTTAACCTTTGAGTATTATGTCGGCCTCAATTTCCAAATTGTAATCTACCAAGGTTTTTCTTGAAGGAATGCCGGTCTCTGGGTTCAGGTCCATCAGGTTATAAAATTTGGTCCTCATTTTTTCGAATTCGATGACTATGCCCGCAGGGGCTCCATCAACGGCAGGAGTCAATAAACGACTCGAAATTTTATCGTCCTCGGCCCTAAGACCGTAACGATGATTCATGAGCCTTTGGAGATAGAAGATTCTACGGCCTGCTTTTATCATGTCATGAATATCCCAATTGAAACCGGCTACGGAATTAAACAACGCTACCCACTCCGGAATTGAAATCTCACGATCGGCGAATTGACACAAGCAGGCGCTATTTTCCAAAGCTCCCAACGCCATGGCTAAGACTGCTGATTCAGCTTTGTTCTCCGACGATAGAGGGTCAAGCTCATAATCAAAGCCGACTTCGGGATAGTAACATGCGCCCATTTCCATGAATAACATGGGTGATGAAACGTGACATGCGCCCCGGTGGCTTACAGCGTATGTCAACGCAAGCCCATGACCACCACCGCGTGGATCGTGCATGGGCGCTTCCAAGCCCTTGGCCTGAACATTATAATCTTGAGAGCTTGGCCCTATTTTCTTAGCTGCCGCCACGGATCCATCAGAGAGTAGACTTCCAAGATTACCCTTTTTATAAGCTATTGAAGGTAAGATGTGGTCGATGATTGTATTGATGTCACCCCATTTGAGTTGTATGCCATCGCATTCTTTTACGCCGATGTCGCCATTTTCAAAGGCCTCTAAAGCCCACGCTATGGTCGCACCGGAAGAGATAGTGTCCATTCCAAGGTCATTGCAAATCCTGCCCGCCTTACATGTAGCGGCGAGATCCATGGATCCAATCAAAGATCCGAACGATACAATGGTTTCATACTCAGGGCCAGGCCCTTTTGGTATGGCGAAAGGGCCTTGAGTAATTTCTACTATTCTCTTGCACGCCACACTACAAAAGTCACAGTTTGCCCTCCTCTTCAAATACTTTTCTGATAGGGTAGATCCTGTCAATGCCTCGGCCATTTCTTCCCAGAAATTTGAAGTAAAATTCCTTATTGGAACGTCGCCCAAATGGACTCCGCCTTCAAGATTAGCCGCTGTTCCATTCTCCCTCATGACGCTGAGAGTAACCGACTCCTTTATGCGACTGTTTAATTCCGAGACAAGTTTACGGCAGGCCATTGGGTCTTCAGCTAGAAAGTTCCTGTCTTTTGCCCTGACCACTATTGCTTTAAGACCCTTGGAGCCCATGACAGCGCCTAATCCTGTCCTGCCGAACGCGCTATGTCCGTCGTTCATGATACATGCGAACTTAACGAGATTTTCTCCGGCTGGTCCGATCACAAGTGTTTTAGACGCTTTTCCAAATTTCTGTTTTAATGTCGCGGTAGCTTTCTCTACTCCCAAACCCCATAATTCCGGGTACGTTTCAATCTTGGCGGTATGGTCGGATATAACAAGGACCGAAGGTTTTTTGGCTTTTCCGGAAACAAGTATCCCGTCAAAACCAGCAAATTTTAACTCAGGGGCAAAGTTGCCCCCGCAAGATGAATCGGCCCAGTGACCGGTAAGTGGTGAGCAAGCCGCCGCGGAAAAACGGCTCGCTCCAGAAAGATTGAGACCCGCAAATGGACCTAAAGAAAAGGTGAGCAACGCTTCCGGATCCAGCGGATCAGCCTCAAAATTGCCTCGTTCCACGAATAGCCTGGCCGCAAAGCCTGACCCACCTATAAACCTCGAGTAGTAATCTATAGGAGGACAAAATGAATTAGTCAGGCCATCCGAAAGGTCGACGTAGAGAAAATGTCCCGTACTACCCTTCATGGCTATACCTCTGGAGTGATCACGGAATTATCTTGTTCTCCCAACCAAGATCCTTAAGTGTGTCGTTGTAAATTATAGCGACCTTTTTAAGTTTTGGAGCTAGTTTCAGCAAACCTGTAGCAGACCCCTTTACCCTTATTTTTCTTCTCGTAATAGCCATAACCGGGTTCAATTTGTTAGACCAGGATCTGTGGGCGTCATCCGCTGAAAGGCTCATTATAAGATTAGGTTGATCGCTGGGTTTTCCCGGGGAGACCCTTACCTCCCCACCCCTGCAGTCAACGAAGAATGAACAATTTGGGCCGTCCTCAGTGTAATCGAACCAGATCAACTGATTGACCTTCTTGAGCCCTTCATACAACTCGGCGTCCTGTTTTGCACGATTGAACAGTTCAATAAAGGCTTTTATCGGCTCGGTTTCGTCTTTCCAGAATTCCATAATCGCCTCCCAAAATTTTACAACGCTTTCAAAAACAGATTCATTATATCAGACTCATCCATCATTCGGGGATTGTAACTTATCTGACTGTCACCAGCGGCGAGTTCCACCAAGTCAGACAGCTTTTCCGGATCTCCGGGAACATGAAAGTCCTTGAGGGTTTCCTTTAGACCAATTTCTGTCTTCAATTTCCTGACAGCGTCCACGGCGGATTGGGCTTTAATTCTGGAACAAGGTCCATCCATTGGGACTCCCAACGCGTGAGCGATCATTGAATATCGTTCAGAGGCCTCCTCGATGTTGAATTCCATTACAAAAGGCAGCATGATCGCGTTTGCAAGGCCATGGGGAATACCATACAATGCGCCCAAAGCATGAGCCGTTGCGTGGGTCGCTCCAAGCATGGAGTTGCAGAAACACATCCCGGCCATAGTGGCGGCAATCATCATGTCTCCTCGCGCTTCAATATCCTCAGGTTCAAGCACAACGCGAGGCAGGGCCCGTGAAATCATTCTTATTGCTTGTAATCCCAATGCGTCTGAAATTGGTTGAGCGCCTGTTGATGTTATGCCTTCTATAGCGTGGGTCAGTGCGTCAATACCTGTGAAAGCGGTGATTTTCGATGGAAGCTTGATGGTCAATTCAGGATCAAGTATCGATAAATCGGCATTGCAAAAGGGGTGTGTTACAGAAAGTTTGGCACGTGATTCAGAATCTAGGACGACGATGACGTTGGTTACCTCGCATCCCGTACCCGCGGTAGTAGGGACCGCAATATGTGGTGACAAAGGGGAAGCGTCTTCCCATAGCGCCGCCTGGTCCGCCAGGGGCTTAAAATCGTCTAAACCAGATCCCACGAGAATATTTACCGCTTTTGCAGTATCCAAGACAGAGCCACCTCCAACAGCTATCAATGAGTCTGCTCGAGTATCTCTGTAAAACCGGGCGGCTTCATTGATATTTTCGATCCTGGCGTCCTGAGTCACAGCGTCATACAATCCCGCAATTTCTAAATCAGAGATTTCCAGCTTCTGTAAAATCTGGTCAGATACGCCTGCGTTGACCAATCCCATGTCCGTCATAACAAGTGGCCTTGAAGCCCCTAATTGACGAAGTTCAAAGGCGATCTCTGCCCTACTGCCTGGAGAATAAAGAATCCTGCCCCTGTTGACCCACGTGAAAAATGGTTCAAAATGCAATCGGCTATCCGCCATCAGTTTTTCAACCCTCCTTTCTGATCCAAATTTCTATCTTTACACTGATTAAGACTTGGTCACGTAGTGGAGTTTGGCTACAAAGTACATCTAGAGAAAACCATATTGCAAGTCAAATTTGGTTTTTGCCGATGGATGAAGAAAATGGAGATTATATCCGATCGTAGGAGTTGAAATGTGAAAGTCAACACAGCGAACCGCTGGGTTGACTTATGACTCGAAACTGATTTGAAGGCTGATAGCTGCCTGTTATTCGTCGAGTTTAGCTGTTCCGCTGTTTTTGGATTTTAGCTCAAACTTTTGAAGCCTGAATGGATTTGAACCTACTGATTGCTGATTGTCACTGTCAACTTCCGTAGACGATGAATTTCCAGATCCCCAAGTATACTTGGTTCGTCCCAAAGGTTTTTCATCAACAACCAGTTTGGATTTCTTTCGAGGGCCTGCATTAGGAAATCCATTGGTCGATTCTTCCTGGCCGGTATTGCCCTGGACAACTTTGGAGCCTGAATCAACGAGGCCAAACCTTTTTACAATACCGCTTGAGTTGCTTATTGACGCATTGTGAACAGTCATATCATCCAGATTTAGGTCTAAAACTATCCTGTATGTTTCAGAGGGTTTTTTTGAGTTCTGAAGTTCTACCAACAGCATGCTGTTTGTTACCATCGATTGCTTCACTAAAAATCCTGGTTCTCCTGTCTTGATACTCGGACCAACAGAAGATACTGATGGGGAAGCGGTAGGAGCAGGAGGCGGCTCATGAGTCGCTTCTTTCTTTTGAACAACGTGGCGCTGCTGTTTAGTAGCTGAAATTGGAGAAGGTTTTTGGCGAGGTTCAACAGCAGAGTTTCTTTGAATTATTCTTGGGTCAGTCGGCACGTTACCTAAGGCTACAACAGCCAGGTCGCCCTTACGCTCAACCATAAACGGTGGTACTGGATATTCGCCAAAATCAACAACGAGCCTGGCCCTGCGACCATTGGCGCCCAAACGAATTTCGTTTATAGGCGGTTTGTCAACTTTCATTTTGACGGGAACTTTCCCAAGACCAGTGTTATCAAAATCTATGACCAGACGATAAGGATTTTGAAACGCAAACGCGGAGTGAATGCCAAGCGCCCTGTCTCCTTTGATCACTATCTGTTTTTGATCTGGCGAAACCTGAACATTAGTGATAATAGGCGGTTCGAGTTCTTGAGCGTTCGTCTGTGATACCATGATCGACAATATCGTTATCAGAAGAACCAGGTATTTTTGCAGGCAAGGATTTTTTCTTAACATGTTTTTCAACTCTTCAAATCCTTTAGGAGGTTTTTGTTTTGATTTGGTCATCTTTTTACGAAGCGGTCCTGATCGAAAATCTGTTCGGATTTGATGCAAATTCATAGTATCATGAAGTTTATATAGTGTCAAAAAAATAATAAGAATAATATAATGTATCATTTATTTAAATAAAAATATGATATATTTGATTTATGATACAGGTTATACTTAGGAACAACATAAATGAACAGCTTGTCTTATTTGGTTTTTAGAGCGGGCGCTATAGTCTTGGTGTGCTTTTTGATAGGAGTTGGATCTAATCTGATTCCGGCGCGACATATTCCGTGGCTGTACGTTCCTCCAACGGAGATCACTGTTTTAAACCATAAAATCCCTCTTGTTGATTCTAAGGAAGCTGTAAAGTGGCTGGAAGACCCTCTGGTGGTATTCGTAGACACCAGAGATGACATGGATTATTTAAAAGGCCACGTGCGCAGCGCTGTTTCCCTCTCTCCTGATGATAAGGAACAGAAATTTCCGGGAATAGAACCGCTAATACCGCAAGGTAGTAAATTGGTACTATATTGTTATGGCCCCGATTGTGACATGTCGGAGCGCGTAGCTTCGTTTCTGATTGATTTCGGATATTCCAACATCATGATCATGAATGATGGATATCCAGGCTGGGAACAAAATGGATTTCCAACTCAAAAATAGCGCCGACTTAAATGGCGCTAAAAGGTCTACAGGGATGAAATGGGTAACTTTGTCGGCTCGGGTATTGATTGGATCATTATTTGTTTACGCTAGTATGTACAAGATATTTGATCCCTTGGCCTTTGCCGCTTCAATTAGAAATTACGGTTTGATTCCTCCAATGTATAGCAATTTGATCGCGTTGACTCTTCCGTGGCTTGAATTGTGCTCAGGTGTGTTTCTCGTTCTTGGAATTCAGACCCGGTCGGCTTCACTGCTTACATCATCTATGATGTTGGTTTTTTTTGTGGCGATAATTTACGCTTATGCGGTGGGACTGGATATTGATTGTGGCTGTTTTTCGTCCTCGGCGGAATCTTCTGGCAGAATATCTCCCTTCCACATATTTCGTGATGGATTTTTAGTCCTGTTGTCTATTTGGATTCTAATTTTTGATAGAGGCGAACTTAGTATAGCGCCTGGGGGCAGATGAAATTTACAGTAACTATAGATGTTGAAGAAGAAGGTCTCTTTAGTGGTGTCTATTCCCCCGGTGAAGCTTCGGCGGTGAATGTTCTCGAATTAGATCGGCTAGATCCACTGTTTATGGATCTTGGGGTCCGGCCGACGCTTCTTGTATCATATCAGGTTGCAAACAAAAGTGACATTTTAGGGAAACTTTATAGCTTAAAGAAGAGATGGAAAGCTGAAATAGGGGCGCATCTGCATCACTGGAATACGCCGCCTATTGTACTCAATGAAGCTCCTCCACCTGTACCCTCGGAATTGATGCCGGCATACGTGCTCGAAGCCAAAGCCCTCTCATTGATTAAAATATTGTCCAACAGCGATGGGCTTCCGAGTTCCTTTCGGATGGGTCGTTTCAACCTGGGACCAAAGATGTTGCAGGTCCTTGAAAAAATTGGTGTCAAGGTTGACAGCAGCGTTACGCCCTTGAGAAAGGCGTACGGTGGACCCAACCATATTTGCGCCCCCGCGGACCCATATTTCCCGGATCTTCTGGACCCCTCAAGAGTTGGAAGCTCTTCAATTCTTGAAGTCCCTGTAACAATAGTGCCAATATTAAAGGGTACTGGTCGGTATATCGAGTTTCTGTCCAACAGTGGTTATTTGCCGGATGGTATGGCCGGATGGTTGTCGATGAATCTGGGTTCAATAGCGGCTCAACCCGCTTGGGTCAATCTGCAAATTGCTAAAGCCGCTGTGATAACTCACGAAAGGCGAGGGGGCGACTGCGTAACCATATTTTTTCATTCGTCGGAACTGGCCCCTGGAATGAATCCACTCAATCCAACCGAAGAAGCGGTTCGAAAGTTCACAAAGCGCCTCCATTCGTTTATTCGCTGGATGCGTGACCGATACGACGCAAAATGTCATACCCTATCCGAGCTATATCGCATTTATGAACCAATCCGAACTCCTCCGCTATGATTGATGATTGATTTGACCCTTTCTCTGCGCACGAAACCTCGTCGTGAGCCCCAACTTGTTCTTCATTTGACCTGTCCTTCAAATACCGATCTGGGATTAAATAATTCGTCTGGAACAAACCATAAAATATCTGGTCTAATAAAATAATGATTTTAATTGCTTGACAGCAGTTTAGGAAAAACTATCGACGCTCATTCTTGCACTATGAGATCAAGGTAAGATTACACATTAATATAGACAACTATGTATTTGTTATGATAATATTAATATTGCAGTCTACTTGTACAGGTCACTAGGTAACAAATGCGAATTCTCGGTACCATTATAGTTTTCGGATTTTTGATAACGGTGGCCTTCGCTTTTCCTCAGGAGACCAAATCTCAATATGCTGAAGACTTCTATGAAAATGCCAAACTGGCTTACAGGGCCGGCGAATATTCAAAGGCTTTAGACTATTTTGACAAGGCGATAAAGGCTGGAATAGGGACCGCTGATGTGTATTTCAGAAGAGGGTTAAGTCTCGAGAAGTTGGGTGACTCAACCAGGGCGATTGAAGATTACACGCAGGCAATTCAACTCGATCCACAGATGGAGACCGCCTACAACAATCGTGGGAGCGCATATTACCGACAAGGTTCTTTCGAGCAGGCGATAAAAAACTATTCCAAGGCTATAGCATTGAATCCATCATATTCGCTGGCCTATTACAATCGAGGTAACGCGTATTACGGAAAGGGGGACATTGACAAATCCATAGCTGATTTTACCAAGTCGCTGGAACTGGACCCCACGGACGCCGATTCTTACAACAACAGAGGATGGGCGCTGGTTCAGAAGGGGGAAACAGCCAAAGCCATTCCGGATTTCAATCGGGCCATAGATATAAATCCCGAATATTCCTTGGCCTATTATAACCGGGGCGCAGCAAAAGTAAAACTTGGGGACAACGATGGAGCGATAGCCGATTTGTCCAAGGCGATAGATCTAAACTCCATGTATTCACTGGCTTATTTTCAGAGGGGCAACGCGTACTTCAGAAAAAACGAACTCAACAGGGCAATGAAAGATTATGATGAAGCAGCCAAATTGAACCCCAACTTTCCTGATGTCTACAATAACAGGGGCTGGCTGTTCTTTACAAAAGGCGATGTTTCAAACGGGATAAAGGATGTTTCAAAGTCAATCGCTTTAAATCCCGACCTTGCCAGATCTTACGCCAATCGGGGTTGGATGTATCAGACTTCCGGACAATGCCCCAAAGCGATCACCGATTTTTCCCGGGCTTTGGAGCTGGAGGGTCCATCGGCCGCAGTTCTTACGTACCGCGCTCGTTGTTATATGGAAACAGGGGACAAGAATAAGGCCGTGTCGGATTTCCAACAAGCCTTCAGCCTAGATCCCAACAGTTCGGAGGTCTTGACGGTTTTAGGAGAAGTGAAAGAGAAATTGGGGGATTATAGGTCAGCGGTGGAATACTTCAGAAAGCTGGTTTCTGTTAAACCGAATGACGCCGCAGCGTATCTGAAGTTAGGAACAGCGCTGGGCAAAGAAGGGAAATTCCTCGAATCCATCAAGGTTCTTTCCGAGGCCATAAAACTTGATCCCCAAAACGGAGATTCCTATTTTAAACGCGGTACAGCGTATGAATTTGTTGGCGATACCGTAAAAGCGCAGGCTGATTTTACCAAAGCCAAGGACCTTTCCACCAACAGAAAGAGCGTATCGTAATACTCCATGGCAATTCTTTCTTTTTTAAAAACAGTATTGACTCCAGCCACTAACGATTTGACTGCGGATACGCCGATCGCTTGCAAGAGTTTGGTTAACAGGGGAACCATTGACCTGCGCTACTATTTTCTTGTCATTTCTATAGCTTGTTTATTGTCCGTAAGTCCGAGTGTCGCCGACGCTCCTGACGAAAGTGGAATCTTTGCTCAAGCCGTTGAGGCTCAATGGAAGAGGAACCTTGACGAAGCCATAAAATTATACAGCCGTGTTGTAGAGCAGGAACCGAAAAATGCCAGGGCGTTTTTTAATCGCGGGGTAGCTTACAGATCCAAGGGACTTGAAGATTTGGCGTTATCGGACTTTAATCAAGCGGTGTCTTTGAATCCTGACCTTGTGGAGGCCCTGTATGGGAGGGGACTGATATATTTGCACAAGAAAAAATACGACCGTGCATTCCAGGACATTGACGCCGTTATCAAGAAATCCCCCTCGTACATCGGAGCCGAGCGTGCTCGAGGTGAATCCGAGGTGTACTTGGGAAAACCGGATGAAGCCATTAATGACTTAACTCAAGCCCTGGTTAGTCATCCGGAAGATGCTGAGGCCTATTTTCTGAGGGGTTCCGCCTATTTCAAACAAGGGAAGATGGACCTTGCCGCCGCTGATTTCAAGAAAACACTCTCATTTAACGAGAAGAATTCGTCAGCGTGGAACAATCTTGGAAAGATTGCTCTCGATGCCGGTAAAAATGACTCTGCTGTTGAGTATTACAGTAAAGTATTGACCCTGGACCCGAAAAATACCTCAGCCCTCAGGAACAGAGGACAGGCAGAATATTTGCTGGGACGAAACAAGGAAGCCCTCAATGATTTGAACGCAGCCCTCAAAATAGATCCCAAGGACCAAAAGTCTCTGGAAACCAGGGCCGCTATTGAAATCAAATCAGGTAAAAGAGACGACGCTTTAAGTGATTACAATACCTTGATAGGTATAAGAGAAAATGATCCTTCTCTGTTGTATCAAAGAGGGGCCCTGTTGCTGAGTCTCAAGAGGACGGACGAGGCTTTGAAAGATTTCAACAGGATCCTTCATCTCGAACCACGTGATTTCGATGCTCTAGTTGAGAGATCGAAAATCTACGCGGCTCAGCGCCAGTTCGGAAAAGCCTTGGGTGACCTGAATCTGGCGCTCGAAGTAAAACCCAAAGATAAATCTGCAATAATATACCGGGCCGAAGTTTGTAAAAACCTCAAGAAATATGGCGAAGCAGCAAAGGACTACGCTCAGGTGATAAATCTAGATCCCGCAGCGCCAAATATGGCGAGTTTGTATTACTCTTTGGGCGAATCGTTGTTGCTCGGTAATCAATTGGATTATGCCATTCGGGCCCTTACAAAGACAATCCAACTGGATCCGAAAAATGGTCTGGCGTACGCGAATCGCGGTGTAGCCTTCAAGGATAAAGGTGATTTACTAGCCGCCGATTCTGACTTCAGAGCGTCCCTGAAATTCCTGGAAAAGCCTTCAAGTAGGCAATTTGTAATTCGACTCCTTAATGACGTAGAAACTCGAATAATGGCCGAAGAGCCCAAAGGCCTGGTCGCTCAGGTTTTAGATATATTTCCTGGCCGGAAATCTTTAAGAAGTGGACCTAAAAACTTGTGGTAATTCAGGTTATAGCAAAAATAATTTCAATTTATTTATAGCAAAGTGACTATATCTTATAGGCTCACCTTTTATTTATCAAATCAAGCTGATTTGTCAATTAAATCAAGTAAAAATCAGAAAACGATTGACACGGGGACCGGCAGCGCATACAATCTCGCTCCCATTGGACTGCCCCGTTTCAGAGTCTCAGGGCAAGTCGCTTCGCATTTCTAGCGACGAATATTTCGGCGCGGGGCCAGTGCAAGGCTGGTTCTAAAGCCTTTTTAAATTACTGTTCTCTTTATCGGACAACAGGGCTTTTTGAAGCACGAAGGACAATTGCTTACGATACTCCGAATGATTATCAAATTAAATCGGAACCTGAACGAAAAGGAGTAAATCACCATGTGGATGACTCGTGAAGAAATTGCAGCCCACTTGGGTATTGTTCCAAATAGTGTTAGAGGAAAGGTCCAGAAGGGTCAAATTATAAGAAAGATAGAGGACGGGAAGAATTTTTATCAGGTTTTGGACCCTGCGTTAAAGAAAGGAACGGCGGGAAGAAAGAGACAGAAGCCACTACCGCCCCCCAAACCTCCAGTTGTTGTGGAACGGCCCTCTGAACCGGAAAAGCCGAGGGAACCTGATAAGAGCAGGACTTTTCATCCAAAACAAGTCCTTTTGGACATGCTGGCGTCTATACGCGTAGGACGCAATATCGACGCCATAGAAAAAGGAGATGAGATTGATCTGGCTACCGGAGAAATTTCACGTGAGCTTGACGCAAAAATTTCCATGCGTCAACACAGACAATTGAAAGAAATTGAAGACGCCCTTGAAAGAGTACGGCTCGGAGAATACGGTTTATGTGAAGACTGTGGTGAGCCAATTCCGGAGCAGCGTTTGCGACTTTTCCCCGCTGCCAGACTTTGTGTTCGGTGCCAGGAAGAAATGGATCAATTTGAGAAAATTAGAGAAAGCCAGGGGCTCAGAACGGGAATTTGGCGGGAAGAAACAACAGAAGGCACATTCGGCAAGAGTTTTGAGGACTGACCAATTCATGTTTGCGCCTGCGCCCGAATTTCGGGCGTAGCACATCCAATTCAATTCGTGAGTTACTGCATGTCCCTGATATGTCCTTAAAGCCCTTTCAACCACTCAGCCGGGATTGCAATGGGAAACTTTATCTCATGATTCAGCGGTTCATGATCAGCTCTTGGAGTTTAGCCCATCTTACCTGGAAATCAGCTACGATGGGGTCCGTGTTCTAAAAGACAGCATTTACGGGTAGTTTTTCGGGTTTTCCTATCTTGCGAGAGCAGTCACGGCTGGAACATTCTGGATGCGGGGATCGCGAATCCCGGCTATGTACGATCCCGGTGTCGATACATCGATCCCCGGCGAAAAGATAAAGATTTTTGAATTTAGCCGATAAGTTGCGGCTAATCGGATCCGAGATAAGTTAAAACGAGCGCCATGGCTGTTGCTGACACAGCGAAGCAGACGGCGATCGCCACCCCTAGGAGCCCGATCATCAGATTGACCCGGTTCACCTGAAAATACCTCGCGTTACATAGATTTTTTGACTTGATTTATTATATCACAGTGGGGTAAACAAGGCTATAAAAATCTGATTCAGATGTTATGAGACGCATGACCTGTTATATTGCTTTAAGTAATACCAAAATCTTAACTCAAAGTTAACAAAACCTGTACCCAGACTAGCTTTGTTCAACGAACCTTATTTGATGACCTTGAGAATTTGTTTGAACCTGTCTCCACCAGCTACTTTCAACATTTCAAAAAGAGCCATTTCTACGCTTGTAATGGTGGCACCTGACTGTTTTGCCCTTTCCAGACCAACGTCCCTGTTTTCCCTGGTCCGTGACGAAACAGCGTCGGAAACGATATGTACGTCGTACCCCAATTCTTTAAGGTTAATTATGGTTTGACACACACAGACGTGACATTCAATACCTAGAACTAGTGCTTGCTTTCTGCCACAACCCTTAACGGCTTCCATGAATTTAGGCTCGCCACAACAACTGAAACTGAATTTCACAATAGGCTGGAAGTCGACAAGAAACTCGGAGATTTCAGGGAGAGTTCGACCGAGACCATTAGGGTTTTGTTCCGTCCATATCACGGGGATGCCAAGGATTTTTGCGCCATTAGCCATTTGGGCCGCTCTCCTGACCAGATTCTCACGATCATGCATAGCCTTTGCAAGCTTTTCCTGCATGTCGATTATAATCAGTACCGTATTTTCAATTGACAGCATGGCGCAATCTCCCCCATGTCCTAAAGAGTCGAAGATCAATCGTTAGCCGCAGTATGTCCAGGGTCCGGCCCAAGAATATTTAAAGGTGACTTACCCTCACCGGGTTCACCCGTAACGTATCCAAATTCATCGGTAATGATTTCGGCCACCCTTTTATAAAGGGTTCTAAGTGGAATGTCCGCGGGGCAAACTTCTGTGCAGAGGTTACAATCGATACAACGCCCAGCCATATGAACGGCCCTGGTTAGATGGAACATAGGGTTTTCCGGTGGCAGATCCCCAGTTTTAACCAAATCGTCGTCTCTCAACGTGCACACGTTGCAAAAGCAAACTGGGCATATGTCCCGGCATCCGTAACATTTAATGCAACGATTGAATTCACCTAACCAGTAATTTAGTCTGGAATCGAGATCTTTGGCCAAAATCTCCTTGACAGTATTGTTCGGTTGCGGGGAGACTTTTTCTCCCGCCACAAACTCATCCGGGAAAGGTTTACGGCACTCGTGTTTTTTAGCCAGTTCCTCAGGACAAGCTACTCCAACCTTCACTAACCTGTCAGCGGCCCCTAGTTGGTTCCATCGTTTCAATTCGTTCAGCGCCCTCTCGTCACAACCTCGGACCAGGATTCCGTAAACACTATCCTCCGGGGAATTCTGAATCAGGCGCATAGCCAGTTTGGCCATAGGGTATCTAGCGGCGCCGGGAGTGTCCAGGTCCCCAAGAGAGAGAACGGTGTCGAGTTCTTCCGCTTGTTGAAAAAGAAACGGTGTGACAACTCCATCATCGTTTCTCAAACCAAGAAAACCAGCTATTTTGCCATCTGTCAGCAAGCTCTTAACGTGTTCTTTTACTTTTTCAATCATCTGGTTATCCCAAAAAAGGAATTAAATTGTTTAGGAGATATCTCTAGGACGCTTTTTCCGTCAGAGTTTGTTCTTCGAACTTCTTGGGCCTTAAAGGAGATGGTCCAAGTTGTCTAATTTTCTCGACGAATTCAGTGACAACTTTTGCAAACCTCGGGCCTTCAGCCGATGAGACCCATTTAAGGACAAGTCGTTCAGGGTCAATTCCTGAAAACTCAAGGAGTTTCTTCATAAACCCCATTCTCTTTACAGTCATATAATTACCATACAGGTAATGACAATCACCGATGTGTCAGCCACCTACAAAAATACCGTCAGCGCCCTTCTGAAAGGCCTTTAGTATTTGGTGAGGCCCAACGGTTGCTGAACACAGAGTCCTAATGGTTCTAAGGTTCGGTGGATATTGGAGTCTGCTTACACCAGCCAGATCGGCACCCGCGTAAGCGCACCAATTACAAAGGAAACCGACAATTTTGGGTTCAAATTGACTCTCGGACATATCTATTCCTCAGTGTGAATGACAAGACGATCTACAACGGGATCCGGCAAAGGGGAAACCTCCGTTCTAGCCCGCCATCGCCTGTTCTATTTGGGCGTATATCTGTTGGTTGGAAAAACCGTCAAGTCTAGCGCTTCCTGAAGGACAGGTCGCTGCGCATCCTCCACATCCCTTGCAAAGGACTTTGTTGACCTGACACACACCTCTATTCTCAATGAAGTTGATAGCGCCGTACGGACAAACCTGTAGGCACCCCAAACAACCGCAACAAGTATCGGCATTTATGTCTGCGACAATTCCACTTGTGAACAGCGCTTCCTTCGAAAGGACTCCAGCGGCCCGGGAAGCCGCTCCCAATCCCTGCGAAACAGCTTCCCGGATTGTCGCAGGGAACCGAGCGTTACCACAGAGATAGACTCCGTCAGTCGCGAAATCAAGTGGTTTCAGTTTCACATGACCTTCGAGGAAAAATCCGTTTTCATTTACCGGTACTTTAAGCATGGTAGAAATCTCAGTCGCGCCATCCTGAGCGATCAATGGAGTCGATAGCACGAGAAGGTCAACAGATGTGACCATATCCCGCCCCATCCTTGCATGATACACACTTACGGATTCTCCATCGAAGGTTGGAGGCCGTTTTGGATCATATGTTACGAACCTGACGCCCAACTTCTTGGACTTGCGGAACATCTCCTCGTTTTCCACACCATACATTTGCATGTCCCGGTAAAATATGGTGATTTTAGTTTCCGGAGAAGCTTCCTTTATCAGTATAGCGTTTTTTACCGCTGTCATACAGCAGATCCGAGAGCAATAGGTCCGCTCTTTGCTTCGTGATCCCACGCATTGGATTATAGCAATATTCTTTGCGTCAACAGTCCCCTGGTTGAGCTTAGATTCCAGTTCCAGGTGAGTTATCACCTTTGTTCCATCATAGTTGAATAGACCTTCAGGTTTAAACGCCTGGGCGCCTATGGCCACAATCACCACGCCGCATTTAATCTTCGCATCAGCGCCTCTTTCGTTGAGCGTAGCTACAAAGTTCCCCACATATCCCTCTGTTTTAGTCACCACGGATTCAGTGTGAATGGCGACCCTGGGATGATTCTTTAATCGGTCTACGAGGCTGTTTACCAGAATGGAAGGGTGTTCATTCGAAGGCAGGATCATGTTCAACTTATTTAGAAGACCACCAAGCCGGTCCTGCTTTTCTACCAGATCCACTTCATAACCCATGTTGGCCAAGGCTAGAGCTGCAGACATCCCTGCTACGCCACCACCAATAACCATTGCCCGGTGCGAGAGGCTAAGCTGAATCCGACTGAGTTCCCGAAGTTTCGCAGCTTTGGCGACAGCCATGGCTATCTGAACTTTGGCCCGTTCAGTCCCAGCTTCCCGTTCACGCATGTGGACCCAGGAGCATTGATCGCGAATGTTGGCCATCTCAAAAAGATAGGGATTCATCCCGGCTTCTTCGCAAGCGCTCATAAAAAGAGGCTCATGTGTCCGTGGAGTGCATGAAGCCACCACAACCCTGTTAAGGTTTTCGCGTGGAATTGCGACCTTAATTTCATTTATTCCGCCCTCGGAACACGTATAAAGGTTTTCCTGAACAAACGCGACGTTGGGCAGGGTCTTCGCGTATTCCACCAATTCTTTCATCTCAAGATAGCCGGCTATATTCGACCCGCAGTCACAAATAAAGACGCCGATGCGGATGTCATTTTGAACTGAGTTTTTCACCCTTAAATCTCCCCTATACCGCTATGGGTAACCCTTCTGTCATTACCACCTCAGCCGCTCTGGCAGCCGCGCTACTAGCTTGAGCTACTGATTCAGGGATGTCAAGAGGACCCTGAGCGCAACCGCAGCTAAATATGCCAGCGACATTTGTGTCCAATGGTCTATTGGGGTGGGTTTTTACAAAATTGTTTTCATCCAGTTCCAGGCCCAGCAGCTCCGCCACTTTTGCTATTCCTTTTGATGGGGAGCACGCGTTCGCAAGTATCACCATGTCAAGCGTCATACTCACGACCTTTCTCTGCTCGGTATCCTCATAATACACAACGGGATTGAGTTCTTCGTCCTGAAGAATTTCCGCTACACGGCCCCTGATATATTTAAGACCGGAGACCTCAGCGCCTCTCACTTTGTATTCCTCGAAGCCTTTGCCCACAGTTCTAAGGTCCATGTAGAAGATGTGGGATTCGGTTTCACGCTCATGTTCACGAGCTATGATCGCTTCTTTAATGGAATGCATACAACAATAATTCGAACAATACTTATGGAATCTGAAATCTCTGGAACCAACGCATTGTATAAATCCTAGTTTCTTGGCAGTGTGATACTTATGGGCTTGTTCCTCTAGCCACGTCGTCTCTTGCTCGAGTTTTGTCTTCTCAGCCTCATTCTGATCCTTTTCAGCTTTCTTGATCAGTTTGGGCAATTCTTTCAGGCGTTTCTCACCCTGAATCACGGAAGGTCTCGTCAGATGACCTTTAGTAGGCCCACCTGCGCTCAAGAGTCGTTCCATTTCGAGAGATGAAATGACATTCGGAAGTCTGCCGTATCCATATTCCGGTATTTGTGTCGCATCGAACAATTCATATCCAGTTGAAACGATGACAGAAGCGACATTGAGTTCAACGAAGGACTCTTTCTGTTCGTAATCAACCGCCTTAGCCTGACACACTTTCGCACAGACGCCACATTTGCCGCCCAATATGACTTTGCAGTGGTTCGGATCGATCGTGAACATGGAAGGAATACCCTGAGCATAATCCTTGTAAATGGCCTTTCGATCATCAAACCCGAAATTGAATTCATTAGGGACTTTAGTCGGACATTTTTCCGCGCATGCGCCACAAGCCGTACACCTCGACGCATCGATATAACGGGGCTTCTGCCGGACCTTAGCCTTGAAGTTACCTATCTCTCCAGCGAACTCTACAAGCTCGCTGTATGCCAGAACGTTCACTTTGGGATGTCGACCGACATCCAGCAACTTAGGTGAGAGAATTCATATCGTGCAATCATTAGTTGGGAAGGTTTTATCCAACTGGGCCATTTTCCCACCGATACTGGGATTTTTCTCAAGCAAATGGACCTGGATTCCCATCTCACCCAGATCAAGGGCCGCTTGCATACCAGCTATGCCACCACCGATTATAAGCACTTCCTTGGAAGCCATGTTATCACCATCCCTGATCAAAGCAATTTCTCTTGAATTGGAAATCTATATAACAACTACTAACCGTTACACTATAATTGACTGCGCAAGCACGTCGTTCAAATCACGTATCTGTAGAGGCGTATCCATGTCTCTCAATGCGCAACTCAAATGGGCTCGGCACTTCGGGCAAGCTGTAACGAGAGTTTCTGCGCCGGTAGAGATCGCCTCTTCTATCCTTTTCTTCTGGATCGATTTTGAACATGTAGAACAGTTCATCCATGCGCTTGTTCCGCAACAGATGCCACTCATTCTGTTGTGTTCCATTTCGACGAGTTGAACGCCGGGAATCGATTTTAAAAGGTCTCTGGGTTCTTCCATGATACCGGCCTGCCGTCCGAGCCTACACGGGTCATGATACGTGAGACGTGTTTCAAAGGGTTTGAACTTTATTTTCTCAGTGTTGGCTTCCCGCCGCAAGAGTTCATAAATATGAACCGGCTCAAACCCAAGGTCGCCAACTACTTCTGGATATCGATTCTTAAACGTCATGTACCCTTCAGGGCATGAAAAGACGACCTGTTTGCACCCGAGGCTGCGAATAAGATCTACATTTCTTTTTGCCAATTTGGCGAAGTTTTCAGTGTCACCATTCCAAAAAAGGTCATGGCCGCAACATCGTTCCTCATCATTTACAACCGGTTCAATACCGATCGTGTTCAACAATTTCAAAGTGCCCTTTGGACTGTCCATCATGTCGAGGCCCCAGTCATCATGGAATTCGACATCAAAGAATGGTGCGCAACCGACAAAGAAATACACGTCTCCTGAGGCGGCTACTCGTCCAACTTCCTTTGCCCAATCAGTTTTGGACTGCTTAACATCCATTGTCTGGAGACGCATTATAGTCTGGAAAAGACCCCTGTGAGCAGGAACGCCTCCTTTGCCGAGTCGCGCCGCTTCCTCACGGATGAGACGAATAAATTCGGGATAATCTATCTCGGATGGACAACGAACACTGCATTGGCCACATGAAAGGCACGCCCAAACATTTATGTCTTCCAGAGGGTTCTCTTCCTGATCAACAAGGACCTTCTCAACCATTAGCCTCGGAGAAAAATCGGGGTACACTCGCGATACGGGGCAACTGCCGGTACAAATACCGCAGTCCAGGCAGTAATAAGCGCCGGTACGATCGACGATATCCGGTAAATTCATGCCGCAGTCTCCCTTTTCACAAGAGGATTTCTTCCCAGACTTCGGATCTCTTCGGTGAAGGTTTTCACGGTTTCCGCAAACCTTGAGCCCTCAGAAGCTGAAATCCATTCCTTCCTGAGACGTTGTTCCTCGATCCCAAGAAGCTTCATCATCTTTCTAGCTTTTTCTATAACCTTCAGAGCTTTTTCATTACCTTCCAGGTAATGGCATTCTCCGATGTGTCAACCCGTGACCAAGACGCCGTCGGCTCCCTTTTCAAAAGCCCTAAGGATATATGAAGGGACCAGCATCCCGGAACACATCAAACGGATTAGACGAATACTTGGCGGATACTGCATGCGTCCAACACCAGCCAGATCCGCCCCAGCGTAGGAACACCAGTTACACGCAAAAGCCACAATCTTTGGATCAAATTCTTCAGGCATTTTTACTCCGAAAAATTATACGATTCTTGCAAATTACTAAGCGCCTGGCCCCAATGGCTCCTCATGATCAATGTTCATGCCACTGCGACGTCAATCATCTGAACGATCTGATCGTCCTTGAAATGTCTAATTGAAGCGGCTCCAGTCGGGCATACCACAGCACATGCCCCGCATCCCTTGCACAAAGCCGGATTAACTTCCGATTTAAATACCCCTGGGCTAACCTCTTTGAGTTCAGGCGCATGGAACGGGCAGGTATCCACGCAACGGCCACAGCCACGGCAGAAGTACGGGTCTATCACTGATACCATCCCGGGAGCTTCGACATAGCCCCGGGCCAGAATTTGCGCCGCATGTGAGCCGGCTGCTTCGGCCTGGGCTATCGTTTCATCCAACGGTTTTGGGTAATGAGCGAGGCCGGCCAGAAAAACACCGTCAGTAGCAAAGTCGACGGGCCGCAACTTCATGTGGGCTTCAAGGAAATAGCCATCTTCATTAGTAGATATCTTGAAAAATTTCGCAAGTTCCTTGTTGTTCTCATTGGGAATGATAGCTGACGCCAGGACAAGATTGTCAGCCGAAATGGTCATAGTTCCACCCAAAACGAGATCCTTCAGGCTGACTTGCAGTTTGCTACCCACTTGAACAGCGGGCGGAGCTTCAGGCTCGTATCGGGCAAAAATCACCCCGAGCCTTCTGGCCTTTTCATAATAGGATTCGTTTAGTCCAAAAGTCCGTATATCACGATACAGCACAAAAATCTTACCTGCAGGGTTTGTTTCCTTTAACTCAATAGCGTCCATCACGGTGTGATTGCAACAAACCTTGCTACACCATGGACGTTCCTGACATCTTGATCCAACACATTGAATAAAAACGGTCGTATCAGCTTTCCAGACTTGGGGATCGCCATCTTTCATAGCCTTTGTCATTTCAAAATGGGTCCGTATACGAGGGTCCTGACCATAAGAGTAAAGGTCGGGCTTCCACTCAGACGCCCCTGTGGCGACTACCGCCACGCCGTGATCAATCACCTCGGAAACGCCACCTGCTTCGGTAATCTCAGTCTTGAAGGCGCCTACGAACCCATGCACATCTTTAATACTTGAGTCAAAATGAACAGTAATCTTGGGTTCGTCCTGGACTTTCTTGATCATGCCTTCAAGAAAGGGCTGAATGTTTTCACCTTTCAAAGTATGAGAAAGATTCCAAGCGTTTCCACCTAGCTTGTCGGTGGTTTCGAGAAGGTGGGTTGGAAATCCTTGATCCGCAAGATTTAGAGCGGCAGCCATCCCGGCTACGCCTCCACCGATAACCAGAGCTGACTGAACCATTGGCAGTTGTTGATCCTGGACCTGCTCCAGCTTCGCTGTTCTGGCCACCGCCATTTTTATAAGGTCTACAGCTTTATCAGTCGCTTTCTCTTTCTCGCTCATGTGAACCCATGAACAATGTTCCCGGATGTTGGCCATTTCCACGAGATACTTGTTCAAACCAGCTTCTCTAGCGGTTTCCTGGAACAACGGAAGGTGAGTCCTTGGTGTGCATGAAGCCACAATCATCCTGTTTAGATTGTGTTCCTGAATCACATTCTTGATTTGAGCTTGGGTATCCTGAGAGCACGTAAAAAGGTTTTCACCAGCGTAAACAACTCCAGGTAGCTCCCGAATTTTGTCCACTACACCCGGCACATCAACGGTAGACGCTATGTTGATCCCGCAGCGGCAAACAAATACCCCAATCCGCGGTTCCTGCCCCGAAAAATCCTTCTCAGGGGGTAGTTCTTTCTTGGATGTAAGAGTGTTTCTCTGGTCGGCAAGCATTCTAACGGCGACCCCGGCTGCGGCTGAAGCTTCCATGACAGTTTGAGGTATATCCTTCGGGGCCTGGAAAGCTCCTGCCACGAAGATACCAGGGCTAGACGTTTTCACCGGTTCAAATGAACCGGTAACGCAAAATCGTTCGGTATCCAGGTCTACGTTGAGCAACCTTGCTGTCTCAACTGCTTCATCAGATGGCTTGATACCTACAGCGAGGACAACCATGTCGAATGTTTCTGTTTTCAGCTTACTTTCCGAATCCAGATATACTATGTCCAGATCATGACTTACCGGGTCATCAACTACTCGGCTGACCATTGATCTAATGAACCTCACCCCGCCATCGGTCTTGGCCTTCTCGTAATACTTGTCGAAGTCTTTGCCGTAAGCCCGGATATCCATGAAAAAAATTGTTGGTTCAATGGTGGCGTCATGCTCTTTGGCTATGACCGCTTGCTTGATTGAAGCCATACAGCACACTGAACTGCAATGTGGCATACCCTTTCGTCTATCCCTGGATGCCACACATTGAATCCATGCAATTTTTTTGGGGTGCCGACCATCGGATGGGCGAGTGACAACGCCGCTAAACGGACCTGAAGCGCTGAGAATGCGTTCCATCTCAAGGTTAACCACTACATTAGGGGCAATCCCATGGCCGTATTCCGATACGTTGGAGGTGTCAAACAACTCATATCCTGGGGCCATAATTACTGCGCCGACTTCGAATTCCTCGATAACATCTTTTTGTTCGTAGTCAACGGCGCCGGCAGGACAAACTTTAGCGCAAACACCACATTTTTTCCCCTGAAAGACCCTGCAGTGATCCGTATCAATCGTGTATACTGATGGTATTCCCTGGGCATAGTCCTTGTAAATGGCTTTCCTTACATCATGCCCAAAATTGTATTCATTTGGGACCTTGGTGGGACATTTCTGAGCACACGCTCCACATGAGGTGCATTTTGCCGGGTCCACATAACGCGCTTTGCGTCTTACCTTCACACGAAAGTCGCCGGCAGCCCCTTCTATAGCCTCGATCCTACTGTACGCAACGATCTCGATGTTTGGATTCTGCGCCAATGTCTGTAGCTTGGGCGAAAATATACACGCGGAGCAGTCATTGGTAGGAAATGTCTTGTCAAGTTGAGCCATCACGCCACCAATACACGGTTTTTCATCAACCAGATATACCTTGAATCCGGACTCGGCCAGGTCTAAAGACGCCTGGACACCTCCTATTCCACCACCAACCGTCACTACTGCGCCAATTTTTTTGTTGCTCACCTTAATACTCCGAACGACGACTCTCAATTTCTGTGAATTCCTGAGTCGATATAATGTCGAAATTTATCCGCGAATAATTAGAAGAGATCTGTTACAGCAATCCCCTTTTTGCCAGGACAGGCGCAGGAGAGACAAGATGTTTCTCGAACCATGTCCCGAGCTTGGGATCATTGAAAGCAACACCTATCAATTCAGTCAGATACACTATAGGCATATGATATACCTTGCCTGCGGCTTTTGATATGTCCGCCTGCCGTGTATCGAGATTAGCCTGACACATGGGACACATTGTTACCATCATGTCCGCATCCACCATCATGGCCATGTCTATAAGCTTGCGGGAAAGTTTGACCACCATCTCAGTCTTGGTCAGGGCCAATGATCCACCACAGCAGTCAGTCTTGTATGGCCAACTCAACACCTCGGCCCCAAGCGCTTCAAGGATATCATCCATCTGTGTCGGGTTTTCCGCATTCTCGGGCTCAACCACTTCTACCGGTCTTACAGCCAGACAACCATAATAGGGAACCACGCGTAATCCCTCTAAAGACCTAAGCTTCTTGTCCTTTAAAGCTTTTAGAAGATCCTTTTTATGGAACATGTCCATACCGGAGATTACGTCTATCTCTCCCTTGAACGGAAACTGCCTGAGTAACTCCTTATCTTTAAGAATATGTTTTGAGGCGGCTCGCATACGCACATGACATCCAGCGCATGGGGCCACTACGTCATTACCCATCCGCTCCGCTGTAAGAAGATCCCGAGCCGGAAGAGCGGTCTCCAGATACGCGTCAACCATATGCGCTGATGAAGCCCCGCAACATGTCCAGTCAGGGATCTCGGTTAACCTTACCCCAAGCCTCTCAGCTCCATTCCTGAAAGACTCGTCGAGTTCCTGCGCAGAGCCTTTAAGCGTACATCCGGGATAATAACTAAATTCCATTGTATTTCCTCTTTACTTGATTCCCGATTTCTTGAAAACCTGTTTTACTTCACTCAAGTTCCCGGTCTTCTGAGGCAATAGATGCAATTTGCCCTTACGGAACATGTTCCAGCCAAGTTCCATGTCGTCCGTAAAAGTCTTTGTCCTGAATTTGTACATCCCTACAAGGAAAAGCTCATATACCCGACCGAAATACTTGACTGTGTCCATGAAGGTCTTGTGAAAAATCGCCACCTTCGGATCAGTCAGTGTTTCCTTGCGTCTCAGAATGTCGTGCCTGATCGGGTCGAGCAAACCAGGGACATCAATCCCGTTAGGACACCTTGCCCCACATGTGTGGCAGGTCAGACACAGCCATATGCTCTTGGACTGAACAATCCTGTCCACATCTCCCAGTACGGCCAGACGA
>JAJYDQ010000072.1 GCA_021777225.1 Deltaproteobacteria bacterium
GACAAACCCGGACGTGTCTTCCATGCAGACTTTTGGGACACCCTGAACCTCCGGCATCCTATCGACGAGGTTTGCAGCTTTTAAACGCTTACCGGAACTAACCAACTCCCTGACCTGCTGGAACATGGCGTTGACCTGTTCATCCGTCATTGGGGCATTCATATTAAAGTCCGGATTGACAGCGACAAGATCTTTATCTCGTGAATCGGGAATTGTCACAACCCGAAAACCAGTCATGTCTGCGCAAAGCTTTGGGTCGATGCCGAAACGGAAAGCGTTACGAGCCTCGCATGCCCCAAAAGCCCAGCTCCCTCCCCTGACCACTCTTGTCTTGCCTGTTTTGGGGCCGGATGGGTCCATAGACCCAGTGCCTATCCTCTTTTTGTACTCTTTGGAATCAAAATAGTCCGAGCATAACTGCCAGACATTGCCAACCATGTCATATAGCCTGAAACCATTTGGTTCATAAGCCCCAACCGGAGATGTAAAACTGTATTCGTCGTCAATGGAACGATCAGCCCAAGGCGCAACGCAGCTTCTATCAGCCAGATTGAGCTTTTTCCCGTCCGGGTAATCATTCCCCCATGGGAAACGCTGATCGTTTCTAGCCCCCCTTGCGGAATACTCCCACTGCGCCTCTGTAGGAATGCCGTAACGTCGACCATCACGGGAACTCAGCCAGTTACAAAACGCATCTGCGTCGGCATGGCAGACCATGGTTACAGGATAGTCATCGTAGACCTGGAATCCTGGATTTCTCCAGGACAAACCGTTCTTCTTCGCCCAATGTTTTATTGAATTGTCGTATCCCCAACCCCATCCCTGAGTTTCAGCTACAGTCTTATAGCCTGTCTCTGAGACAAACTGCTTGAATTGGCGAACCGTAACATCATATTTTCCAATCAGAAAAGGCTTCGATATTTCCACAACATGATCCGGGGTCTCGGGCTCGACAAGTTTTTCCGGAACGTTCCATTCTGCCTGAACTCGACGAATTTCGGACGACGAACTGCCCATTCTGAAACTTCCCGCCGGTATAAGGACCAGTCTTATCCCTATTACGTTGGTCGTTTCCGAGCGTGGCGTCAGCTTAGCGGACTGGGTTCCCGGCCGACTGCCGTTCATTTCCGAGATCCTGTCACTGAGGGCCTGGATGGTTTCCCTGTCAACATCAGCCGCCATATTGAACGCCCTTTTTAACGGTTGAACCGCCAGTTCATATTCACCTCTCTGAATACGATGGCGCGCCAGGTTTAGTTCAACATCAACTGCCCGGGATTCGTCGGGATGTTTTACGACTGTTCTCTTTGGGTCCCGTTTCTGCTCGTGATTCTTGTTCTTAGATACTCCGGTGGAGATGGGAGCGCGCCGATGCAGACCCTCAAAGTAACCTGAAACAGCTTCGTATAATTTTTCAGGACTGACAGCGGGGTTCTTGGGCATCTGTTTTTCGGTCTTTGCGCCGCCTTCCGCACTCGCCGCCCAACAATGAGCGCCGCAGGCTATGACAGAGAGCAGAATGATCAAGCAAATCGACGTCCTCATGCCGGTTGACTCCGACAACCCCATTCCCTTGATCCGTGAACAAATTCGAACAAGGATCAACTCCTGTAACATCATCAAAAAATTTATGAACATTTTCTGGCGCCGTATCTCAAATCAGAACGCGATGCGCCCCAACACGCAAGAAGCTAAATAAAGAGTTGGGGTTTCCAATGTTGAGGCGTAATGAATCGAGTTGTTGATATTAGACTAGCTGTTAGAGAAATTTACAACCTTTACTTACCAACATATTACTTTATTACCACAGGGATTTTCTTCTTGAGTTCTTCGGTGACTTTTTTGTGAAGCTCTGCGTTTCTCTCGTTTTCAAGTCGCATCTTGATTAAGTTTCGTACCTGAACAAAATTTGGGGGCTCCGGTTGCCTGCGATCATCAACCTTGAGTATGTGCCAACCGAACTGGGACTTTACCGGCCCGCCAATTTCACCCTTTGGGATCTTGAATAGAACATGCTCGAAAGATTTCTCGAAGGACCCTCGAGGCAACCAGTCCTTGCCATCCATGAGTTCCAGTTTGCCACCTTTTTGAGCCGCGGGATCTATAGATTTCTTCTTTGCGAGTTCCGCAAAGTCCGCGCCTTTTTTCAATTCAGCAAGAATCTTGTTAGCTTCTGCCTCGGTCTTGACCAATATGTGGCGGGCCTGAATTTCCTCAGGAGGTGTAAACTCACCTATATGCGACTTATAATAATTTTTGAGGTCCTCTTCAGATATTGGGGGTTGTTTTACCTGTGCCCGTCGGAAATACTCCCGGGCCAAATATTGAGCCTGTTCATACTTTAATCTGGTATTGATCCCCGGTTCTTTATCAATCCCGTCATCTTTTGCAGCTTGCGCGAACAATTCGAAGTTGACCACTTCATCCAGAATTTTCTTGCGCCCGTCTGGCGTAAGGAACGGGACTCTATTTTCCTCAGGAATTGTAGCAATTATGTTATCCAGCATTTCCCGCGTAATTTTCTGATTTCCTACTGTCGCCAATACATCTCCGCCCTTTTCATCCATCACTGGTTGAGCTAAAGCGACCCCTTGAGCAAAGCTGATCAAAATGGTCATAGCCAAAAAAAACTTACGCATGTTCAAACCTCGCCGACCTGGAACCAAAATTTAAGCGGCATGGTCACTGCAATTGTATAGGTGAACAAACCGCTTAATCTCATAATTCATACTAGAAGAAGCAGGAAATAAAATCAAGGAAGTGGACCCCACAGGGCAAAACGAGTCTCACCGAGACCCGTTGGCGCTATCAGCCAGACTTGACCGCTCTGGGGCTATCTCCTGAACACGATTCGCATGTATCACAAGAATCACAACTACCACATGCATATCTAGCGAACATTCCAGGATCAGCCTTGAATGCGTCTCCCAATTCTCTTATGGTGGATGAATCGCATACGGGACACTTCTTTGGAGCGTCGTTTCGGTCAAAGAATATCTTCGCGAATTCCTTTCCACAACTTTCACACGAATAATTTATAATCGGCATATCTTCCTCCACCTCGATCATAACTATTTTTGAAGTAATAGTTTACAAATCCTGTTCAAGCCAATCTGCCCGTCAGGCTTCTCCATCTTTTATCTGCTCCAATACCTCAAGCTCGTGCCTGGCGGCAAGTTTCAATCTTTTCTTCCATTTTGGATCCATCTCGTCCATCTCAAAAACCGCGGCAAAATTCATAAGTTCTTCTCTGGACGGTCGATCCATTTTTTCCCACAGCGCGACATTTATATACTCCCAAACTTTCAATCCGCTCTTTGCCGCCTTTTCCTCAGCGAGCACAAGCAAATAGGGGTTCATGGTAAGTTTTACGGAAATTATGCCTTCCGGCCATTCTTTAGATTCATCGGTCTTGGTTAAACTACAGTCGGACATTTCACGCTCCATTTATTAGGTATTCTACTCCTTAACCTTGAGTTATTAGATTCCTACGAGTCGGTTTTGATTCACATGTAGAAGCTTTTTCCGTAGGAAAGATAAATTCAACAGACAAATTTAAAGTTAATTAGAAATCGTGTCCAACTGCGGAGCAACACGGATCGACGCGGAACTTGACAGTCGGAGGCTCTTTGCGTAACCTGCTTTTGTAATTCCCGGGGCTACCCGGGGACGTTCCAAAGGGGTGTGTAGATGAATATTCTCGTTCTGGGGTCACTGGCTTACGACCGGATCATGGATTTCCCTGATAAATTTTCGAACCACATCTTGCCGGACAAGATTCATATTCTAAACGTATGCTTCATGGTAAATGGACTAAGAGAGCTATTCGGTGGTACCGCCGGCAATATTGCTTACAATCTGGCTCTCCTGGGAGAGAGTCCCATAATCCTGGCATGCGCTGGAAAGGATTTTGATTCTTATGAAAGGTGGCTTAGTGGCTTTTCTTTGCCTCTTCATGCAGTACGTAGAGTAGAACATGAATTCACCGCCGGGGCATACATCACTACAGACCTTTCGGACAATCAGATCACAGGATTCAATCCCGGAGCCATGAAGGAACCATGTCTGCAGGACATAGACCAATACGATCCAACCGAAACACTTGCGATAGTTGCGCCTGGCAATATTGATGATATGACAACATACCCGGAATTATTCCGTCAAAAGAAGATTCCTTTCATTTTTGATCCAGGCCAGTCGATTCCAGCTCTTGGCCCCGAAAAGATATTACAAGGTCTGACAGGTTCAAAAATCTTCATCTCAAATGACTATGAGCTTGAAATGGTAATGAGGTCAACGGGCCTTTCCAAACGATCCATGCTGGAGCGAACTGAGTCAATAATAACTACCTTTGGAGAAAATGGATCGTTGGTGTCCATCGCGGACGATGAAATTAGGATTACCTCAGCGACCCCGGCAAAGGTTAGTGATCCAACAGGAGCTGGTGACGCTTTCCGTGCCGGGCTGATTAAAGGTTTGGTAATGGGCAAGTCTATCGTGGACGCCGCAAAAATGGGGTCTGTCTCCGCTAGTTTTGGCGTTGAGTGCCAGGGCACTCAATGTCACAGATTCACATTGGATGATTTCTGGAGACGCTTTGATTCAACGTTTTCAAGTTAAGTTAGCAAATTGAAATCCGGGAAGCCAGCGTACCATGACTCCTTCTGAAACCCTAACTAAAATTCGAGGAAGATTCCAAGGGTCGGGTCTCGACCGATACAACATAACAGTGGTGGTTGGAGACATATCCTATCGTATAACGTTCGATCCCGACAGTTTCGTAGTTTACCGCATCAACCATTGCAAAGGCCACAAGCACCACGTGCCTGGCTGGCCCGTGTGTTTAGTGACGAAGGACGCTATTTTTGAAGAGTGCCTTGACGCGAGTCTAGGAAGCGATCACTGTTCGTGTAATCTCTCAATAGATCAGTGGTTGGAAATTGCCGAGACTGGTTTCAAAAAATAAGTAAACATTTTCGTAGAGATTTTCGAGTTCCCCACCTCCTGACCGTAATTCAATCCAACTGCGCCTTGTGCTCCACTAATCGGCCAGCCACATGCAACCACCATCTCGCTCTGTGCAACTCCAACGCTTTTTTTCTGAGGGTGGCATTGGTCTTCTGTTGTACTGCTATGAAGAGGCGCCAATCTATTTGACAAAAGAGCAAAATACTCATTGACTTTATAGATCGGTGGGTTCATTATTGTAGTAATTATTCAAATGGAGAAACTGTTATGACACCTTTTGAGAGAGAACGACTACGACTCAAATCGGAAATATTTAAAGCGATGGGACACCCTATAAGGCTGGGAATAATCGAATTCCTCCAAGATGACGAGAAATGCGTGTGCGAGATAGTGGACCATGTTGGAACAGAAATATCAAACGTCTCCAAGCATTTATCAATACTAAAGAAAGTGGGGATCTTAGCAGATCGGAGAGATGGTCTCAAGATTATGTACTCTCTCGTCATGCCATGCGCCCTGGATTTTGGCAGGTGTGTCGAAAATGTCGTAATCAAGAGGCTTGAGAACCAGCGAGCTGTCATGGTCGCATAGGCAGATTATATCAAGGATTACTGCACAAAACAGACGCTTTTGGGGCCGCAACCTAGTAAGGCTTAGGCTCGCAAGTTGTTAAACGCTGAGCTGAGGATAACTATTTAGTTGAAGAAACTGTTTGAGAATATAGTCAAGACGTTAATAGTTCAATAGATTTAATTAATGGCGCCACGCTATTCTAGACATGTCCAAAACCCGTATGTCGGTCGGTCGCAAGTTTTTATACGGACACATGTAAGAAGATTAGGGTTGACGTAAGAGTTACTTGAAAGGAGTTATTAATGAAAGTAGAGATTTTGGGCGTTGGTTGCGCTAAATGCCACAAACTTGAAGAAATGGTTAGAGACTTAGTGAAGAAAAACAGCATAGACGCCGAAGTCGTAAAAGTTGAAGACCTCAAGGTGTTCGGGCAATATGGGGTGTTTATGACTCCTGCGCTGGTAGTGGACGGGCAGGTTAAGATAGCCGGTATGCTACCCAAAGAATCTGATATCCTGACATGGCTTTCGGCCTGAGATTGGGATCTTAATCTCAAAAAGACAATCAGGTGCTCCGAAACTCTGTGGTCATCTTTCGGGTATATAACAACTTGTCGACGATTCCCGGGGTTTTCCAGAGGCACAGATTAAGAATACAAGAAGAGGAGTTATTGTCATGAGACGTATTAATTTTGTAGTAATTATTGCAGTTGTTGTTGCTATCTTAGGACTTTCTTGCCACGCGAACGCCCAGGAAAAACAAATTAACATTCAGGCGTTACTCGCCAAACGCGTCCCGATTCTGCTGGAATTTGGCCGCGGATGGTGTATCCCCTGCAAGTATATGAAACCGATATTGGAAGAAATGGGTAAGGTCTACTCAGGCAAGGCTATTGTAACCACGGTGGACATGGACGCTAACAAAGCTCTCGTAAGGGATTTTAAAATTCGAATGATGCCTACTCAGGTGTTTTTAACCCCGGATGGGAAAGAATTCTTGAGAAATGAGGGCGTTCTTGAACGAGATAATATCGTGCAGGTATTTTCCAGGATGGGCCTACCTGCGCCAGCTCTTCAGGGAGCCGCGCATTAGTACAACGCTTGACTATCCAGGAGTAAATTGATGGAATCACTATTCGGAATAGTTCAGCATTGGATTTCGTCGGGCAGTATATGGTTGGCTGCCGGCGGTTCGTTTGTAGGGGGATTGCTGACCGCCATGAATCCATGCGTTATCGTAATGGTCCCTCTTTTGATAGGATTCATCGGTGGCATGGATGAGGATATGACCACATGGAAGTCCTTCCTTTTTACACTTGTTTTCGTTGTGGGTTTTAGCGTTGAGTTGGCAATACTTTTCACTGTAGGTTTAGCTGCGGCTCCTTTTCTGCAATCCGAGTACATGGTTTATGTGGTGGCCGGGATCTGTATTTTGTTAGGGCTGCATTTTATGGATCTTTTCCACTTTCAGCTTCCCATTTCTCAGGATAAGCTTCCAAAATACACAGGCTTTCTTGGGGCCGCCCTGTTTGGTTTCATGTTCGGACTGGTCTCCCTTCCATGTACTGGTCCCGCCCTGCTTCTTATCGTTAGTGTGATCCCTCTTAAAGGCGCTCTTTTTGGCGGTCTGATGATGCTCTTTTATGGGATAGGCCATTGCTTGCTTATTCTTGCGATTGGCACTTCGGCAGGAGCCGCAAGACATTTTCTGGGGGCCACCAGGCTTCATTCGGCCAATCTAGTCATAAAAAGGGCCGCAGGCGCCCTGTTAGCAGGTGTTGGTATTTATATCGGCGTGGCAAACATGTTTCCCAGCTTGGGCATAGGGATGTAGAGGTCCTGAGGTGAAATGCGATGAATCAGGATCGAGATGATATCGTTCGCATTCGTGTGGCAGACTTTGATGTCGGCATAATTGGCTTGAAACTGGCGATGGAGAAAATCTCCGAATCATCTTCTAACATGACTGACGAAGAAATACAGTCCGTCTTGCTGGATCTTTTGAGCAGTAAAAATTATATTCCCAGCTCCGCTCGAAATGACTATGGAAAGGCTTTTATTCGGGAATTTCGGAAATTCCTTGGCCAACCTTACGAAGAAGATGCTGGAGGACCGATCAGCGTCGTGGTTGTGGGCCCTGGCTGCGCTGAGTGCAACCGCCTCGAACAATCTGTGATGGTTGCTTTGAATGAACTGCGGATACCAGCTTCTCTGGATCATATTACTGACATGAAAAGGGCGTCAAAATACGGGCTCATCGCCACTCCGGGTCTAATAATAAATGGCGAGGTAGTTTCCGGGGGAAAGGTACCGCAGATCAACAAGATCAAGGAATGGTTGAAGCAGGCCGTCAGGCAGACCAATAAAGTTAAATAGAATTCAAGGCATTGGCCTATTTGGATGCTGATCGGATTGACTTAGACCCACTTAAAACGAGGGATAATTTTTGCACATATTTGATTATTACGTCAAATATTCTACCAAGTTAATTCATTCCAATAACCAGGCGAATCGACAAACACGCACAATTCAGGAGAAATTCCAATGCTACTTGAAAACCTTCAAATCGAGATGTTCCGCCCAAAGTGTAACCCGAATTTTCAATCGGTCCACTGCGTGGCCCATTTCGATCAGGACATATCCGATGTTTTGCCCTATCTGAACACTGCTATGGGCGGAGGCGGTGATTATATCGATTCTCCCCCTACCCTTACACTTCAGATACACGGAAGACTCATAGCGCTGCACGCTCGAGAGATATTCGTCAATGCGCTCAAGGATGAAACAGAAGCAGAAAAGATCATTGACTGGTTGAAGAAGGAAATCAACCAGACATGGGAACATCGAGATACGATAGAGCCAACATTCTATAAGCCGCCGGCCCCTCAAATGATAGAAATATTGAAACTGCTTCCAAAAACCAATTGCAAAGAGTGCGGGGAACCAACCTGCATGGTTTTTGCGCTACGTGTTATCGACGAAGTCAAAGAAGTGGAAGATTGCCCTCAACTACACTCCGAAATGAAAATGAAGCTGACAGCATACCTCAGACGTTTTCACAGGGAATCCTGATTTTGGTCCATGAATCTCAGTAAATTCATACAAAAAATTAAAGAGATCGTCGTTTTTGGAAAGAAGGATCGAATGGTAGTACCATCCGTAGAACAAATCATTCAATTGTTAGGTGCCAAAAAACGCTTATTGATAAATGTGGTATTGCCGCTTTTGTTATTGGTTTTCGTGATGCTTTGGCTGGCTGGCGCATTTCAGAGGGGCCATATCACCGGCCATGAACTCTTTGCAAACACGCCCCCAAAAGTCCCGCGTGGAGCGGAGATGGTTACTTTGGAACTGACACCCCAAGAAATCATTTCCGAGATGATGGGGGAGGTCAAGCCTGAATTTAAAATTAATGTCTCCAGTCAAATTACTGCAACCATAATGAAAATTGATGTTCGAGCCGGCATGCGTGTCAAAAAGGGCGCTGAGTTGGCAGTACTGGATGATCGAGATGTCCAGGCCCGTCTTGAACAAACTAAGGAATCTCTTGCTCGGGCCGAAGCCGACTTGGAATACACGAAGTTGACCAATCACCGATCTACAGCCTTGCTCGCCCAGAAGGCGATCTCTCAGGCCCAATATGACCTTGATCATTCCCGTTACTTGCAGGCAAGGGCGGAATCGGCCCGTCTTCGGCAGTCCCTTCAGGAAGCACAAGTAGCACTCAGCTACACCAGGATCCTCAGCCCTGCGGATGGAGTGGTTATTGACCGGATGGCCGAAGTGGGTGACATGGCTTCGCCTGGTAAGGCCCTGATCGTGATGTTTGATCCGCATCATCTATGGCTCCAGGCTAACGTGCGGGAAGAAAAGGCCCGTAATCTCAAACTTGGGAAAAATTATCCTGTTCGTATCGATGCTTTGAACATGGATGTTTCTGGCCCTCTTGTGGAGATCGTGCCTTCCGCCGACTCTATGGCACGAACCGTATGGGCCCGCGTGCGATTACCCGTCAATGACGAATTGTATCCTGGAATGTTCGGACGACTAATGTTGCCCACCGGAAAAACTGAGGACATTTTAATTCCCCATCGAGCTATCCGGAAGATTGGTCAAGTGGACATGGTAGATGTAAAAACACCCTGGGGGATTGAGCAGCGTTCTGTTGTGGTCGGAAATCCAGTGGCTGGAGACAAAATTCAAATCTTGAGCGGACTCAAGCCTGGCGAGATTCTTGTAATTCGTCAACCTGTTGAGGATGCTCGGCTATGAATGAGCAAAAACACAATTTTACCACTCGTGTCGTCCGGACATTTCTCGAATCCAATATCTCGTTGGTGCTAATCCTTCTAGCGGTAGTTGCGGGTATAGTGGCGCTCATGGCGACACCGCGCGAGGAGGAGCCTCAGATAATAATCCCAGCGGCGGACATCTACGTCAATTTTCCTGGTCGATCCGCCGCTCAGATTGAACAGATCGTATCTTCTCCACTCGAAAGGTATCTTTCACAGATTGACGGGGTGGAGTACGTTTATTCGCGGTCCATGCCCGGAGCGGCCATTGTTTCAGTTAGATTCTATGTCGGTCAGGACCGCATCGGGAGTTTGGTCAAACTTAAGAAATGGCTCGACCAGAACCTTGACAAGATCCCGCCCGGCGTCACTGGTTGGGTGCTAAAACCGGTCGAGACGGACGATGTTCCAATAGTCACCCTAACCTTTACGAGTCCTACAGCGACTCACTATCAGTTGCGCCGTGTGGCTGAGGAAGTGCTGGATAGATTACAGGATGTCCCCAAGGTTGGGATTACCTCCATTGTAGGCGGTGAACCTCGTCAATTGATGGTGAGACCTCATCCTGAACGGTTGGCCGGTTTTCACATTACACCTCTAGAACTTAGACAGGCAATCCAGGGCGCTAATGTTAACGAACAGGCAGGGTCTTACACACGGATTGATGAGGAAATTCGCGTCGAGAGCGGGACATTTATTAGAAGCAAGCACGATCTCGAAAATCTGGTTGTCGGAGTAACCAATTTCGGAAGTGAAGCGCGTCCTGTTTATCTCAGAGATATCGCAGACGTGACTGATGGTCCGGGCGAGGTTGTCAACTATGTTCGATTCAGTCACGGGCCCGCCTGGGCCAAACAGAAAGAAACCGAGGCTTCTGGCAATCCTGTGGCCACGGCCCTTAACCCTTCTGCACAAGAGGCTTTTCGTCAGCCTGCGGTGACTATTGCCCTGGCCAAGCAGAAGGACTCAAACAACGTCTCAGTCGCACATGATATCATTGCGCAATTTAATCAAATCAAGGCCACGGTCGTTCCATCGGACTTCTCTGTTTCTATTACACGCAATTACGGAATTACCGCTGATGCGAAAGTCAATGAACTTATAGAAGGGTTGGCGGTTGGTATTGTGGTTGTGCTGTGCTTATTGACGGTCGGATTAGGTTTTACAGAGTCGTTGGTAGTCGCTGTAGCGGTCCCATGTGTTTTCGGGTTCACTTTGATCATTAACTATTGGCTCGGGTTTTCAATCAATCGGGTCACTCTTTTTGCGCTCACCGTTTCACTCGGTCTTTTAGTAGATGATCCGATTGTTGATGTGGAGAATATTCGGCGGCATTTCGACATAAACGGTAAGGCTACCCGGGAAATTGTTCTGGAAGCTGTAAACGAAATAAGACCGCCGCTCATTGCGGCTACAATCGCTGTAATAATTTCTTTCCTCCCTCTGTTCTTTGTTACCGAAGAAATGCATGACTATCTTCGGCCCATGGCTGTGAACGTTCCTGTCACCATGATGATGTCGATGTTGATATCATTTACTGTTACGCCCTGGCTTGCCTACCATGCGCTACGCAGGCGTTATGAAACCGGTAAAGCCTTATCCCGGAGCGCTCACGAGACACAGGAAGACGTCACCAACACCAGAATCTATCGTTTCCTGCGCCCTATCCTTGAACCACTCCTGCAAAGCCGATGGCGCGCGTACTTTTTTATAACACTGGTAATTATAGCGTTTCTGGCCAGCGTCTTGCTGGTGCTGACCCGGAAGGTCCAACCAAAACAACTGCCATTCGACAACAAGGATGAACTGCTGCTGGTTCTTGATATGGTTAACGGGACAACTCTAGAACGTACGGATTCGGCGGCTCGCGATTTCGAGAATTATCTAAGGACCGTTCCTGAGGTAACCGATTTTGAAACATATGTCGGCACGCATTCTCCAGTAGATTTCAATGGATTGTCGCGAAAATATTTCCTGAGAGAAGCCGCTAACCGAGCTGACATTCGCGTCAACCTCATCCACAAAACGCAGAGGAATACTCCCAGTCACGAGCTGGCGCTTCGCTTGAGAAACGATCTTACCGCTATCGCCAAAAGACATGGAGTTAAATTCAAGTTGGTCGAGTTGCCGGCAGGACCTCCTGTTATGTCCACTGTTGTAGCAGCGGTCTATGGGGAACCTGATCGGAGTTACGAAGAACTAATTAAAGCGGCCCAACAGGTTAAGGCGCGAATGTTTAAGGAACCGGGTGTGGTTGACCTGGATGATTCCGTAGATGAAGACCAGGCCAAGTATCAATTCGTTGTTGACAAGGCCAAAGCTGCGATCCACGGCGTAAGCACGGCTGATATTTCAGCCACAATACGACTTGCCCTGGCCGGAGAAAATGTCGGGATCCTGGATTCACCCAGAGACCGATCAGTAGTCCCAATCACACTCTGGATTTCTCGTGCGGAACGTTCGGGCCCATTAGATCTCTCTCAAATTTACGTGCGTGGTCAATCGGGAGCGCGACTGCCCCTTGCCGAGTTGGGGCAATGGGAACGTCGCATTGAGGACAAGACAATCTACCATCGAGACTTGAAGCGGGTTGTATACGTCCTGGCAGAAATGGCTGGACGGCCGCCAGTCGAAACAATCATAGATATACGCGCCGATCAGGTTACACCCGAGAAATGGTTGACTCTATCGTCGGAGCAAAAGAACGCCCCAGCCAGGTCCCTTGACAAACGGACAATGTTCCACAAAGGAGGCGGACAGCCATGGACAGTCCCGCAAGGGGTTTCGGTCAAATGGTGGGACGAAGGTGAAATGCGCCTGACAATAAACATTTTCCGTGACCTTGGGGTTGGGTTCGCAGGCGCTTTGCTGATGATTTACATTGTTTTAAGCTATCAGACAGGATCATTTCTTTTACCCGTAGTGGTGATGCTGGCCATACCATTAATGGTCATCGGCGTTCTGCCTGGATTCTGGTTGCTAAACATGTTTGGGACCCGCTCGGTAGGTGGTTTTCCTGATCCGTTCTTTTTCTCCTCGCCTGCCATGATTGGAGTGATTGCTCTATCAGGCATCGTGACACGCAATTCGATCATTATCGTTGATTTTACGCATCTGGCGCTCGCTCGCGGCCGAACCCTGATACAAGCTCTTGTGGAAAGCTGCGCAGTTAGGCTTCGCCCTATCCTGCTTACTGCCGGGGCCGCGATGCTGGGCGCTTGGCCGATAACTATGGACAGTGTGTTCGCAGGACTGGCCTGGGCGCTGATCTTTGGACTAATCGCTTCGACGTTGTTCAGCCTTTTGGTGATTCCGGTGGCCTATAATCTTATTTTCGCGAACAAACCCGGCCATGGGTTACCGAGGCAATTGAATTCCGAAAAATCAATCACGTAGTTTTTAACAAGGAAAATTTGCCGAATCTTTTTCCTGCGGGGGCGCATGGCAGATTTCCGTGTAGCTGAGCACTCAGTTACCGGCGGAATTTTGATGCGCGCGTTGAAATCATTGGTGATACTATTTCCCCGACCTTAACTGAATAATTAACTACGAGGAGGATTTGCCCTTGACAAAAGAAATCAACAATGCGATACATCCACACATGTCGAACTATCAAACATATGACCTGGAACGTTACTCGGAAGTATTCAAGGCCCTATCTAATCCCAATCGCCTGGCCATCTTCCTGCACCTGGTCGCGTGCTGTCCCCCCGGGACTTCATGCAGTTTCGAGGAAGAGGTCCAAAGGTGTATTGGTGATCTCGGTAAAGGTCTGCAAATAGCGCCTTCCACGATTTCTCATCACATCAAAGAGCTTCGAATCGCGGGACTGATTCACGTGGCAAAAAGGGGAAGGTTTACCAAGTGTTGGGTTGACGCTGAAACAGTTGGGCGTTTAACAGACCTCTTGAATGGCCGGTTTGCCCTTGATGGAGTTTGCGAGGATCGGCAGTGTGGCGCGCTTTGAATTACTTCCAGGTTTTCCTACAGCGTGGCGAGAAAGGTCAAAGGAGGGATTTCTTGTTCAATAAAAAATCTATTTCGTTGCTGACAGTGGTCGCTTTAGTAATCGTGATGTTTGCAGCGCAGATTTCAGAAGCTTTCACCCCGGAAACACAGGTGCCTGCCGGCAAAGGCTTGGCCGCAATTCAGCGAGCTAGCAAGGACAATAAGTACCTGTTTATATTCTTTTATCGCGGAAACACCACGCAAACAAGTTCCATGCGCGACGTTTTCAACCGAGCGATGAACGCTGCGCAGGGACGGGGCGAATCAATCTCCGTAAATGCAGATGATCCATCGGAAACCGGAATTGTTAAAAAGTTTAACGTAAAAGACGCTCCAATGCCCCTAGTGTTGGCGGTTGCTCCCAATGGGGCGATTACCGCCAATTTCGTAACTAATTTTACCGAGCGGCAGATCCTCGAGGCTTTTGCCACACCTGCTATGGAAAACCTTCTGGTTTCGTTACAGCAAGGCAAGCTGGTAGTGCTGTGCGTCCAAAATGGTAAAACTCGCTTTAACATGGAGGCCATGAGAGGAGTTCAGGAATTTGTCTCTGATCAGAGATTTACAAATTTTGTCCAGGTCCTGAAGCTCGATCCCAGTCAGCCAAGGGAGTTACCGTTTCTGGCGAAATTGGGTTTTACATCTCCAATTGTTGAGGCTGAGACCCTTCTCATAGCTCCGCCAGGATCTTTAATCGGTAATTTCAAGGGGGCGACAGACAAGAATCAATTGATCGCAACTCTAACGAAAGCCACTTCTGGCGGTTGCGGCGCAGGTGGTTGTGGAGCCGGCGGCTGCGGCGCGGGCAACTAGAGGTAAACAATATGCGACTCAGAAAGCTTGTTTGGAAAGAACTCTTTGAACGGAAAAATCAGGTTGTAACGGGCTTGTTAGCGATTCTCCTGGGTGTCACGGTCATTGTGGCCATGAGAAACATCACTTTTTATTCTGAAAAAGCAGTGGCCCAGGAACTTGACGCTCTGGGGGCAAACATACTGGTTCTCCCCAAATCAGTGACGTTGCAAAACTATTACAGCGCCGATATTCAAGGGCAGGAATTTCCCGAGGAGTATGTCAGTCGCCTGGCGAACTCCAACATCCAGGGAGTAGACAACCTGTCACCAAAACTGGCTATCCCGGTTCAGATTGACGACCGCAAATTTACTCTCACGGGGATATTACCCAAAAGCGAGTTTCAGGCAAAGTCTTTGTGGCAAGGGGCGGGTATATTTTCCCGTCCTACCGGCTGCGGCACGGTCGCTAATATCCCAGGTTTAACGCCAAAAGACCCGAAGGAGACCCTTGTAAGAAAAAGAGTCATCGACACTCTCAACGAAAATGAAATCCTGGTCGGAGCTGATGTGGCAGGCGCACTCGGCGTAAAGGCTAATGATAATCTTTCTCTACTGGGTAAATCATTTTCGGTCGCTGCGGTTTTACCTCAAACTGGAACGGTAGATGATTCGCGCATATTTGCTCATTTGCACACCGTTCAGCAGCTATCCGGCAAAGGTAAAGTTCTCAGCGTGATCGAGATCGTGGGATGTTGTGACCAAATCTCCAAGGGGCTGGTATCCAAGATCAACCATTTGCTTCCCGAGACAAAGGTCGTCACCATAGGTCAGATAGTTGACACTCAGATAAAGACCAACCAAATGATGTCGAGCCTTTCGCTAGTCTTTATAGCTATCATTGTTCTCGTCGGAGGAGCTGGGATCGCTAATTATATGTATGCCAACGTCCGGGAACGAAGACGCGAGATCGGAACGTTAATCGCGTTGGGCGCCGGCTCTGGTTTTGTTCTGAGAATGTTCCTATACAAGGCCATATTGTTGGGGCTGGTAGGAGGCATATCGGGTTATTTACTTGGAACACTGCTGGCTCTGCTGCTAGGCCCCAGGATTGCGGGCATAGCTGTCCTTCCTATGCCTACCCTCATAATTTGGGCATTAATGATATCCGTTATTATCGCTGTTTCCGCCAGCTATTTCCCTGCACGAAGCGCAGCTCGCCTCGACCCGTGTACAACTCTTCAGGAGATATAAATAATGCTGAAGCTGGAAAATATAAGCAAGACATATAACCATCGCCACGAGCCATTGACGGTTTTTGACAGAATTTCGTATGAAATGCTCGATGGTGATTTCATATCGATTGTCGGACCGAGCGGAAGTGGGAAAAGCACGCTGTTGCTCATGCTAGGCGGCATGATGTCCCCATCCTCCGGAAAAGTTGTGATTGACGGGGAATCGATTTATGATCTCCCGCCGAATCAACGAGCGGAATTCAGGCGGCAAAAAATTGGCTTCGTGTTTCAAACATTTAACCTTGTTCCATACCTTTCCGCGCTGGAAAACGTTCAGATGCCGTTATTTCTCGCAGGCCTCTCTGAAATCGAACAGAAGGAAAGGGCCACATCCGTGCTGGAACGTCTGGGGCTTGGCGCCCGTTTGGCGCACAAACCGTCTGAACTCAGTGTAGGTCAACAGCAAAGAGTAGCCCTGGCACGCATGCTTGCCAATGATCCCACCGTAGTCCTCGCCGATGAACCGACAGGGAGTCTCGATCCGGAAACCAGCGCTCAGGTTATGGATTTCTTTGAAGAAATCAACCAGGAAGGGCGGACCGTTGTGATTGTGACACATGATCCCAGCGTAGCCCGGAGGGCCGGGAAAATGCTCCGGCTGGGTGATTGCAAAGCCCCTTATGATGAACAGGCGCCTGTTTGGGCTTCGGTGGTCTAGCTTGTTTCGTTGGATCTTTTTAGGCAAGAAGACGGGTCGCTGCGCACAACGCGTTAACACTTTCCCCGCTGGCCCGTCATTAGACAATGTCTGTTCGCTTAAAGGAGACAAATACCATGGCTAAATCCGGGAAAAAACTATCGCTCATTGACCAATATTTAACCCTGATCATTTTTCTGGCGATGGCCCTTGGGATCGCCTTAGGATATTTTGCGCCGTTTATCACAAAATTCATCGCTGGCCTTCAGGTCGGAACAACATCGATCCCCATAGCCGCTGGATTGATATTGATGATGTATCCACCATTGGCAAAAGTTAAATATGAAGAACTAGGGAAAGTTTTTCGCGATACAAAGATCCTGGTTCTTTCTTTGGTCCAGAATTGGATTATAGGCCCTATTCTAATGTTTTTCCTAGCTATATTATTACTGCCAGATCGTCCTGAATACATGGTAGGCTTAATCTTGATCGGCTTGGCCAGATGTATCGCAATGGTCATTGTCTGGAATGAACTGGCTGAGGGAGACACAGAGTACGCCGCAGGCCTCGTAGCCTTCAATAGTGTTTTTCAAGTCCTTTTTTATAGCGTTTACGCCTATATTTTCATTACCGTGCTTCCCCCTCTTTTCGGTCTTAGTGGAAGCATTGTCAAAGTCACCATCGGTCAGATTGCCGAGAGTGTGTTTATTTATCTCGGAGTCCCGTTTATCGCAGGGATACTAACACGAATCGTGATGTTGAAAATTAAAGGTAAAACCTGGTATGAGAATGAGTTCATTCCTACCATAAGTCCGATAACCCTAATAGCGTTGTTATTCACAATTGTTGTTATGTTCAGCCTCAAGGGCAACTTAATTCTGACTATTCCTTTTGACGTAGTCAGAATCGCCATCCCTTTGTGTATCTATTTTGTGGTTATGTTTCTTGTGAGTTTTTGGATGGGACACAAAATTGGCGCGGACTATCCCAAAACTGTGACACTAGCATTCACCGCGGCAAGTAATAATTTCGAGCTTGCGATTGCGGTTGCAATTGCGGTATTCGGCATCAATTCGGGCGAAGCTTTTGCGACCGTGATAGGGCCATTGTTAGAAGTGCCTGTACTAATAAGCCTCGTGAACGTCGCATTCAAATTTAGAGACAAATATTTTCAGGCTACACCGATTTGGTCCCGATAACATCCCCATACTAAATTGTTAGGAAGTTGACCAATTGCCATGGGATTATGTGGCTTACTACTATTTGAGGTTTTGGTCAAATACCTAAAACTGTAAATTACAATTTAACACTGAGGTAATGGTTGGATCGCCTTCGTCAAAACATTACACCAAGAGGATCAGAGGGATGGAAACTCAAAAGACAAGGGTCATATTCCTGTGTTGTCACAATGCCGTAACAAGCCAAATGGCTGAAGCGTTCGTTAAACATTATGTCGGAGATAAGTTTGATGTGTTCAGCGCCGGTTTGAAACCTGAGAACATTCACCCAATGACTGCCCAAGTAATGCAAGAGATTGGCATAAGCCTGTCCAGTCATAAAGCGGAACCTTTGCGAAAATACTGGGGAAAGACGACTTTCGATTACCTGATCACAGTGTGTACTAAGGCTGATCAGGAATGTTTTATCTTCCCTGGCGTGAGTCATAGACTTCATTGGCCAATCGAACACGTAGTTACATCCGATCCGCATGTCTCCGCCGATTTGGAGAAATTCAGGGAGATACGTAACCTGGTCGGGGAAATGGCTAGATCTTGGCTTATGCAGATCCTATTCAAACCTTGAAATGATTCTTATTGAGACGGGGCAAGTTACGTCTCCGCTGAGGGTCCTGATTTTGTTTTGCAACATGTTCCAGCGCTGAAAAAGGAAACGAAATGTTCGGAATAAATGGGAGCGAAGCCATAAACAACCATGTAAGTAGACAATCCGAAGCTATGTCCACCGTCCAAAAATTCAGGCCTGGCGCTCAAATTAAAAGGGTCTTTCAAATAATTGGCAGGTCATTTTGGTTTTGCGTCAAGAAATCAGGATATACCCTCTTCCTGATCCTTGCCGTCGCGATTCTTTTAATGGGCGTGGAAAAACTTGCCGAATTTGCTCTGAAAACAACGTACCTAAAAAAAGTGTATCCCACGAATTTTGACATGGCGAAACGAGATTTTACCGAACCTGTTTCTCATTATGATTATGATCTCGTCCCTGGTGTATGCATTTCTCAAAATCAAGCAAAAGGGAATCAATTTGAGTATGTTAACAACGCAGGATTTCGGGAACCCGAATCAATTCCGTTGGATAAGCCCTCTGATGAATTCCGCGTTTTCCTGACCGGTGGATCTACAGCTTTCGGATTGGGATCTACAGGCGCGGCTGCTTCGGTGACTGGTTACTATGGAATTGAATATAGAGAGACGATTTCCCATGTCATGGAGAAAATTCTGAACGCTTCCGCTCCTATTCCCGGAAAAACCATTAAAGTTTACAACACGGCCGTGTGGGGCCATGCTTATCAACACGATTTGCTCCGATATATTACAAAGTTAAGGCGATATAAGCCCGATTTAGTGGTTTCGTTTGATGGAGTAAACGAAATCAGTCCGGTAAGCGCTCCTGATAAAGACTGGGACTATTTCCGCGAGGGACAGTATGACAGTATCCTGAGAGAAATTTTTTCATATGGCGGGCCCGGATTGGTTTCATATCTCAGCTTGTGGCTCAAAAACAACACATTCTTGATGGCGATGTTTTGGAACGGAACGGACTTGTTTCAGTCTATAGAAGCGGGCAATAGGCTTCATCGCTCATCAACCTCTGGCAACCCGGAATCATTCAAAGCGGAGGAAACGAAACCGGAAATCAGATCCAGGATGATATCAGACAACGTGGCCGTAGTCGTGAGAGTGATAGAAGATTATCACAGCGCTCTTGAAAATGATGGGACTCCACACATTTTTGCCTTGCAACCTATGCTGTATTTAAGCAAAAAGCCTCGACACGAGGTTGAGGAAAAAATCGAGGCTCTTAAAGAGCATGAACAATACTATGACATGGGTACGGCAGATGTGTATAAATTTATTATCGACAGCATAAATCTCAGAGCACAAGCAAAAGGAATTAAACTACTGGATTTCTCCCAATATTTCGACAGCACTTCCGAATGGGTGTTTTCGGACTGGTGTCACCTTACGGCTGGGGCAAATTATTTGATAGCTAAGCAACTAACCAACACCATCAAAGAACAAATTTTCAATAAGCCACTTACCGAAGGTGATCGAATTGATGATATCAGCAGCTTTTTCTGGAGCTTA
>JAJYDQ010000073.1 GCA_021777225.1 Deltaproteobacteria bacterium
AGAATCGACTTTCAGCGGCTTGATGAACTGAGTCTTGAATTCACCGGGACTTAAATCCACCAATTGCTGCCTGAACACTGGTTCGAGTTCAAACTCCCCCCTAAATTCTCCCTTTTGCAGGATGCCGATCTGATAGAGTTTTCCACTCAGCGCCTTGACCAGTTGTGATTCTCTGCAATTTAGCATCACTGAAAGTTTTTTTCGGCCCTGATAATAATTACACATAAGATGATGTTCAAAAAAACTTTGGAATTCGTTCCATGTGGACATGATAAACAGGAATATGCACAACTCTGTCTCAAGATCGTCAAGATGGAATATCTTCCTGAATTCCAGAATGTTGCTCTCGACTGAACTTGAGCCTTCATACTCCAGCTCTTTTGAGCGCATCGCCAATGATTTTCTGGCAATAACTCTGGCTTGATGTCTGGCTTCTCTTGACAGGAGCTTCAGAATATCCCGGCAGGCATTGGAAAAAGCCCACGAGTCCTCCTCAGGACTATCTGATCCTTCGCCTTCGGGCTGTTTTGCTTTTGGGGCCAGATCTTTTATTTAATTGACATAACTGGCGACCAAATCCCGGTTCAGAATGAAGTAGAGAAAATCAAAAGCCTCTTTGTCAAGATCGTGATTAGAGGCTAATAAACGGTCCATGTAGGTAATCATTTTCTTACGGAAGAAAGCTGATGAATTGTCGGAAACATGGACATCCGGCGCATGATTTGAGATCGTTGATTGATGACTTTGGATTTGTCCCATTGGAATCTCCCTCCGGTTTATGCAACAGATATATTCTCTGATCGTTCCATAAGACGATGTATGTCCGGTCTTTTTTGTTGAAATTCCTACCCGCTGCTGTAATGTGAAGTCAGCCTGCGGGTTTTGGATTTAGGCTAAATAACGTCAGAAAATACCGGGGGCGGTTTTAAATGCCGAGAAAACGGGACATGGGCAAGAGTTACGGGGAGAAGGTGATAAGGCTTTTCGGAAGCCTGATGTTCGCGAGACGAGCACAGACTCTCACCGAACTGGCCGAGATGCTGAACTGTTCGAAACAGACTATTTCCCGTATTTTGCGGGACATCGAATCGGCGTATCAGGTAGAAATAGAGCGGATAAATAGGGGGCGGGAAGCGCTTTACGCGATAAAGAGCCGAAAGCCCCCACCAATGGCGTATCTGTCTGAATCAGAAATGAATTTATTGTATATGTGTCGGGCATTTACGGAGAGGCTCCTGGGCAAGCAGCTTTTTCAGGACACAAAAAATGCCCTGGATAAGAGTCAAACCCTCCTGAAAAACCAAACCAATCTGTGTGACGCCAATTTTGCCTGTTTTTATCCGGGAACCATAGATTACACGCCGCATCAAGAAACCATCGGCGCTCTTATCAAAGCAATGAACGGCAAGCACGTCTGCAAAGTGACGTACAAATCCCCATATAATGAACGGTCAAAGACTTTTTACATCAAACCGCTGAAGATTTTCTCATTCAAGGACGCTCTTTATCTACATGCTCTTAGGGCCAAAGATCCCTGGCAGACCAAATATGTTGCGCCCGAATTTGATCCATTGCTTGCGATTCACAGATTTAGGAAGGTCGAAATCGATGAGACAAAAGCCCATTTTGAGGTTCCGAAGGAATACGACTTCCAGAAGGCGTTCAATCAGACTTTTGGAATCATTAAAGACGAAAAGTTTGAAGTCGAGGCTGAATTCACGGGGTGGGCCGCTATTTATGTTGAAGAACGAATATGGAGCAACGATCAGATCATAACCCGTGACGGCGATAAAGTCCGGATCAAGTTTGCCGCCTCAAGTGAGCCGGAAATAATTTCCTGGATTCTTTCGTTTGGAGATGATGCAAGACTTATAAAACCGGATCGGCTGGTCGATGAATTGGCTAGAAGGATAAACGTTATGTCTTCAACGTACAAAGAGTCTTGAATTAACATTAGGAGGTTTGATCATGTGGGGACAATTGACACAGACCATGAGGCCCAAAGTCAAATTTGACACTCTTGACATCAATATCCTTATGCCAACAGACGTCGTCAACGTGCCCGATGATTGGCTGGATGACCAATCCGATCTTGTCCCATGTATTCTGGCTAAAGAGACTGACTAAGCCTTTGATGTGTGCCTAATAGATTTGAGATCCTGCGTCCGAAAACAACGTAGCGTTTTGTACCGCGCTGATGCAATCACCGGACCCATGTGATTTGGGAAAAGGAGACATTCGAAATGGAATTGAATTTAGAGCGTTTGAAAGGACTATGGCAAGAAAGACAGGATTTCTGCAAACGATGGAAAAATAAACCATCCAAGAACGACATTCGTTTCGAATACCTGACTAAGGTGATCAACAAGCTCATCCAATGCAAGGTTGAGGTAGCACTCGAATCTGGGTCTACAATTAAATTAGATAATTTTTCCATGGATCTCGACCATTGGAGCACAAAATACTTTGGACCGATGGAAAACGATTTGCCAACTGATTCAGCTCAAGAATGCATGAAGAGGTTATTGGACAAAATTGATAAAATGAACCTAGACGCCAACGACAACCATGAGCTGAAAGGGCTCCTTTTTGACGTATGGTCTTTGCTAGGGTTTCCTGTGAAAGATGTTAAGGATGATGACTTCTTGACAGAAAGAAGACCCGAATGGCGGATTATGTCAAACGCCTTAACGAAGGGAAAAGATAGTCAGGGCTCGTTGAGTATTGTACAGCTTAACCCCGACGCTCACTTCGCGAGTAATAATCACTTCTTTCAAATTATCCGTTTACTAAATAAGGTCGCCACGGACGGGGGACAAAAAAAATTCGGGGAACTCATAGGTGACGGCAAGGGGTTGGTCCCTCTCGTTCTAAGGTATCCTAGTCTGAAGAATGCCGACCTAGACGCTGAAGCGAGATTGCAGAGAGACATTCTAGAAACGCGATTCCCGCTGAAATTTTTGTGGATGTGGGCTCAAAAAGATAAATTGATTGTGCCTATCAGCTTGCTGGGATTTCGTAGACTTTGTCAGTCTCAGTTATACGTAGACGTTTTGACAAAGTTGCCAGATTTAGACAAGAAGCTTAAAAAGGAAAATCTACGTGAGCCATGCGAAAATCTAATCGACTCCAAATATGACCTTTTCTCCGAGTCGTGGCAAGCATTTTCAAATCAGTTGTTTAAAGAGTTGGGCATTCCTGATGGCAGCCAAGCATGCTCCGATTCTGAGGCGCCAGCGCAACTAATTCTATCAAAATTACTCTCCGCATGGTTGCTCGATCCCGAAGATCACGTCAGAATAACAGAACTGATTCAAACAGGATGCAGGGCAATAATCCTATACGGCCCGCCAGGCACTGGAAAGACATACGAAGCAAAGAAGATTGCAGAAAAATTGACAAAAAAAGAGGAAAAGCAAAAAAAGATCGTTCAGTTTCACCCATCCTACAGTTATGAGGACTTCATCGAGGGAATCAGGCCGGTGGTAAAAAATGGTGGCATCGCTTATGAAGTCAAGGACGGCCAATTCAAGAAGTTTTGCTCGGACGCTAGAAGGGCCTTAGAGGGTAGTGGTGAGCATAGCGACTCACCAGCCTATGTGTTTATAGCAGATGAAATAAATAGAGCTAATCTTTCCGATGTCTTAGGAGAATTACTTTACTGCCTAGAATACCGTAACATTGAAATAACACTCCCGTATTCTGAGAAACCGTTCTCAATCCCGGAAAATGTTTATTTCATAGGAACTATGAACAATGTTGACAAGAGTCTAGTGACATTTGACCTTGCTTTACGGCGACGATTCATATGGTACGAAATAAAGCCTGACCCGACAATACTATTTGATGCTGAACTCCTCGGGAATATTGTTGATCAAGAAAGTTTACAGCGATTCGTCGAGAAGTGTCAAGAACTGAACAGACTGATTACTAGCCATAACGAAGAGAATGGACTTGGTCTTGATGAGCAGTATCAAATCGGCCATGCATATTTTCTAAAGATCAAGGATTTCTTGCAGACAACGAACGAGAACAATTCACAAAAAGAGAACTGCGTCATCAGCTCATTGCATCTTGAAGACCTCTGGCTGTACCATTTAAGGCCTTTGTTAGACGAATACCTTGTTACTCAGGATAGGATGTCGAGTATTAAGGACAACCTGAAAAACCTGAAGAAGACGTTCGTTAAAGCCCGTTAGAAGGACCATCATATTGTCCCAGATCTATGACATTGTGCTCAAGGATGATTCCGCACAAGAGGTTAAAGAATTTCTCGTTGTCCGGAGGGAGGTATTTGATAGACTAGGAAACGATCCACCACAAATGTTGCGATTGGGTCAACCCCGCAAGATTTCAGGTATCAAAAACAAAACTGACGATAAAATTCTTACGTACGATCCAAAATTCAGTGCGAATAATGGCAACAAGATTGAAAGCCTAAAAGTTGTTACGTCTCATTACGTCGGAACATATGAGGTAGAAACGTCGAAGTGGGGGCTAGCGCGGGTCGATATTAAACCACGGTTTGGAAATTCAATTTTCAATTACCTTCTTTCTCATGTGTCGGGGGTGTTTATTCCCCCTAAAGCTACCTCCAGCATTAGCATGTCTAGTAACAGTTACGGGCATTGGTTGTTGTTACTGCTTTGGAAAGCCGCCTTCGATAGGGCCCTTACCGTTAACCACATTCCTCGCTGTTACGTTGCACGGGAACGAAACATGAAAACGGTAAGAGGAAGGGTTCTGTCCGAACACAATATCAGAGAAAACTGGATCGATCAGAGCCGTATCTATTGTAAATATCGCGAACTTGCATTTGATAATATTATTAATAAGACAATCCGTTACTCCTACAGACTGCTCCGAAAACATGGAAACTCAAGTTTCCTACAGGATGTGTCTGTATATGACACCAAGCTTGCTTCCCTGGGAGTGTCGGATGGGATTGTAGATTCGGAGCAAATCCGAAATATCACGTATACTCCCATGAATTCCAGCTATCGACTATTGATGGAAGTAAGTCAAAAGGTGATAGCGAATTTTGGAGCCACCGCTGTTGGAAACCGACCCAGGTTTAAGGGGATGTCTTTTTTCTTGGATGTTGCGGAATTATGGGAAAATTACATATACCGGCTATTGAAAAGGCATTTTAGCGACAAGTTCCTCGTCGTGTCCCCCAACTTCGAAGGCGAGAGACATTATCTTCTAAAAGGCCAATGGCGAGAAATTCGGCCCGACATTCTGATGATAAGAAACGGAAAGATTGAAGCTGTTTTGGACGCTAAGTACAAAAGTGGTTATTGTCAACTTGGTGCTACCGAAATTCAAGGAGTCTCTGTCTCAAGAGAAGATTTATATCAAATGACTACCTATCTTTGGAACCTAAGGCAACCGGATCAAGGGCAAGCATCGATAATGGGACTTTTTGTAAGTCCCAAAGAAGTTGACGATCAATCAAGTTCCACTACCCCTGAGTTGCGTGCTTTTGTGAGCAATGAAGATGTATCCATTGGTCTTATAAATCTGTGCCTTCCGAAAGAACATAGCGAAGATCAAGACAAAGAGGGAGAAAAGGAAATTCTTGCTAAAGCAAAACAGTTTGAAAAACAGTTCTGTGAGAATGTGCAAAAGCTATTATGTCCTGCAACCTGACCTGATCCATTAAAAGAAAGATTTGGCAGCCCAGGTGGGCTTTATGAGGTGTTTGTTACGCCACACACAAACACCTCTTAATATCTTACCCGTTCCTGCGTCAAAAAGAGTGGCCATGGAGCGTCCCAGCGCATCACCATTGAACTTCGACTGGGGAATATCTTCTCCGAACAGAAGTTCCATGTCCTGGTGAACAAAGCTCTGTTCAATCTTGTAAAGCGGGCTCCTTCCGGAAAGCTTGTCCAAGATGAGCGCCATCACAACCTGACCGGCGCTCAAATCGCTCATCGTGGGGCACAGGCGATTTACCTCGTCAACAATACCTAATTTCTTGACGTACGCAGCGACAATCGGTAAGAAACTCACATCGCCGGCTCTGATCTCTTCGGACCGGATCGTCATGGGACACCTCCAGATTACCGGATGTCCCATCCTTATCATCTTTAATATCGCTTGTCGCTCTCTCATCTTTCGCCCAGAAAAATAAACCACCAACACTAGAATTAGGTGCGGAATGTGCGTCTGATATACCAGGCACCTACAAAATACGACCAGCATTGAATCCGATCTATTTTTCATCGTTTACTTAAGTTCCTCTCCCAACTGAAAAATCGCGCCAGAATAGTTTCTAGAGCGGATGCCGTGTATATTTATAAATGAGACAGTCTTCGCTACATAACTCCCTGATAATTATCCGGGCTCTTCGCTTTTTTTCCAGAAGGCCTTGTGGGGGGCGACGAGTTCGTCTTCAAGTTCCGGAACCGGACCTACCACCCGGATGGGCTTTTGCCCCGCCTTGAAGAGAGTGCGACACGGTAGGTTCATCGTGGGATTCTCCTTGTTGGCGCCGGTCAGTTTTTTCAAAGTGGTTTCCTCAACACCATAGACCACGTTTCCGATGTTAGCCCAATAGACGTTTGCGGCGCACATGGCGCACGGTTCGAACGTTGTCACCAGAGTACATTTCCACAGATAATCGGGGTTATACTGCGCAAATGCCCGCCGAGAGAGTTCTGTTTCGGCATGCGCTACCGAACTTAGGTTTCCCTGTTTCATCAGAATCCTCTCGCCATCCGGCGCCACAAGCACTGCGCCAAAGGGGTGGTGGTCAAATGCCGCTGTTTCCTTAGCGACCTCATTGGCCTTCCGAAGATGTTTCAGTATCTGATTGTGACTGAGAGGAAAACCCGTCAGATCCGAACGGGGTTTCCAGTCGCCGGATTCTGTTCCGGAGTCAATTTTATTGGTGTCGGGAACATTCCACTTGTTTGGATTATCACCCATTGCCTGACCATATACTTTGCCGTCCTCCGGGAAAAAGACGTTTATCGTTATGCAGGCAGCGAGAATATAAAGCAAAAACGTGATCGAAATATTCATTTTGATATTGTACATTTTAATTTTCTCCTTTCGGTTGTTATTTCAATTCCGCCTTTTTTTGCCGTCTTCACATATTAGATTATAGTGTCTTTTACGTAGATGATTGTACATTTCGTGAATTGATTCAGTGACTTTTATTTTGATTGATTTCAGAAATGACATCTACTCGGCTATCTAACCAGACAATGGCAAGCACAATCTTCAGTTTCATAATGACGCTAACCTTTTATTGGACTGCTGTGATACTATATCAGCTATAAGCGCCTAGATTTTTGGAGGAAGCAGTTAATGCCGTCATCAGCTATCGCCACCGTTGTCAAAATGATGCAGAGCTTGCCTGATGCAACTCAAAACCAAGTTGTTGAACATTTGAGAGAATATCTTGAGGACATTTATGACGAAAAACTCTGGGACGAAGCATTCGAAAAAACTCAGGATAAGTTGGTCGCTACAGCCATACGTGTGCGGCAAGAAATTAGCAGCGGACATACCAAGCCAATGGATTATGACCAATTATGAAGTCGAATGTGGTGTCGTCTTTTTGGGTAGCTTACCGGGCTATGGACGGAGCAATACGGCGTAACGCTCGAAAAGCATATGGTCTTTGGGCTGAAAATCCATTCCACCCATCCTTACACTTCAAATGTATCAACACAGACCAGAATATCTGGTCAGTCCGTATTACCCGAGGATATCGCGCCTTGTGTATCTGGGATGGTGATACTGTTACGTGGTTCTGGATCGGTAACCACCACGACTATGAACGGTTTTTCTCATAATTTTCCAATTACTGCCCTCTATTAATCAAATACTTTGTATTGGGACGCTGGCGCCTTATCGGTCAACTTCTCCACAAGAATTCTGCCCGCCTCCTGAAATTCTGGTTTGACTTCCAAAGGAAAAGCGAGAAGAAATTCTAAGAATTGCGGCTAGCCACGGGGCAAGGAATGTGAGGATTTTCGGGTCCGTCGCTCGCGGCGACGCCGATGAATCAAGTGAAATTGACTTTATGGTTGATATGGAACCCAACCGAAATCTGCTTCACCTAGGGGCGCTACTAACCGACTTACGGGAGCTTATGGGCCGGAGAGTAGACGTGGTTAGTGAGAAAGGACTCTACTGGCTGCTACGCAGACGAATCCTGAAGGAGGCTAAACCCTTTTGAAGAAGGACCCTCGAGTATACTTGGCCCAGATTCTTGAGAGAATCGACCGTATTCTCAGGTATACCGATGAGGGGAAAGATGTCTTTTTACGGGACCTCGTTATTCAGGACGCCGTTATTCGAAATTTTGAAGTGATTGGTGAAGCGGCGAAACGAATCTCGGTCGAGTACCGTGAAGCAACCCCCACGATTCCCACCACATTCTCCTGGCCCCGGCATTTGCAATGGCTATTTCTCCGAAATCGAATCCGGTCCGTCTCAGTCTGGCGATGTCGTCAAGAGATCTTGCGGGAGCCCCAAAAAACATTATAGATAAGACCTTTCTGTTAACCCTTTTATTGATTCTTCTTGTTCCAGAAATGGTGTTTCACAAATCACCTCCATGTGCAAGATTCATTCAGTTGAATCATTCCGTGTATTTGAAGGTCATCTTTCCGACTCCTTTCGGGCCTTGGCTCTAGCAATTGTTACGCCATTATTTCATCTCTAAAATTCAAATTCCGACTGGATAATTTGAAGAGATAGAGTAGAGTTAATCTATTAAATTGTTTGACGGCCACACGGATATTATAAAGAGCTAAATCCATATTAACGGAGTTAAATATCATGACTAAACGGTTCATCTTCCAGTTTCTAGCGCATTTTTGCATATTCTGTTTTAATGGACCAGCTTGTCGAGATAGAATTGGCTCAATTTATAAGTGAAGAAGTCGACATGCGATATGGGGCTATGAATTTCCCGGTGAGGCCAGTGCTTCAAGAATTGAAAGAGATTGCGGCCTTAGGTTTTGATTATGTTGAATTAGCCATTAAATTCAATTTTCGAACACCTCTTATTTTTGAACTGCGAGTCTGAATTTTTCCGGATCCATTAAGACATATGTTCCAGTGGCTTTTGAGCAGATTTCCTGTCTGCTGTTCTTAATTTCTGCGGCCAGATTAATTCTGGATCCATTCCTTGATTCTATACGGCATCGGACTTCGATTTGTTGCTCTACATAAAGAGGCTTCAAAAATTCTACCCGTATCCCTGAAGTCAACGCGACCTTCTTTGTAATGTGTAGGGTAGTCCAACCCATAATCTCGTCAAAAAGACCACTCTGGATTCCACCGTGCAAAATACTTCCAAAACTCTTGTAGGTTGCGGGAGGAAACCACACGCAAACCAACTCGTTGGGTTCAGTTTCAGTTTCCTGGAATGTCAATTTAAGACCGACCGGATTATTAGGGCCGCAGAAGAAACATGCGGAGCTGCGGTATGGATTCTCAATATTTTTCATAAATTAGCCTCTAGCAAAAGAGAAATAGTCGCTAACGGTTTGGGACAGTAGAGCGCGACCTTAATCTTGATCAGTTTAAAACAGCTTAGGCGCTTTTGCCAGTGTCCTTTTTTTGTGGGCCATTACTTTTCTCACAGCGGTGGTCCATGGAATTAGGACAGTTGAACACGACTTTTAAGTGCAGGCTGCTCTGTTCATACGGGCTAACTCGTAAAACAGAAACCTGTTCAACTCGTAACTTTGTCGCAACTGTTACAAATTTCGTGACATCCTACCCCAACTCCCTTCACACCCCTCATGAGCTCCGATTCAAGCGTATAACCTGAACCTAAAGTCGAGTGAGTGTAGCCGACACGTATGGGTTTCACTCTTTCAAAAAGCGCTTTTTCGATAACGAATGTCACACCTCTCTCAGTGAAAACTTCGTCATCTTCTTTCTGCGCATCCAGAGCCATGATGAGATTAGGGCCTCTCCATCCGCCTTCGTCCATCAAGACTCTGATCGCCTGAGGCGCTCCCTGTTCTGCCAAAAATTGTTTGATCTTTTCCATTGCTTCTTCACTAACTTCAAACATATGGAACTCCTTTCAGTAGAGCAAGTATGAAATGGGGCAGAATTGCGGATCAAAAAAACAACACCTTTTATGTCTCGGTTTGTCTGATACAGCATTCATAGGATACAGATTAGTTTTGTCTATTCTCTCTTTTTTTATTCCTTTCCTTTTGGATGATTAGGCTCTTGACAGCCATTAGGGGCATGGCGTTTTTCATCCCGCATGATGACCAGACTTTGTCCCACAGCTTCGCAGGCTCTGCCAAATTCATTCTAGCCGAGCAAACAATTTATCTTGAGATATTCCCATGTCATCTTGCCTTAAATCCGCCGGGCGGCAACGTGGGGGGAACAGCGTAGCCTACAGGCAGTTTACCGGTCAAGGTATCAAGAAAATCAACCACAGAGTCAACCTGCTGGTCACTCAATTTTTTTCCGATCTGAAGGTCCGCCATTAACCGTATCGCCTGCGACAGCGTTTCAACAGAACCGTCGTGAAAATATGGCGGAGTCATGGACACATTGCGAAGACCGGGAACTTTGAACACGTAGAGGTCCGCTGGGTCATTTGTGACGTTGAACCTTCCTTTGTCCACTTTACTGGAGCCAGTTAATTCCCAGTAATCTCCGAAAATGCCAAACTTCCGAAACTCTCTGCCGCCTAATGCGATCCCGCCGTGACAGGAAACACATCCGGTCGCGAGAAACTCTGTCAAACCTGCTACGGCTCCAGCGGAGAGCGTCTTGGCGGCGCCTCTGAGATAATTATCGAAAGGCGCAGGAGTCACCAATGTGCGTTCGTATGCGCCGATGGCTTTGCCACAATTCTGCTGAGTAACCGGGTCTTTTTCACTCGGAAAAGCCATGGCAAACATTTTTTCATAGCCTGGCACAGCTTTGATCTTTGCCTTAACGCTAGAGAAGTCCAGGTTTCCAAAGCTTGCGGGACCAAGTAAAGACATGGCAGCCTGGTCCTCAACGGAAGTTCGATCACCATACCAATGAGCGGAAAATTGGAGAGCCGCATTGAGGATGGTCGGAGCATTTCGAGGATTGGGCCGGTTTTCAACGCCGACAGATTTCGGCAGAGCGTCAGTGCCGTAAAGAGAAGGTTGATGACAACGGGCGCAGCTCACCATACCATCGAAGGAGAGACGTGGATCAAAAAAAAGCGCTCGCCCCAGTTCAACCAATTCCGGGGTCATTGGGAATTCTTGTGTGGCCGTCTCCTCTGAAAGCGGCTGAAAGAACCGCCTGGCTTTCACGAGAAGCGAATCTTCAGACTGGACGTTAGATGGAACAATAACATGAATTAGCAAAACAATTCCCAATAAGGTTAGCGCCGAAAAACTCTGACATTTGCTTCCTGATAGTCTACAAGCCATCACCCGTCTTTTGCCTCCCTTTCATCGTGGACTGTCCTGCGCCCACGTTGATTCTCCTTTGCAAAAGCGCAGAAACCGCCATTATTAGTCGCAGGATCTGGCAAGCCCCTGGCGCTTTCTTCTACAGTCGTATAAATGAAAGTTGCCAATGCTTATCCATTAGCAAGTAGAATCAGATGTCGTTCGAAAAGATCCACTCCCAATCATTTTCGGGAAGGAGATTTTTCTTAAGTTGTTCGGTCAACTCTTCAAGAATCAGCCATTCACCACACCCCCAAGCTACCGGTTCAGGGCTGCCGGGGTCTAGCATTGATACAACCGTACCTTTAGCCATATAAAACCTTGGTTTCTGAGGATTACCCCTAGTACCAGCAGGCCGACTCATGAACAGTAGCGGTTCCGTGGCGCTTACGGGACGAGCTAACGTCACATTCATCCGCACTGTAAATCCTACTCCCTTGGTAGCCAAAAGACCCGACCAACCAGAGTTCTCATCAAATATCGATATGATGACCGCAGGATGCAGTTCATCGTTAGTAATTTTAAACTGTTTTGCTCGGTCCAGATCATCATCCACGGAACCCCAATGGGTCGTTACGAGAGACGAGCCCTCATAAGAATGGACTCTAAATCTCCTTTTGAGTCCAATTACATCTCGATGGTGACCGCAAACGAAACAGTTTCTGTAATAGGGGAGCTTCCTAACTTCTCCGGTAGGTTGAATCATCGGTATGATCGGATTAGAGTCCGCCTCAGCATGTGTAATTATCGCCTTGAGATAAGGTGTCTTTTCTCCTCTCTTGACAATTTCTGCAATTAAAGCCGAGCTATTAGCCAGTAACTCATGCTCCACTGTGAAGTCGACCGTTTCTCCAATTGCTACTCCAGACCCGCCAAATTTGTAGCTGATGTCCACCGGATACTCAGGGGCGGCATATCGACGCCAGGCATCAAGGCACAAACCCATTGCTATCCCGCCATGAGGACGTCCTATAGCGCCCTCATGATGCAACTCGAAGAGAACTTCAGTCTCAAACCTTCCGCTAGAAATCTCCATAGATTTGGTTTTGAGAAAAGGTGCATCCCCGGTGAGGAACGAATAGGGATTATGTCTCACGATCATGATTTCCTCTCAATCAAATCAAGAAATTAATGGTCTTGTTTTAGCCCTATAGCGCTTCTCTACATTCTCTGATTACACCGTATGCCGATAGTTGGTCATCGTTTATGATTCCCAGAGCCACCGTGTTGGGGCGGCTTATCCAGCATTTCAGAAAATCTTCTCTCTTGAAAGTAAAAACTTCATTATCATATGTGGTTATAGTGTCCCAAGAAATGTCGGTAAGGCTTATGATTTCTGGGGCCATGTTCAATTGTTCGTCCTTGATCCACTTGAAACGAAAGTTGGTATAAGCAGGTTTGAACTCCGGCTTTTTATGGGAAACAAGATCTGGTCGGACGCTATCTAGCCCTATGTTGCGGTTTCCCAGATATTCCAGGCCAGCCTCCCACAGTTGCAATCCATAACCTGTGTTACGGCATTGGGCCTTTACCATGTAAAAGCCCATGAATCCGTAGGTCTGTCCGTACGCAACAGCAGAAACCATTGCTACGGGCTCGTTATCTAACAGTCCTAGAAGAAAGCCATTAGGGTCTGCAGCGTAGAAACACTCAGCGTCATGTTTTCCGGGATTCCAACCCTCTGTTTCAGCCCCGTCAATTGCCATTTCAATTTCGTTTCGGTTCATCCGGCGTATGGTGAAATTCCCTTTGTTCATATCAATACTCCTGCTCGTCAATATCTAGTCAGTTTAACCCAACAGATGACCGTGGTGGAACACCACGCACTTCGATTTGTCCTTGCTCAACAAAGCCAGGTTCGGATAAGCTATCCAAATTGGTCTATTTTTTAGATAATCTCTCGATACTTCCGTCAACAAATGAGCTTTAATGTGATGCTTTTCATCTTCGAAAAAGAGACTCGTGGTATGCCATGGCCGAGATACTGGGTCTCACGAGCTATTTCCCACAGATGATGATCGTGATTGCCGGGAATGAAAATAATCTCATCAAAAAGAGCTTCTTCGTCTCTAGGCATGATGAGTCTTATGAACTGCTTAAAGATGTTTGCGCCGTAATTCATTTCACAAAAAGCCAATTCCAATATGTCACCATTGAGAATAAGTGAGCGCGTCTCCGGTTTATCCCTATTTGGAAGGATTGCTCTTAGACAATTCACGAGCTGAATCATGACTGGGCTCGGTTTCGAGTAATCCACATCACTGTTGGCGTCCGGAAGATTCGAAAAAAGGCTGTGATCTTCCCCGAAATGAAGATCGGATAAACAAACATACCGAACATTTCCCATATTTATGTCTCCTGCGGTCGGTGTTTGGCCCGCGGCTAATTCTCCAATGGTCATGCAGGTTGTGTATGATAGCTTGAAAGCAATTTTGATCAAACAGAATATTCATTCCAGTGACAGTCCACCATTTAACACTCCTGTGCGCAATTCACACCATTTCAACCGTGTCAGCCAGCAATTTCCCATGGAGTGTTTCAGTGGCGTCATAAGCCGGGTTTCATCAAGAATAATTTTACCTATCTAATCTGAAATCGAAAATCCGACAAATTTTTCTATGGACATGTCTAAAAAAGTTAAGGGGGAGTTCAGTCTTGCCACAATCTTATCTTGACACACAATAAGCCTGTGTCTTATATAGCCCAAACTCATATTGTTGACGTGACACAATTACTATTTCAAGGGAGGCGTGGACATGACAAAGGCTGAATTTGTGGACAAACTTGCCGAGAAAGGCAAGATAACCAAGAAACTGGCTACTGAAGCAATAGAAGTGGTTTTTTCAACTATTGGGGAAACTCTGGTGAATGGTGAGGAAATCTCCATCCCGGGTTTTGGTAAATTCTCTGTTGTCGTTAGAAAAGCGCGATCCGGCTTAAACCCACGCACCAAGGCAAAACTCAACATCCCGGAAACCAAAGCTGCAAAGTTTACCGCCGCAAAGGCCCTTAAAGAATCGATAAAGTAAAACCGATCTTTTGGGGTCTGATATTTTTTCAACACGATTTTATGACCATTCCACAAGAATTAGGCCCTCATGATGAGTCAAGTTTTCTTCTCGTAGGACTTGCGTGCCAAATTATAATATTTCGAGGAGGTACGACTAATGGCAGATTTCTTGTTTGTTCTCACACGAGGCTTAGAAGATCCTACCAGGGCCACAAGATGTTTGCAATTAGCAAACGTGGCCAAGCAGGAAGGACATGAAGTCAAGATTTTCCTCACTGATGACGCCGTCTTCATAGCTAAGAAGGGTATGGCGGAGAACGTTGTGGCCCCTACTGGAGACGATGCAAACACCTATTTGGAACACTTGAGGCAAGCCAAGGTCCCTTTATACGTTTGAGTGCCCTGTGCCAAATCTCGTCAGGTTGACGAAACAGACCTCCTGGAGAATGCTAAGCTTGACACATCCAAAACACTAATCACTTTGGCGGTAGATTCGAAGATTTTTACTTTCTAAATGTTTTCTTGAGTTTTTATATCGGGACTGATACTTTGGGAACGGTGTTAACGCCGTTAGTTTTATTTGTGGGTAATTTTCTGGGAGACAGTTACTCACTCAGCCTTGGTCGTTCAAGCGGTCAGGGTTTTATTTTGGCGTACAAAGTACATATGAGAAAGCACCGGCGGGTTTTTGGCCCCGATAAAAAATTGGCGATTGATGTCACTTAAATGCCCACCGGCCATTTCACATTGACTCGTTTAGTTTGGAGCAGTCTATACACACAAGCTCACTGTCCATTTGTCTCGACCATGAATCACTTTTACACCCGAGGTCGCATGAGATATAGTAGGAGGGTAGGGCTGGCAGGAGAAATCTTTGTTTGCAGTTAAGACATGCTGGAATCAAAAGGCTCATGCCTTATCCCCTGAATCTCATACCATTCCTGCAGGAAGAAATGTCATTTGGAAACGCATAATCACTGGTCAGACTCATGAATCAGATAATTCCTTGGAAATGCCATAGCTGTGGGAGAGCATTCGACACGTTACGAGGCGGTATCTGCAAAAAGTGCGGACGACCTACATGCAGTATTTGCTTCGGTATCGGAACCCTTCGGCGAATTGTACAGTTAAAATTGCCGGAATCACAGATTTGCCGGTCCTGTTCAAAAGCAGAAAAGAATGAGGCTCCCTCCTCAAAATAGATTTTGGCGTTTTCCCAATACACTAATCAAGATAAAGCTTGAAGGGTTTTTCCCCTACAAGACGGTATGTCGGATGAGCTTCTTGCTTACCCCTGTCGTCTATGCAAAGAATAACGAATTATCAGGCTCTTTGTGAAAGTGTGTGTATGATAGTGCCCGACATTATAAGCCGACTGAGCTAACAACTCTAAACAAAACCGTTTTTATGCCATACCTAGAAAATATTTTTCTTACTTCTAAAAAATCATGGTCGTTTAGCGTGAGTTTGTTTAGAGACCGGGTCACCTAACGACGAGAATTCCACCGTGAATTTATGTTACTGTTACCAACCGACAATATCACCATATTGAGCGGTTTTAATTAGGGCACGAACAAAGCATCCCACCAGGAAAGCAAGACATTCAAATTCCAAAAATTGAAGAACTGTCTTATCTAACATGATTTGTATTTCGACCGGGAACTCATCATCAGCCTCATAAAAGACAATCTTCAATGGGATTTTTGGAAGAACGTCAAATCTCCAGAGATGTTTGCCCAATTGAGGCTCTTCTTCGATTCCACCAAGTTTTACCGCTGCTTCGCTAAATTTGACATAGTCATTACCGAAATATCGTTCCAGAGGAGTATTCATCAACCGGCTTTGTACAGATAGGCCACTAATCATTCTCGGAATACTCTCAAATGAAATGAACGAGTTTTCAGGGTCTCCCTGACCTTTGGATAGAAGATAATAGAGAAGAACACTGCGGTTATTTACATTTACGGGTTGTCCGTCCAGAGGCTCTACACCATCTAAGGTAATACGATATTCTCTTTTCAAAAAAGATATTTGAACAGCGCTATCAACATATTCGAGGCCGAGGCGTTCAGCGCTTTCATGGAAATCGCATTCCGAAAGCTTGGTGATTAATCCGAGGTAGATTGATTCATAACCTCCTTGCACGACAGATCCTCCTTGACTTAGACTTCTTTGAAGTGCTTGCCTAAAGCCCTAAACGAACTAGTGTGACTTTCTCGAAATAAACACACCTTTTATGAGCAACCAAAGATAGTCATATTAAGCAAATACGCTTCCATAAATATAAACCTAACTTGCGGAATGCAACACTAGCTCAACGGACTATTTTTTACGGTGCGCCTGGTTGCTGGATCGACAGACGCGGTTTTTCTTAGCATTTGATGTGTTCGGTAAAGTAAAAGGGGACCAGTATAGGGGTATTTTGGCAATAAAAAAGTGTCCCCCTTTTACTTTGCCATTGATGGTCCCTTTTTGCTTGACCGAAAACACATGTTGATAGCGACAGGGTTTCTTCTGCCATATTCAACTATTTCTTTGAGGGCCCTTATCTTATCGGGCAATACGACTGGTGGATTTTGGAGATTATTCCTGATTGACTTCTGATTAACCATTGGCATATTTTTCTATATTTATTGTGAAAGGAAGATGGATAATGCGAACTAACACTAAATTGCTTGCCGTAGGACTGGTTCTTTGCTCCGTTGTGTCTCCGCTTATCTCTGGGGCCATTGGAGAAACTGCCGACAAAGAACTCAACAAATTTCAGGGAACCTGGGTCATGGTGTCGGGAGACTGGGACGGAAAGAAAATTGCGGACGCAGACGTAAGCAAGAGTAAAATTACTTACGAGGGCAACAAGGGGCAACTCACCGTTCCGCATCAGAGCAAGGAAACAATTTTTTTTGATATCATAAAACTAGACCCGTCGAAAAGCCCAAAGGAATTTCAGTTCATTCGCAGGACAGGACCAAGCGCTGGTAAAACGATAAAAGCGATTTACGAATTCGACGGTAACGATCAGTTCAAATTTGCCTTTGACCCGACCGCAGCCACGACTCCGAAAGATTTCACGGCTAAAGCGGGGACCGGACAGATAAGACAGACATGGAAACGGGTGAAGCCATAGCTGGGTCAAAACTGGCCTGTACAGCGCCATATCAAAAGACCAAAGACACAGGCTACGCTCATTAGGGAAATCATTATTGCTGCAAGATCGACAGCGATTCCGAAATCTCCTGATGAATATTGCAAACTGGTCTAGACCGATGTGGCGCCTAAAACTCGTTTTGGCCCAATCGGCAGCGAAAGTTCCAGCCCTCGCGCCGAAAACAGGGGCTCGGTCAAAGCGTGCCCTCCCATACGATTTGATCCATGAAGCCCTCCCGTTACCTCTCCTGCCGCAAAAAGACCTGGGACTGAAGTTGCGCAATCACTATTAATCTTAACACTTCCCATAAAGTGGTGTCCTGCAGGGGCGACTTGGACCGGGTGGAGTCTCGTTCCATAACGGTTTCCCAAAACATGTTCCACCGAGGCGCTGAACGGGTCACCTCGCCACTGTTGATCGGACACGTTGCGAAGATCCAGCCATATACCGCCTGACCATTTCGATAAATTTCGTTAAATGGCCTCAGACAAAAGGTCTGTTCAGCGTCAATCACATTTCTGCACTGGCGATATCTATTAAAATACCATAAAATTAATGTGATATATTTACTATGTATATTACAACTTCATAATATTTTATATTATCGTTTAATAATACTTGACAACGTATCAATACAATGACTATTTTATCTTTAGCGACAAACCAAACCTAATCCTTCCTTTGGCCCGTTTACTCAACGGGTCAAACTTTTTATGGGATAAGACATCGGTAAACAGCATGGCTATTCCTGTGCTCAACGAGTTCAGGTCTGGCAATGCCGGCGTTATTGATCAAGACATCGATTGGCCTCAATAGCCTTTGGACCACATCCACCATGCTTGGGACTTCAGCGGCTAGTGAAACATCTGCTCCGACAGCAATGCTGCGTTGACCCAAGGATTCGATCTGTGACCAAACTTCGTCAGCTTCAGCCTGCCGTGATCGAAAATTCACCGCAACATGTGCCCCGTTCGAGGTCAAGGCTAGCGCGATCGCTCTTCCAATTCCACGACCAGCGCCGGTTACGAGTGCAACTTTTCCGATCAACTTGCTACTCATATTTATGACTCCTCCACTGTTCCTTGAGCATCCTGTCGATCTTACACGAAATGCCCAAGCCCTTCAAACCTGTCTCGAAACGTTTATCACACGATATACATTTGGCTTTGGTAGTGTTTCCATTTTTCCATCGGTTGATTAAATTGGGGGTCTCGGATCAAAGGCCGCGCCAGAGAAATATAGTCTGCTTTCCAGTCCTCCAGTACCTTCTCGGCGGTTGAGAGAGATTGTATTCCTCCAACAGCGATTATTGGAGCTTTCACCGAATCTTTTAGTTATTGTGAGAAATCGAGCAGACAGCCTTCGTCTTTCTCTTTCAGAATCTCAGCCTTGAGACAGTGTTTATCTTTTTCGGAAACCGGGCAACAAGCGCTCACCTGGAAAGCAGCATTGCCACTATCCCGCAAACGTTGAGCGATCTCCAGCGCTTCGGGCGGTTCAATCCCACCATTGACAAAATCTTGGGCGTTGGGCTTGACTGGCTCCTCTATAATTTTAAGATTGAAATTCCCACTCTATCGACACAATAGACTTCGCTCCGCCAGCCCTCAATCAAAAATTCCGGGAAACCACGTCCAATACGACATGCTTAAGCAATTACCTGCTTTTCTGTTCTATTTCCTGCCAGCGGAAACAATCCACGGTATGGTCGTTAACCATCCCAACCGCCTGCATAAAGGCATAGCAGATTTTGGTTCCCACGAAGGAGAACCCTCGCTTCTTGAGGTCCTTACTCATAGCATCGGACTCTTTTGACGAAACCGGAACTTCGGAAATGTTTTTCCATGCGTTCCGCGCTTGTTTGCCATGTACGAACCCCCAAATGTAGGTATTAAAGGTTCCAAACTCGTCGCAGACTTTGAGAAATTCCCTGGCGTTGCGAACAGCCGCCTCAATTTTGAGCCTGTTACGGACGATGTCTCGTAAACCCAGAAGTTCCTCAACTTTGTGCTGGTCGTACAAGGCGACGATCTCTGGCGCAAAGCGGTCGAAGGATCTCCGGTACCCTTCACGCTTACGGAGAATGGTTACCCAACTCAGGCCAGCTTGGGCTCCCTCCAGGACCATAAATTCAAAGAGCAGTCGGTCTTCGTGA
>JAJYDQ010000074.1 GCA_021777225.1 Deltaproteobacteria bacterium
AAAGTTGGTATATTGCGCGAATATATCCAAAGTCATCTTCACATTCGGCCCGCTGAATATCCTGGACAATCGCTCGGCAGCAGTACTCAATTCGAGACCGGACAGGAAGATTAAAGCTGATTCTCCGTGGCTTAAAAAAACCGTAAAACTGGTAAAAGACGCGATTGCAAGACAATGGACACTGGTTTCAGGCTATGGGCCTGTCCCATATCTAGTGGTCAGTTGGTTGGCCAAGGGTTCGGCTTTAATAGTTGTGTGCGATGGTCCGTTGCCTTCAATGAGTCCACCGAATGTTCAAGAAAGATTCCAAACAGAATTTTCTGAAATTTTTGATATGAATCACACATTGTTCCTATCTGGTTTCTCACCAGGCGTTTTACCCAAACCAAAGCTGAGATGGGTTATTAGGGACGAAATGGCTGCGGAATTAGCCGAAATCCTTTTGCCAGGTTCCGTCAGACCGAGAGGGAACATGGCACGCATACTCGAATCAGCTAAACTTAGAGGAAAGGAGGTAGTTGACCAAGGCGGAAACAGTTCTGATCATTGTAGTCATTCAAAAGATTGTCTGGACCTTGGCTTGAAAAGGTACTATCAACGAGTTTCTGTAATTGGCCCGGCCATCCATAGGAACAAGGGTTCGTGTAATTCTGCCGAGTTTAAGACCAAGCGGAGTGTGGATCATTTTGTTTCCGACTTTGAATTGAGAGATTTGAAGGGCGGCCTGTTAATACATTATACAAGAGCATGCGTTGGCCCTTGGCCTGGTCAGTCATGGGCCGCTCATTTGTCTGATTTGATAAGTAATAGTCCGGGGTGTGCTCATGATGCGGTGGACACGCTGATAAGAATAGTAATGGAGAGAAAAATTAGAGCAACCGGGAAGTGGACACGAGGTTCGGCTCCAGTGGTTTCGTTTACAGAAATGGAACCGGGAAATTTTGGATTGATCCAAAAATGGCGGCCTGGTTTGATGAGGCATACTTTTGAACCTTATGGTATGGCGTTCTCGAAAAAAGCGATGCTTGACAAAGGGGTTAGAAAAGTTATTTACGGATCAGAGGCGGACTTTAGAACTATGCCACAAGAGGCTAAACCCTTTTTCCAATTGTCATCGAGCGGCTTTAATGACTGGTCTGCAGAAAAAGAATGGAGAATGCTGGGTGATTTGGAGCTTAAAAACATGAATCCGTCTGATTGGTTTGTGATTACGCCGGACATTCAAGAGGCATACAAGTTGTTGGGTAGCTTGCGAATCAGCGGCCTACGAATATATGTGTCAAATTTTCGGCGAGAGAACTCGCAATTGCCTTAAATATGAGATTGTTGCTTTTGTCTAGTTTAAGCGTCAGGATATGAATCTACTAGAGGAAATAGTCCAATATTTTGCAGCGATTATTTTTGGTATTTTTGTTGGAGCAGTTGTGAACGCGATATCGAGGTATTTCCTTAGCAGGAGTTCTAGCACACTTCAGAGTCTACCAACTTCAGAATTCCTCAGAGCGTTGATCCCCGTCACTTCCTTCAGGGCGACATACTCGATTTTTCGAAGAGACCCGAATTCAACAGACATGAAGCCCCATCCATATAGCGATGTTTTAGTAGAAATTGGTTGTGGCATTGGGGTGTTGGCGCTATTTATGAAATTTCATCCTACCCCAACTTTCTTTGCAAACGTAGCCTTTTGCGCGGCTCTTAGCGCCATTTTCAGGATAGATCTCGAAGGAATGATTATTCCTGACGCCATTTCGTTGAGCGGCGTATGGGGTGGGTTTATGCTTTCATGGTTTGGCGCAATTTCATCCATGGATTGGAAAGCGTCATTGTATGGAATTTTGTTCGGCGCAGCGATCCTCTATGTCCCGGCGTATCTGTATCGATTGATCAAAGGCTCCGATGGGTTAGGAGGTGGTGATGTAAAACTCATGGCCATGGTTGGAGCGTTTACTGGGGTGCAAGGGGTAATATTCACTTTGTTCGTGGCCTCACTTTCGGGTTGCCTGGTAGGGGTAATAGGGTTCTTATACAAGCGAATTTCTTCAAATTCCCTGATACCGTTTGGTCCATTTATTAGTTGTGCCGCAATACTGTATATATTTTTTGGGCAAACGATAATATGTCTGTTTCTAAGTATCAGTGACTATTTCTGAATTGATTGAATCCTTTTAAACAAACAACAATGCTCCAATTGACGACGCGAGATTTCCGCGTAACAATTAAGAAATCATATTTGATTCTTTCGGATCCTAACAATCTGCTAACAATTAAATCTGAAAATGGTGGCTGACTGTCCTTTTGAATTGTCAACAAGATTGTCCCAGAATGGAGGATTCACGTGTTCTATCGAATTTTTTCATTTGTCATGTTATGTCTATTAGCTCTAACGCCGAGGGTTTCAGCCATGGATCTTGACCCAGCTTTGTCTGCATATCAAAAGATCAGTGGGGTTTCAGGTAGCCTCAAATCAGTTGGTTCGGATACTTTGAACAATCTGATGACCTATTGGGCGGAAGGGTTTAGGGCCACGTATCCGGGGGTAAAAATTTCTATCGAAGGCAAGGGTTCTTCGACAGCTCCGCCTGCCCTTATAGAAGGCGCAGCGCAATTTGGTCCTATGTCCCGGGAGATGAAATCCAAAGAAATTACGGATTTCGAGAAAAAATTTGGCTATAAACCTTCAGTCGTAAGAGTCGCTGTAGATTCGCTCGCAGTATTTGTAAATAAGGACAATCCCATCAAGGGCCTTTCTTTGCAGCAGCTTGATGGAATATTTTCAAAAACGCGCAAAAGCGGCATCAAGAATATCAAAACTTGGGGTGATGTTGGCTTAACTGGAGAATGGTCCGACAGGCCTATTTCAATTTACGGTCGCAATTCTGCAAGTGGAACTTACGCTTATTTTAAAGAAATTGCGCTGTTTCACGGAGATTACAGGGATACGGTGAAAGAACAACCCGGGTCTTCCGCTGTAGTGCAAGGAGTGGCTAACGATAAATATGCTATAGGGTATTCAGGAGTTGGCTATAAGACACCGGATGTTCGAATAGTTCCTCTGGCCGCCAAGGAAGGGGCCAGGGGTTATGAAGCGAACGCTGCAAACGCATACGATGGAAATTATCCGTTGGCAAGATTCCTATACATATATTTAAACAAGAAACCCAATGAACCATTAAATCCGTTGATGGCTCAGTTTTTGAAATATGTTTTTTCTAAACAAGGTCAGATGATAGTCATCAAGGACGGCTTTTATCCTGTTTCTAAGGCTCTGGCCGATGAAGATCTCGGTAAAGTCGGATTGAAATAGACTTTAAATTATCAACTGGATTAATATTCGTGAGGAGTGAAACGCACCAAGAGCGTCGCTATTCCTCACGTTTGTTTTTAGAGTGATCTATGAAAAAGTGAAACACTTCTAAATAGTGAGTCGCTAAATTACAAGGATACCACGATGCGAATATTTGGCGTGGAAGGCCGCAAAGAGACCAGCCCTTGGGTCCTTTTCGCTGACAGTTTGGCGGACAAGACTATAACTATAGGTGGCGCGCTGGTTATTGCCGCTGTCATGGGCATGACAATTTATCTATTCTATGAAGTCCTCCCGCTATTTGGAGGTGGAAAAGTTCTTTCGACCCATGAATACAATGCCCCTCTTAAGTCTGAAGACGTTGTAGACCTCACCATAGACGAGCATGACACTTTGGCGGCCGCTGTTTCAAAGATTGGCGAGGTTTATATATGGCACACAAAGACTGGAGCCCCTTTGGAAAGTCTGTCATTCGATTTTGGCGGGAAAGAGCTTACTGCCATTGGAAAGTCGATTGATAATGACCATCTTGCTTTTGGATTTTCCGATGGGACCGTCAGGCTCGGCTCAATAGAATTCATAAATGAAATCACAACGCCTGAACATGCGCCAAAAGAATTAAAGGAATTGGATGCTCGAGACAGCTCTGGTCAAGGTATGATTTTTTCAAAAATCCCTGGAAAGGGATTGCGAAAAGTATATGCGGAAATAAAACTGGCCACGGAAATAAAAGTGTCTGAAACCGATAGCCCAATCGTAGCATTGGACTACCGTTTAGTTGATTTCGGTGATCGGCCTAAAAGTTACCTTGCAGTAGCCGACGCGTCAGGGGCCGCTCATTTTCTTACCACAGAGACAAAGACTAATATGCTCACAAGGAGCCGCACTACCCAAGTCAACAAAATGGTTTTGCCCAGTCCAAAAGAAAGTGTCCATTTTAAATTCGCTGTTATTGATGATACCGGCGCCAACATCATGTTTGCTGATCGGACTGGGCGCGTCTTCAGATATGACGTTCACGACGAGAACAAGCCTGAACTGGCCGAAACCCTCAAGGTAACCCCATCCGGGCGCGAGCTTACCGTGTTCGGTACATTATTGGGGGCCCGATCCATAGTTGTGGGTGATTCTGGAGGAGACCTTACAATTTACTTTCTGTTGAAGAGGGAAGAGACTAATTCCACTGACGGAATAACATTGGTCCCGACCAGGGAATTTCAGCCTCAGCCTTCGGGTGTAACTGGATTCAGTCCGAGTCAGAACGGTAAGACATTCGCCACATTGGATGCTAACGGCGCAATCTGCTTGCGACATGGCATTAGTCAAAAAACGCTCATCGAACTTGGTGGAAGAAATGAGAAAGTCAACGCAGGTATAATTGCGCTTTCTCCTAGATTGGATGGGCTACTGGCCGTTGGCCGTGAAGGAAAAGCATGCTTCTGGAGACTCTCTATACTGCACCCGGAAGTTTCGTGGAAGACGTTGTTTGGAAATGTTTGGTACGAGGGATATCCAGGCCCTTCCTATACATGGCAGTCTACGGGGGCGACTGACGCTTTTGAACCGAAACTTTCTCTAGTTCCCCTAATTTTTGGGACCCTCAAGGCGACTTTCTATTCTCTGCTATTTGCTGGGCCTCTTGCGCTTTTGGCAGCCATCTACACATCCGAATTTCTTTCAAACCATGTTCGTGGGAAGATAAAACCCGTTATGGAGGTCATGGCTTCTTTGCCTTCGGTGGTCCTTGGATTTGTAGCCGCACTGGTTCTGGCTCCTGTAGTCGAATCATGGATAGCCGCTGTATTGCTGGCGTTTATAGTAATGCCGTTATGCTTGGTCATATCCGCGTACTTTTGGCAATTGCTTCCAGTTCGGACTAGCCTTAAACTTGAGGGTCTTCCAAAACTGATTCTCATGGGTGTATCGGTATCTTGTGGAGTTACCGGAGCATATTTTCTGGGTCCTGTGTTTGAAAAACTCTTTTTCAATGGCGATCTCAAGTCATGGCTAAGCGGTAATCAGGGCAGTAGTGTTCCTTTTTTATTCCTGCTGACTTTGCCAGGGGTAGCCGTATTTTTAACCTACTTGAATTCAAGGACGATAGGCCCCGCTTTCAATAGCCGTGTTAAAACATTTAGAGCGCCTTACGGGGCCATTCTGGATTTTGGCCGCTGGCTGATACTTGCTTCGGTTGCAGTGGCTTTGTCCTATGTTGTGTCTATGTTACTCGCGCTATTTGGTGTGAATCCCAGGGGATCGATTGTAGGGACCTATATTCAACGCAACACCCTTGTTGTCGGCTTTGCAATGGGTTTTGCAGTTATACCAATTATCTATACACTCGCTGAAGATGCGTTGAACGCAGTTCCGGATCAACTCCGTTCAGCCAGCCTTGGTTGCGGGGCGACACCGTGGCAAACCGCGATATGGATTGTTTTACCTACAGCGATAAGTGGAGTTTTTTCAGCTATAATGATCGGCATGGGTCGGGCTGTTGGCGAGACAATGATTGTCGTGATGGCCACAGGCAATACTCCTGTTATTGATCTTAATATATTTAGCGGGCTGAGGGCATTGTCGGCCAACATTGCCGTCGAACTGCCTGAGGCGCCCAAGGATGGGACCCTATATCGAACCCTCTTTCTCACAGGTCTCGTGCTATTTGCCATGACGTTCGTGATAAATACGCTTGCGGAACTTGTTCGTCAACGATTTCGCAAAAGAGCTTTGAAACTCTAGGACCGGCTCATGAAAAATGAAACTGACCAGATCAGCGTTGAAAATGTTAAGCGTCGTAAAAACTGCGACTTCAAAGCTCGAGGTGAACCATTTGTCTGGATATTGGGCGGGACGCTGGTTATCGGTTTGATAATGATAACAGGATTTGTAGCGCTGATCCTTTATAATGGGCTATTAACATTCTATCCAAATCGCATTGAAGTCTTAAAGCTGAGCAATGGATCAACAGTCGCCGGAGAGTTGGTCAGGTCCGAAATATATAAACCGGAACCGGACAGGATTGATTCATTACCTGAGTTGGCGCAGAAAGAATTAGAGGCCAATAACGGTTACCTGAGAAGGTACCTTTACAAGACTGGTAACTTCGATCTCTATAATGAAGACTACAAATGGGTCTCAGCTTATGAAATCGATAAGGTTTTAGAACCTCGGGACATTGTATATGTCGAAAGAATGGAATGGGGGCCTTTTATTGGAAGAGTTAAAGCGCTGAACCTCAATGGAGTCCTGATTAAGGGACCGGACCCTACGTCAGAGCAATTGGAAAAGGCGCAAGCAGAGGGGAAAAGCCGTCGCCAAAGAATTCAGAACATAGAACATGGCCAAATATCAACAGTAAACCATTATCTTGAAAAGGATAGACTGGCCCTCAAAAAAATTGAACTACAGGATGGAGCAAACAGCAACGCTTACTCTGTTGCCGCCAACAAATTCAAGGCTAGTGAAAATAAGCTGGAAATAGAATACCGTGAGCTGTCAAACGAAGCAGAAGCCCTCAGACAGATAGATTCCAAGTATACCATCACGATGTCGGATGTTGAGAACAGGGAAAAGGTTATGAAATTGTCCGATATTGTAAGGCTCTACCCGGCAAATAGGCTTTCGTTTGGCTCAAAACTTTCTGTTTATTTTTCCAGATGGTTAGAATTTTTGACTCAGGAACCCCGGGAAGCCAATACGGAAGGAGGAGTGCTGCCAGCGATATTCGGCACTTTTTGCATGACTGTCCTCATGGCGTTGATTGTGGCCCCCTTTGGTGTAGTGGCTGCGCTCTATTTGAGAGAATACGCCAAGCAGGGAAAATTGGTTTCGCTAATACGAGTGTGCGTTAATAATCTTGCTGGCGTCCCTTCTATAGTTTATGGAGTTTTTGGCTTGGGCTTCTTTGCCTATATCGTGGGTGGGAGTATAGACCAAATTTTCTTTCCAGAAAGGTTTCCTAACCCTACATTCGGAACTGGCGGTTTGCTTTGGGCTTCGCTAACTCTGGCGTTGCTAACGGTCCCAGTAGTGGTCGTGGCTACTGAAGAGGCCCTGGCGGCTGTTCCTCAATCCATGAGAGAGGGATCTCTGGCATGCGGGGCCTCAAAGTGGCAAACAATAAGACGTATTGTGTTGCCGAGGGCGATGCCGGGTATAATGACAGGTCTTATTTTGGCCATGGCCAGGGGCGCCGGTGAAGTCGCTCCGTTAATGCTGGTCGGCGTGGTGAAGATGGCCCCTGAGTTACCAATAGATCAGTTTCCTCCATATATTCACCTGGAACGAAGCTTTATGCACCTTGGATTTCATATTTTCGATCTTGCGTTTCAGTCGCGTAACTCTGAAGCAGCCATCCCAATGGTTTACGTAACGACGTTATTGCTGATCACTTTGGTTTTCGTAATGAACGTGGTTTCGATCATTGTCAGAAACCGTTTGAAACGAAAGTTTTTCACGGGGCATTTCTAGGAGATCAGAATGACTTCCAGATATCAGACAACCGATTCAACCGTCTATCATGAAAGGAGAGGGTTACAGGGTAATTTACTGGCCATTCAGAATTTCAATTTGTGGTACGTCAAGAGTCAGGCTCTATTTGATATCAGCATGACAGTAGAAAGAGGCCTGGTGACTGCCCTGATTGGACCTTCTGGTTGTGGAAAATCTACCCTTCTTAGGTCCATTAATCGAATGAATGACCTGATAGACGGGTTGACAATCTCCGGAAAAATCATTCTTGACGATGAGGATATTTATGGCCCTAGTGTAGATGTGATAGCCCTTAGAAAAACCATGGGGATGGTTTTTCAAAAACCGAATCCTTTTCCCATGTCGATTTGGGAAAATGTAGCATACCCTCTGCGAGTAGATGGTGTGAGAGACAGGAAGATTCTGGATGAAGCTGTGGTTCAGGCCTTGAAGAACGGGGCTCTATGGGATGAAGTTAAGGATCGACTCAATGAAAACGCCCTGGGATTGTCAGGAGGCCAGCAACAGAGACTATGTATAGCCAGGGCGATAGTCGGGGAACCGGAAGTCCTGCTTATGGATGAACCGTGTTCCGCTCTTGATCCTGTGGCAACAGCCAAAATTGAAGACCTTATTGACGAACTTAAGGGATCATACTCAATAATAATTGTTACGCACAATATGCAGCAGGCGGCAAGAGTCTCCGACAATACTGCTTTTATGTATCTGGGAAAATTGATTGAGTATGGCGAAACTACCGCAATATTTACTAATCCTAAAGTAAAAAAGACCATGGAGTACGTAACAGGACGCTTTGGATGACATATATTGGAGTTGTAGAGAAACTTTTTTAAATCTTTGCTGTAAAACCGGTTTTTTTGTTCCTTGCAATTGCAATATTTCAAGGAGATGGCCATGGACAGAGTCCCTCGGATGAGACTTCGAAGGAAAAGTGAGTTACTAAAAGAAAATCTCATTTCATTGGCTGTGAAAGTTAAAGAAAGCTTCAGGTCAGCTATAACAGCTATTAAATCCAGGGATAAGGAACTTGCCACTTCGGTCATTGAAGGTGACAAGGAGATTGATAGAATTGAAATAGAGATCGAAGAAACTTGTCTGGAAATTCTAGCCCTACATCAGCCTGTAGCTCTGGACTTGAGATTGATAACCGGGGCTTTGCAGATAATAAATCAGCTTGAGCGCATAGGGGATTTAGCTGTGAACATAGCTCAGGCGGCTGCTATTCTCGCGTCCGAAAGCCCTCTGGAGATTCCCGGTGAATATTATTTCATGGCTCAGAGAGTCGAAAACATGTTGGAAAAAGCCATAAAAGCATTCGTAAACGAAGATGAGACACTGGCGGCCGAAGTCTTGGCCGATGATGACGAAGTCGACATGATGAAACACAAATTACACCGAAACTTTGAAGACAGAGTCAACGTGGAGTTGAACAGACACCACGCATTGACTCAGTTATTCCTTGTCTCAAGGCATCTGGAGCGGATTGCCGACCATTCGACAAATATAGCGGAAGACGTTATTTACATGATCACCGGAGAGATAGTCCGCCATGGTCATGGCGCCTCAAAATAATTATGGCTGAAGATGTTTATACCCAAAAGTTTCAGCCGGGATTTAAGCTATTCTCAAATCCTGTCCCTAACAATGTGGAAAGAAATAGTCGAGGCTGTAACCATGCTCCTGCCGGTATAAAGAAAAGTTACCAGTCCCACGCATTGAAGAAAAAGGATCACGGTAGGGTCCCAAAGAGAAATCAACCCCGCTGCTAAATTTGCAGCAGGAGTGGCAGCACCGCTGAGCAGATAGACCAGGAGCAGGACATAAAATATCGTGACTAAGGCCATGATCTGATACGCCGTAAAATTTTGAGGTCCTCTATAGTCCGCCCTCAAGGTTTCCGATAAAACCCGCCAAGATTGAGTTACGAGTACGGTCATCAGGAGAGAAATGGAGTTGTGGCCTTTCAGAAAAAACAAAGTAGCGACTAAACCAACAGCGACGTACAAAAGTGCGGTGACACCCTGGACAGGCACCACATGCTTTTCATCCAATCCTCCTTCATAGGCAATCTTTTTTAGTTTTCCAGTGAATACAAACTCGTGTTTACGAAAAAGGCGCTGAATAATTGGGTGACACTCAGACAAGGGTTTACCGTAACAGCAACCAAAGCTAATACAGGCCAATCGGCCCACACCTTCACCGATAGCGTATGCAATGGCAAAAGAAGCCAAAATTGGGATTACGGGGAGACGGTTTGGATCGGCAAAAATGAAATGATCAAGAATGAAAATAATTGCAGGAACCACCAAAACCCCAGCAAAACATGCTCCAGCAACGGTAAAAGTATGAGGTTTATTTTCCACCCGTAATGCGATGGCTTTTGACGCTCCCAACCCCATTACCAGGACAGACCCCGCCAAAAGGAATGTCAAGGCAATCGGCACATGAATTGCCGAGGTGAGAACCAAAAGCATGAACACTCCGGTTGCAGTGGCCAATGCTATGAAAATACCATAGTAGGTAAGATTTAGACCTTTCCAATTTTTAACTCCATCTTTGATCAAGGGAACTGTCGCCAGAATTTGCCAGTTTTCTTGTGGCAGCGTTTTAAAAGCCCAAGCAAACAGTAAAATGAAGGCGACTCCTAAGGTTAAAACGAAAATCTCATCATACATTCACACTACTCCAATAAGGTTTGTTCATTCTTATACCGTTTAAAGACCAACGAATTCATGTGAAACTAAATAGCTTTACCGATGGTAGACCTTACCCTTGTATCCGTTTCAACCAGCGGTTTTCCGAAACCTTCCGAAAATCGGCTCTGAACATTTGAAAGAGAGCGATTCCTGACAAGATCATTTGAGAACTGAACTCTATCGGGCTGAATTAGAATTAAGTCAGTGCTACTCCCAGGCCGATAAAGGCTTTTGGGAAATCCCTTTTTCAGAAACATCCCAGGTACTATTTGCTTCGGGTTATCGTATCGTGTTTCACTATATGCCTGAACCACATCCCCAATCATAAGGGCGACAACCTCGATCATTGCAACTATCCCCACACCTGTTCCACCCGGAACATCGGAATTAACCACAGTTACGACACGCTTGTTTTTAGAAAATGGTGTGATCACATTTATCGTGGCTGATGGATTACAGGAGTGATAACCTCCGGGAATTTCGTAAAAATCTACCACTTCCCCTGAAACCGGGGTGTGATTGTAGTGATATTTTTCCGGAGTTAATCTGAATACAGCGAAATCACCGTTTTGGAACACATCGAGCCATTGATGTTTGTCTTTTCCTAAAAGTTCTTCGAAATCAAAAAATTTCTCCTTTAGAAATAATGTCGAAGTATCATTCAAAGATCCCACAATAACTCTGGAATCTGCTGGACACACCATCGCGGCAGGATCTTCGGTCATTGGTCGACATTCCCAGTAGCGTATTTGACGTTCAAATACACGCCTCATTGTTGTGAATTCTTCAGGGTGAAGACATTCGACAAAATTAATTCCAAAAGTTTCTAAGACCTTCCTTGAGGGCAACCAGACTCCCATATCAAATTTTAGAAACGCAAGAAGCTCACTTGAAAATCTGGCGCTTGTAATTGCGCGAAAAAGGAAAGGGGCTTTCTCTCTTGCGGATGAATAAAGAAAATGAATGGCTTTATCCCCAATAAGCTCTTCCATCTTGATTTTCCCAGTTTCTCTTTCCACAAATTGGTGGCGTGTTATTCTCATGAGCCGGAGTTCTCCTACGTGTTTTCGCAGTTTCCTGTTCATCATGATGTATGGTAATAATAATCAGATCGATAAGTTCCTTTGTGGTGTTCAAAGAAATTCTTTCATTCAGCACATCGTCGCCAGCGCCTTCTAGAAACTTCCACATCTCTCGATCTTTCAAAGCGTACACCACCGCCTCGGAATAATTTTCGTTCAGAATCTCTCCGCTCCTGTCCAATAAAAAAAGGTCCTCACGAAGAAAATTGAGGCCCTCCAGGATGTGGCTTCTTTTCAGATCCGAGCGGTAGTATGTCTCGGCTGAAAGATTAAATACGTCCGCATTCACATTCATCGGCGCTTTGGCCCCAACAATATCCAAAATCGCGTTGGTGAATCGCCCAGTGGCTGAAAATTCCTGGGGTTCTTGGATCCTTCTACCTAAGTCATTGATTGCTTCTTTGAGATCAAGCATTTCAACCAGATCCGACCCTTCCGCCTGAATTAGCCTGATAAGCCCTATGAGGTATTCCTGATTGTACACTCGGAGATAATCTGGATATCGTCGACTTTGCCGCAATCCTCGTGTGTGCTCCAGAATTCTTTTCATGAAAACGTTAGAAGTTTCTTTCAGCACATAAAAAGTTGGGATACCGATCGCAGAGCCAAAAATGGCTTGGCGGCGCTCACTTTCGATGAAAGGATCGTCAGGAATGTCGTGATGAGAAACTCTACCAAGTAAAGCAAGTTTAAAAGCCAATGCGGTGACAAGAATCTGGAGATTTACAGCGTTAGCCATGTCAGTCCCCATATTTTGAAATAGACTGTAATGTCGACCCTCGAAACCTGAAAAGCCCATTTTCGAAAATTCTCGTAAACGATATAGAAAATATGGGGCCATTTTCTCATCGAAAACCCCAAGGTCTGAGAGGTCTTTCCTGAGCCTGTCGATATTGCCGGGTTTTCCATCGAGCGCTGGACACTTATTTGTGCTCATGACTGAAACCAGGTAATCTATGAGCCGGAAATCAGGAACGAAGTCTCCTTTTACCCTAAACAGGGTTGTCAGCGCTTTGTCTATGGGGTCAACCCCAAAAGGGGTAACCGGTTGGCCGAAAATTCTAAGTTTGGCCTTTTTCTTCCAACGCCGCCAAATCATTCTCAGATGAGTATAATCAAGTTCATGTGGTAAGAAACCTAGAACTTTTTCTGGATGAAAATCGGGGAAACCAAGTCTGTAAGGCGCTGCGCTATATGTGCCGACAAATAGTGGGAGGAAGTGCTCCACAATTTTTATGACAAGATCTCCGAGAAATTTCTCGTGAGATGCTGTGAATCCCGACGATTTACTTGAAAGACAACCGGTAAGCTTTGCGCTGCCCAGGCTCACATGCGTGCCATTATTGGCGAGACTGATGTTCGACACGTTCGGCAGGACAACAAGGTTTCTGGTAATTATGCCGGCCTCGCGCAGCTTGGCCACAGCATTGAGCTGACTTCTACTAAGGACTTGATGGCACAAACACATATAATCGTGCTTCGTTTGGCCTGTGTCCCACCCATTAAGACACGGACTCATAAACAGATCTCTATAAAACGAGTCCGAAATACAGTCATTGAGTTCTTTTTGACGGGTAGGGGGGTGAGGCGAAAAGTACAAAAGGGCTTTTTGTCCGTTGGACTCAAGTAAGAATTTCCTGTTCGCATACATTACAAGTAGTTGCGTCAGGAGATACCTCTTTGATGTCTCCTTGGCAAGTGCTCGGCCGAGTCCTGTTTCTAATCGAATGGGAACCACATTGAAAGAAAGCGTCTCAGGAGAGGTGTTGTCGTTGAGCAGATGATCCATCAAACGCGTGCCTGTAATACGGAGCATGCCGGGAAGACTCTCTTGCGAACCGATTACATCGGCCAAAGCCAGTTTCATGACGTAGCTGATCGGCACACGAACAAATTCTTTCCCCTGATCGAAAAATACAAACTTGTGAGTGTCGGTTCGCAGCGAACCATCTGATTTGCGTTTGTCCGAGAGCAGGTCGTAATCAAACACCTTTCTGGCTGATTCATTTAAACACGCCATAGGGAATCGCACCCAACTGTTTTCCCATATGTTCTCCGAGTTATTGTTTAGATATTTCTCGAGGTCTGTAATGGCGCGCGTGGAAGCGTCTCCTGAAGCCACTCTCCTTACTATGTTTGCGAAATAATTGGATTCTCGAATCCGAATCGGCAGATCAACATGTTCCCTAGATCCTAATACGGCAGCTTGAAGTTCAGTTTCGGATCCTGCCGTGACGTCGTTGACCCCGAATGGAATAGATTCTGGGTCTATGGCGTTCGAAGCTCCTCGGCATCCCAGGAGGTCTCTAAGGCTTTTCAGCGAAAAGCCATCGCCCCGCTCCAACATGAATACTGTCCGTCGGTTTGTGTCAGATGCCATTTGTGGGTGTCCCTTGTGACCTTTGCGGAAAATCTTGCGACTTCATTACGCATTCCACGTGTTAGTCAAGCATTAGTGATTCGATAGTTTTTTGCTAAGAATTTGTAATGGGTCTATTTATAGGTGCAATTAGGATGGGTATTTCATCCCCGCTGTAAATTGAAGTGACCCATTGAAGATTATGTCCAAGGGTTCAAGTCTCATTAAGCCTTGATAGCTCTGAGGAGAAGATTGATCATCTGTTCAGTACTGTCGATGGTGGGTTGTTTTTTCGAGAGCATCATGCGAGCGAGCGCCTCATGCTCAAATGCCCCTTGAACAAGATGCAGATAATAGCTGATTTCAAAATCCTTTCGGAAATGACCGCTGTGTTGCCCGGCTTCTACAGTAGATCTTATCAGTTCCCAGAAACGCCGGGTGTTATGGTATTCTTGAGATTCATAAAATTTGGGATTCCTGTACAGTTCCAGTATTAAAACGCGAGTCTCCCATTCTCGAATCTGAAAATCCAGGGCCCACCTTCTGAGCAGGTATAAAAGTCGTTCATGGGGATTTAAGGCCCCGGAGAAAACCCGCTCCAATTCATCTGCCAATTCAATAAACCAGGTGCCCAGGACTGATAGAAGTAGTTGCTCTTTGCTCTTGAAATATTGATAAATGGAAGCTTCGGCTATACCGACTTTTGCGGCTATTTCGGAAATGGTAGCGCCACCATAACCTTTTTTGCCAAACACTTCCGAGGCGACTTCCATTATCGTACGCCGTCTAAGTTCTCCACGGCTTGGTTCATCGCCATTTTCATTTCCAACCGTCTGTTCACCCCTCCATATCGCAGCCTTTATTAGCGAGCACAGGGCATCAGCGGCTTCAATAGGATCATAGGGATCATCGAAAAAAAGCCATCGCAAAACAATGCTGTCAATCGCGCCAAAAATCATCTCCAGAACGAGAATAACCTCTATCTCAGCCTCCACTTCCTGATCCCTTATGCCCTCTCTGATGGCCCCAACAGCAAAGTCGCTGTATTTTCTGATCATTTCATATGCAGGGGATTGGTAAAAAGCGGGTAATGTCCGGAGTTCACGAAGCAAAATTGAGGTGTAGTCTTTGTTGACAGAGAGATCTCTGAGCTGATGCCAAAGCAACTTCCTGATCTTGGATTCGGCGCCTTTCATTCCCTGAAGATGCTCAGTGATGCCTGCCAGGGTCTCTTTAAGATGTCTTTCCGGAATTGTAACGATTAGATTTTCTTTGGTCTTAAAATATTGGAAAATAGACGCCTCGTGTACACCCGAATCATAAGAAATATCAGCAATAGTCGTATTATGGAAACCGCGAGCGGCAAAGATACGTTCGGCTGATTCGATGATAAGCCGGCGTTTTCTATCTGCTAAAGGGCTTCTTCGCTTAGTTGAGGACGCCCTTTTAATAATGATTTCGGGCAATCCAGTAGAGTCCATGTGTAAGCTCCGGGCACTCGGATACAATGATCACAGTATTATCGTTTAAAACCCATCATGTGGTAAAGAGTCAAGAGGTTTCTTGTCTACGTCGTGTGTCGGGTATGATAATGCGTTATTTTACCAGTAACCTATAATTATGTGGTCGTTGATTCAAGGCGTTTGAACACCGGTGCGGGTAAACCTAAAATTTTTTTTGCAAATCTAAAAAGTATTGAAATAGTCTTTATACGAGTTATATTCGTATTAGGAGTGTAACCAAGTATAAGTCAACAGAGTCTTCTGAACCCTGACGAGCTGTCTGACAGTTTCGATTAATTAAGTCTGGGAATGCAAGGGCTATTTGGAAAAGTCAAGCCCGACGCTCCAAAAGGTAACAGATATGACGAATGTTTAAACTCGGCTCACAAAAGAAGGAGACTTAAGTCAATTGCAATAGTACAAAACATGTACTTTGGGGCGCCTCGACCTTAATATTATTGTGAAAGTTTGGCTGCTCTGGGAGAGCAGGAGTTATCACTTCTTTTGTGGCACAAGCGCAGACGATCATGCCGCAAATTGAGTAAGGGATAAAAAAATGAGATACGCAGAGACAGGGTTTAATCTGGAAATCGATCTAACACGAGGGAGCATCGAAAGGGTGGCAACCGACCCGATGCTGACAGAACTTCATCTCGGAGGATTAGGTACCAGCGCCAAGATACTGTGGGATAGGGTTCCTCCTGAAACTGATCCCTTTTCCGCTGACAATCTACTCATATTTTCCACAGGTCTTCTTTGCGGCACACCTGCTACCGGCGCAAATCGTACCATCGTTACGGCCTATTCTCCTCAGACCTTGTTAATGGGATACTCTATGATGGGAGGATTCTGGGGGCCGGAATTGAAGTATGCGGGGTACGACAAAGTGGTCATTCGCGGAAAGTCGCCTGATCTGGTCTATTTATGGATAAACAACGACAGGGTAGAAATACGTGACGCCTCTCATTTGAAGGGCAAGGGAGCGGTTGAAACTGCAAAGGTTCTGCAAAAGGAATTGAACGACCCGAATGTCCAGGTGGCTTCCATCGGCCTGGCCGGTGAAAACAGGGTCTATATGGCCTCCATCGAGCACGGCAGATCCAGCGCCAGTCGGCTCGGATTGGGTGCTGTTATGGGAGACAAGGGTCTAAAGGCAATCGCTGTTCGCGGCACAAAAGACGTCAATATCGCCCGACCGGCTGAGTTTATGAAGCTCTGCAACGAAGTACTGCAATATATAAAAATCCGTGAACAAAAGCCAGTGCCGGGGGTAATGCCCATTCTGGCCGGGCTCGGGTCTCCGCAAGAGATGAAACTTGTTGATGAGGAGTGGCACACCCAGAATTTTATGTGGGGGAACGCTCGCGAACGGAAAAGAAACTTTTGGAATGCGGAAATCGAGTCAAAGTGGAGGGAAACTCAGGAAAATGTTCGGACACGCCTGATAAGCTGCTACAACTGTCCCATGAAATGCGGGGCAACCATTTCGGTCCCGGGAATTTCAACCTACATGATGAAATGCTTCTCCAAACTTACCTATACCATGGCGGCCTTTTCGGACCTGGATTTTGGTTTCAGAATCGCCCAGCGCGCCACTGAATATGGAGTGGATGGATTCTCAACACCTCAAGTAATGGCTTTCGCCGTTGAGCTTAAAGAAGCCGGAGTTTTGAGCGACGAAGATTTTGCCGGATGTCCATCCGACAACGAAGGAAAATTTTACTGGTTGCTAGATAGAATCGTTCGGCGAGAAGGTATTGGAGATGTCCTTGCCAATGGGACACATTGGGCGGCTCAGCAAATCGGCAAGGGCGCAGAAGCATTTGCTCATAACAACATCAAGAAACATGAGCAGCTCCCTCTCAAGCTGGGAATGCTCAATCCCGTCTATTACCTCATGTATTGCACCGGTGAGAAAATAAACATTACTCAAATTGAAGGGCAGTTCCCCCAGGCGCCTTTTCCTACAATGGAAGAGAGGGAAGACTTTGTAAAGGATTGGATCCAGGTCCCTGACGAAAGATTTAAACAATACCTTCTGGACTGGGAATTTCGCGGAGAGCGCTCAAATCCATACTATCCAACCGTTGACATGTCTGTTGACATTGTGGATTGGCAAGAAATGATGCACTACATCGACGACGCCCTCGGCATGTGCGCCGGTTTGTCATCATTTCCCCTGAAACCTCCATATCATATACACAATTACCCAGTTCTTATTTCAGCCGCGACCGGGATGGATATGGATGAAGCCGCACTCAAACAAATATACAGGAGAAACCGAACTCTGCTTAGAGCGGTTAATGTAAGAAGAGGCTTGAGGAGAACCGACGAGAAGCCACCTGAAAATCATTGGAAGAAGAGGTTTCCCGAACTCGAAGAAAGGCTCCTGGATGCGTATTACAAATTCAAGGGATGGAACAAAGAGGGTATTCCCACAAAAGAGACCCTACATGAGTTGACCTTGGATTACATTGCCGAAGACTTCCTGCGGAGAGGCATTTTGACGGATAACGAAGACACTCCATCCACGGAGACTTCGCTGGAAACAGAGAAGAAATAAAGTGAAGTGGTGATAACCGTCATGGGTGAGAAAAAAAAGAAAATTATTAAAACAATAAAAATCGATGTTGACAAATGCAACGGTTGCAGAGCATGCGAGGTCGCGTGCTCCGCTTTTCACGCTACACCGAAGTACAGCAGCAATAATCCGGCCAGGTCTCGAATCAGGCTGATTCGTGATCCACTGAGAGACGTATATCTTCCTGTATACGCCGGTGAACATGCTAAAGCGGAATGTATGGGCAGAGGCAAATATGTAATTGATGGAAAGGAATACTCCGAGTGCGATTTTTGCAGAGCTTCCTGTCCGAGCAGGGATATTTTTAAAGAACCTGATTCCGGCCTTCCTCTAAAATGTGATATGTGTGAAGACGATCCACCACAAGAAAAGCCCATGTGTGTTCAGGTATGTTTGGCCGAGGCCCTGACTTATGAAGAAAGAGAAGAGGAAGTCGAAGAAGAAGTGAAGCTGGAGGACGTAGAGATCGGACTGGAATCCATGATTGACAAGTATGGCTTGCAGAAGGTCATGGATACCGTTTCCCGAATGGCGGGGTCGAAGAAGAGTTGAAACATCAGGACGGAAGAAGAAAAATGAAAACTTTTGATAGGGCTTCCGGGTGATCACGGGCAATCTATGTATAAACCTCAGAGACCCGCACTCCATGATAACCATGCTTTCGTTTAAAACCGAACACCACCTATATGATGATGAATAAGGAATTTGTTGCGTGCGCCGCGTATAAGTCATGGGGATGCAATATTTTGTCATCAGTCTATCACTATTTGGTGGTTGGTCGAGTTGCGCCAGATGCCGCCGTGGACATAACACAAATTGTTTCAATATATTAATAATATTTGACTGCAGGCCAGCGACAAAATGCACTGCTGGTCAAGTTCAAATTTCTTTGAATAGTTCAAAAAGTCTTGACATGGTTTGCGTATAAGTTATCTTCATATAAGGGATGTTACCAAGCATCAATCAGAATAATCTTCAGAAGGAATGTGTGGCAGACCCGATCATTTTATTGAACACCGGAGTTCCAATTCCATTCAATAAGAGTGGCAAGCATGCGCTTGGGAGCCCCTCGACCAGAATATTCTCCGAAAAGGCTTGGTGGTTGTGTCCACCAGGAGAGTAAGAATTAACACGTGTTTGGCTGCTAGCGCATAGTAGCATATAGCAGCAAGTCGACTTTAAGAGGTAAACAAGATGAGGTACTCAGAGACGGGATTTAATCTGGAAATCGATCTAGCGACAGGAAACATTGAACGGGTAGAAACCGACCCGAGATTAACAGAACTTCATCTTGGGGGACTGGGAACCAGTGTCAAGATACACTGGGACAGGGTCCCACCTGAGACTAAAGCGTTTGACGCTGAGAATTTAATGATAATAAGCTCCGGTCTTCTCAACGGTACTCCGGCCTATAGCGCTAACCGAGATCGG
>JAJYDQ010000075.1 GCA_021777225.1 Deltaproteobacteria bacterium
TCTCAAACGCTATACACAACTACGAGGCAGGAATTGCGCCAGCGAGTCAGAGAAGTTCGCATCCGATTTCGTTCTCAAGCTCCTCAAGAAAAGACTTTTTTCTTCACCAGCGGCATTCCTGGCCACTCTTGAGAAACACGAACGATCTTTGATCCAAGCGGTGAGAAAATCCGGTAAACCTCCCACTCAGTCGTTAGGATTACTACGTCGTCGTGTCGAAGGAATTGAAGATGATTACGCTGATGATGACCAATACGAAGAAAGCTCCAATGAAGTCATTGAAATCGCTTCAAGGTTTTTCCGGGAACTGACCAGCGAGGAACGCTCGCTTCTGAACGAGCTGAAACGTTTCGCAAGACATTTTTCAGATATAACCGACGCAAAGGCGAAATGCCTCGTTAAGTGGCTTCAGCGAAACATTAAACCGGACAATCGGTGGGGTGATGAGAGAGTTTTGATTTTTACCGAGTACAGGGCCACTCAAAAATGGCTTCAGGGAATATTGGCTGCGCACGCCTTGGCTACAGGAGAACGTCTTCAAACCATATTTGGCGGCATGTCCACAGAAGAGACGGAAAAAATCAAAGCAGCATTCCAGGCCAGCCTCAAGGATTCTCCAATTAGGATACTGTTAGCCACTGATTGCGCCTCGGAAGGCGTTGATCTTCAAAACCACTGCTCAAAGCTGATCCATTATGAGATCCCCTGGAACCCAAACAGGATGGAGCAGCGAAACGGCCGACTGGATCGTCATGGCCAGAGGGCCAAAGAGGTCAGTGTCTTTCATTTTGTGGGTAAAGGCTATAAGAGCCAGAGGACTGGCGAGACTGTATCTGGGCACGATCTCGATGGTGACCTTGAGTTTCTGATGAAGGCCGTTGAGAAGGTCAATACAATCCGGGAGGACCTTGGAAAAGTTGGTCCAGTAATTGCCCGGCAGGTCGAGGAAGCTATGCTGGGCACACGCCGCACCCTGGAAACCACCAAAGAGGAGCAAGACGCCAAACCTATTCGGCGAATGCTGAGTTTTGAAAGGGACTTACGGGACAGGATAAAGCGACTGCATGACCAGTTGGACGAAACCAAAGCCACGCTGCGGATTTCACCGGAAAATGTCCAACGGGCCGTGGAGACTGCGCTCGAACTGGCAGGGCAGCTGGGGGTCAAGCCAGTTATTGTGCCGGACCTGGATGGACCCGCGTTTGAGATGCCGACCCTTACTGGTAGCTGGGCTGCTTGTTCTGAGGGTTTGGCCCACCCTCACACTCACAAACGTCGACCGATAGTGTTTGATCATAACCTTGCTATTGGACGCGATGATGTGGCGCTTGTCCACATGAATCACAAACTTGTTCAGATGAGTCTTCGACTATTACGGGCTGAAGTTTGGTCGCAAGAAGACCGTATGAAAATGTATCGGGTTTCCGCTCGTCTTGCCGTGGATGATAGGTTGAGAGACCCTTCGGTGATTGTTTTTGCCCGAATCGTGGTCCTGGGTGGGGACAATCAGAAGTTGCACGAGGAGATCATAGAGGCCGGAGGTTCTATACGCGAGGGTAGATTCAACCGTTATAATGTGACCGAAACCAGAAATGCGCTGGAATCGGCCAGTGATAAGGATGCGCCCCAACATATCAAAGACAGGCTGTCCGATATGTGGCCCAAACTTGCCGATCCATTGCGTAGAGCGCTCGACGCGCGAAAAAATGACAGATCAAACGCCCTTGAAAAGTTCCTTCTCGAACGTCGTGACAAGGAAATCAATGACATATCAACAATTCTGAAAGAGTTGGAAAGCGCCATAAAGAAAGAGCTGGTTCGTGAGCCTGATCAGCAACTGGCCCTGTGGCCTGAGGTTGAGGCGAACCAGTATCGCAGGGACCGGGACGCTTTGAAAAGACGCCTGGTAAAAATACCCGAAGAGCTTGAAGCGGAAACACTCGCCATAAACGCTCGATATGCAAACTGCACATCCCGGCTTTTTCCCGTGGCGGTAACTTTTGTTGTCCCAAAGGGATTGTAATATGAGGTTATTTGTAAACAGATTAACGGATCAAACGCCATGCTTTCTATACACTCTATGCATAGCCTATGCACGCGCGCATAGAACCTATTGAATTATTGAGACAAATTATGTCCATCGCAAAACATCATGCTGAATGGCTTTCACTCATAGATATATCCGGTCCGTTTCTTTCCATGCCCATCCTCATGCGTGTTTTCCCACAAGGTCTTGATACCATAGACAAAGACCATAAGCATGCCCTGCGATCGGCGTTCGAAGAATGGGAAGCAAACTACGAAGCCCAGAAGCCGGATAAATTCATTCACAGTGAATGGGTTCGATTCGTACTGGAAGAAACGCTCGGGTTAAATTCAAATGTTCTTGCCGAAGGGCAGGCCATACCGCCTGGAGCGGAAGCGTCTATGGAGGAATATCATGAGATTCTGAGACCGGACCTGGGTGTGATTAATCCCCCAGGTTTTACTTACCCCGGTCGTCTCAGAATGCTTGTTAAGATTTATCCCACGGACCAAAACCTCGAAAAACCCGTGGCCGGTAGTCACTGGAAAGCTTCTCCCTCTACCCGCATGATGGAATTGCTCCGCAAGACGGATGTCCCGTTAGGTCTGATAACCAATGGAGAAAACTGGACCCTTGTTCATGCGCCACAAGGAGAAACCACAGGATTCATAAATTGGAGCGCTAACCTTTGGACCGAAGAGGAGCTAACGTTAAGGGCTTTTATCAGTCTTCTTTCAAGCCGACGTTTCTTTAACACTCCCGATGATGAGACCCTGGAAAACATGCTGGTCCAAAGCGCTTCCGATCAGCAGGAAGTCACTGACCAACTCGGCTTTCAGGTCCGGAAGGCCGTTGAAGTGCTCATTCGGTCTATGGACCTGATTGACGCGGATTCGGGTGGTCAACTTCTGGCTGGAGTGGGTGAAAACACGCTTTATCAATCAGCGTTAACCATAATGATGAGGCTGGTTTTCCTGTTTTGCGCAGAAGAACGGGAGTTGTTGCTTCTGGGAGACCCTATTTACGATCAACACTATGCGGTTTCAACATTGAGAGACCAACTGCGCCAGGCCGCTGACCGTTATGGTGAAGAAGTCCTTGAACGCCGGTTCGACGCCTGGTCTCGCCTTATGGCCACATTCAGAGCGGTATACGCAGGGGTTGATCATGAACAGATGATTCTCCCGGCGTACGGTGGCGATCTGTTCGATCCGGACCGGTCCCCATTTCTGGAAGGCAGGCCGCTTGGCTCACAATGGAAGAATACCCCGGCCAATCCATTGCCGATTGATAACCGCACCACTTTGCATCTTCTGGAAGCGCTCCAGATGTTACAGACCCGTATGCCCGGCGCTTCAGCGACCGAGGCCAGGCGTCTGTCATTTCGAGCTTTGGATATTGAACAGATAGGTCACGTTTATGAGGGCCTGCTGGATCATACAGCCAAGCGTGCCAGGAAAAGTCGCCCGGTATTAGCGCTGATAGGAACTACTCAGAAAGAACCTGAGATTGAACTGGAAGAACTTGAAGCCCTGAAATTAAAAGGGCATCCCGCTCTTTGCGAAGCTTTGCATGAACAGACAGGCAAAACAGCCAAGGCGCTGGAAAATCTGCTTGAGCAGGAAATTGATCCAACTCGTCTCCAAAAACTCATTAACGCTTGTGGAAATGATGAAACATTATGGGGGCGAGTTAAACCTTTCGCCAATCTTGTCCGTGACGACACTTTTGGTAGGCCGGTAATAATCGCGCCGGGAAGGGTGTATGTGACCTCAGGAGAAGAGCGGCGCTCCACCGGAACGCATTACACCCCACGCAGTCTCACTGAGTCCATCGTCCAACACACACTGGAGCCGCTGGCGTTTGAGGGACCGGTGGAAGGTTGGTCCAAATCTGAATGGAAGCTCAAGACGCCTGCTGAAATACTTGACCTGAAAATCGTTGATATGGCTATGGGCTCAGGGGCTTTTCTGGTGCAGGCGTGCAGGTGGCTGTCCGAAAGACTCATCGAAGCCTGGGAAGACGCTTCCAATAAATTCGGACCGAATGTTCGAATCACGCCTTATGGGGAAATATCCAGGGGCTTACCTTCAGAAGTCCTGATTCCTGACGATCCTGACGAGAAATCGGCATACGCCAAAAGACTTGTCTGTGACCGTTGCCTGTACGGTGTGGATAAAAACCCGATGGCCGTGGATATGGCCAAGCTGTCACTGTGGCTGATTACCCTGGATAAGGGGAGGGCCTTCACCTTTCTGGATCATGCGCTGAAATGCGGTGATTCCCTGCTTGGCCTGAGTAGCGTTGACCAGGTCATGAGATTCCACATAGTAGCTGAGAAGGCGGCTCCAATTCAGGACAATCCCATCACATCCAGCTTCGTTCCCAAGATATTCAAACACGGCATTGATAAAAGGAATTCGCTGGAATCATTTGTGGTTTTCTCCATAGAAGATAGCGAGAAAAAAGCTGATCTGTTAAGACAAGCTGAAGATGCGCTCGGAGCTATTCGTAGCCTATGTGATTTGCTGATTGCCGACGCCATTAAGACTGCTGATGGCGCGGCAGAAAAACGTGACGGGATGCCGCATCGAAACTTTGAGACACGGCGCGCAGAAATATGGGCTAGAGTCCTGGGGGAATATAAATCATCAGAAGTCGAATCAGCCTCAGCCGCGTTCAAGAAACTTTCGGACGAGGCAATTAAAAAGGTCAACGAGGATACGCCGTCCCATACAGGTAGTCGCCGACTATTCCACTGGCCGGTCGAGTTTCCGGAAGTCTTTGCTACTAATAACGGGACACGGCCAGGCTTCTCGGCGGTAATTGGAAACCCCCCGTTCATGGGTGGCCAGAAGATCACAGGCAATCTCGGCGTGGATTATCGCAATTACATGGTCGATGTTTTGGCGAAAGGTAGAAAAGGCAGCGCTGATCTGTGCGCATACTTTTTCCTGCGGGCTAATGAGGTCATCATGCCAGGGGGCATGATCGGATTACTTGCCACTAATACGATAGCTCAGGGAGATACTCGTGAAGTTGGACTGGATCAATTGTCTGAAAAGGGTCTGACAATTCCAAGGGCTGTAGCAAGCCGCAAATGGCCCGGAACAGCAAACCTGGAAGTTAGCCATGTCTGGTTGCGAAAGGGCGACTGGAAAGGGCCATTCATTCTCGATGATCAGACAGTAAAAGGTATATCGCCTCTGCTTCAGGTTCCGGGAAAAGTTTCGGGCAATCCGTATCGCCTGGCGGCAAATGCTGATAAATCATTCATAGGTTCATACGTGCTTGGTATGGGGTTCACCATGTTGCCGGAAGAGGCTCAGGATTATATCGATGCTGATCCCAGGAACAAGGACGTGCTTTATCCATATTTGAATGGGGAAGACTTGAACTCACGTCCAGATCAGTCCCCGAGCCGTTGGGTAATAAACTTCCATGATTGGCCGTTGCGTAGGGCCGAAGTGTCAGAGTGGCGTAGAGCAGGTGAACAAGGCCAAAAAGAGCTTGAAAAAGCTGGTGTCTCGGCCCCAGATTACAGTGGTCCTGTTGCCGCAGATTATCCTGAAATGCTCCAAATTGTGAAAGAAAAGGTGAAACCAGAGCGGGACAAGGTTCAACGTGCTATTCGACGCATACGATGGTGGCAATATGCGGAAAGAGCGCCCAAACTCTACTCCACCATATCCGGGATGGAGCGGGTGTTGGTACGATCAAGAGTCAGCAATCTGAACTCAGTGGCTTTTTGTGAAAAAGGAATAGTCTATTCCGAGGCAACAGTGATATTCGCGTTTCAGTCTTATGGCGATCTTGGATGGCTCCAATCGTCTATAAATGACATTTGGATAATAAAACATGCCTCGAGCATGAGGACCGATGTCCGCTACACGCCGTCAGATTGTTTCGAAACATTTCCGCTTCCCCAATCAATCGATAGCCTAGAAGATATCGGTGAACGCTATCACGCACATCGTCAATCCATGATGTTGGAGCGCTGGGCAGGCTTAACCAAAACCTACAATGGTTTCCACAAACGAGACGAGGATTCTGCTGACATAGCAGAATTGCGTCGTATACACGTAGAGATGGACCATGCTGTAGCCGCCGCCTATGGTTGGACGGACCTTGACTTGGGGCACGGCTTTCATGAGACAAAGCAGGGCATCCGGTATACGGTATCAGAGCCAGCGCGACGAGAGATCCTGGACCGCCTCCTTGCCCTGAACCACGAACGCCATGAGGAAGAAGTTAAAAGGGGCCTGCATGAGAGAAATAAGCCGAAATCGAAAAGCGCCGGCAAACGATCGAAAAAGGGTGGTGCTGGCCCGTTGTTTGGGGGGTAGGGTCTACCGACAGATGGCGGTCAGTTGACCATGAACCAAGAGATCGATGACGAGTAATTTTTTAATACCATACGTATTGAGATTTCTTTCGTGTGGTTTCGGATTAGTAGTCATCATGTCGTGGGACCAATGCCCATTCGCGATTCCAATCATTTTAAAAAGTTAGATTCCTTTAGGTTTCCGCGTCATCTAGACGTGGGTCAAGGGGAAATGCGACAAGATGGACAAAGCGTAGCAACGAAAAACGAACGAGCCTTTCCAAGCCAAAGTATGTGAGAGCTCTTATGAGAACCTTTTGAAATTTCTTGTCTCCTACGTTGGGTGTTACTCCGAGAATTTCGGTGCAGCCCCCTCCAAGCTTAAGGCCCACCCAGCCTCCGAAGGGAATACCAGTGTGAACATATCTACTGCGCAAGTCATAAGTCGCCGCCACTCGTTGCTCGAAATCCGCTTGCTTCAGTACCCCTAGCTGGTGCGTGCTTTCTGTATGGCTGAAGAAATAGTCGTTTACTAACCGACTAAGTGTCTTCACAAATCGTCGTTTAATCTGTAGAAGGCGACTCTCGACTTGTTTAGCCAGTTGCGGCCCATTCGGGATGGATGACGTAATCTCCATCAGAGTGGCCTTGATCGATTCGTCCAAGAGGTCATCCTTCTCGTATTTGAAATAGTTGGACAATATCTCTGCTGCGGTGATTAGGTTCATATAGGCAGTCTCTCTATGGCGATCAAAGCTTTGCAAAGCCTGGAAATAAAATCGGCCGGCCGTCAGAAAAAATTGCCGCTGTCTACCCAAAGATTCATCACTTAAAATTCGCGCAATCAGCGAAACCTCCGAAAGGTTTAGTGGGATCCCCAGATCTATACGAGGGCTGTGACTATTCTGCGGCAGACTTGGGTCACAAAGTGATTGAAATGTCCCGTAGTCTGGTATCCAATGAGCGCCGATCCCCTCAATATACCCGTGATTATCAAATCTCTTTCCGAAAAGAACGCTTAGGCAGATACACACTGAGTCACCAAAAGGGGTATAGTCTGGAACAGCGCCACTCTCGATCGGTTCCGTTCGGAAAGTAACCACGAATGCATTTCGTGACATTGGCGTTTCTTGAAATCGTGCGCCGAACCCTGGCGCTCTGAAGTCAGGGAAAGCATGCACGATGAGGATTTCTGGGTCTTCATATTCTCCAACCAACCTGCTGGTTGTTGAGATTAGAAGTTTCTGGACTGTCTTTGACGGCCGCAAGTTAGACATGTTTTAAATTGCCGAACAAAAGAAATCAGTTTCACTTCTTCATAGCCACAGGAACTTTAGGTTTCCCGAACTAGCGAAGCGTGACGTAACAACACTCCGGAGAGAGAGACGATATAAATCATGTGATCTTAACTGCGCCCGTCGCCCCGGTCAACCCCTAATCTCCTTACCTACACTTGATTCTAACGCAGCGTTAGCAGTTAACATCTGCTTCAAGGCTACTAGACCGACCGAACTCGTTGTGATTGTCCCCTCTAATGAACTGATTTCCCTTCGTAGCAGTTGAGCGGCTCGGACGAGGACGTAAACGCCAATGTCGCTTCAATGCTTTGTGAATGTGTCAAATATATTTGGGACGCCATCAGGCGTGCCACTTATTCCACCAAAAACTGGCCATTCACGTGATCCAGTCCAATATTACGCTGGCCGACAGAAATGCGTTGCGTCGGGGCGGTCGAAGCTTGGTTTAGGAAATTATTGGGTCCGGGGGCAAGGGATCGATTCAAGTATTTTCCTGAAACTTTTCAAACGTCATCAGGAACGATCATGAAGGAATTCCCCGCTCGTACCTAAAAAATAGAGGTAGCATCATGGACAGTTGCTAACCAGACTGAATTGAATCTTTCAAAGATTTATCTGCAACTCATCGAAGACTTTCTCGTGCAAATTGAAGAGATTGGTCCAAGTCTTTTGGCAATATTCATCGGCAAACTCTCCGGATGGCATTTTCGGCGGTGTAATAATGTGAGCGCCCCCTTGCTCGATGGCGTCTTCAACAAAACAGGAAAATCCTTTTAGCTGAGATTGGTGGGCAACTATGTTACGCATTTTAGTGAGATCAAAGATCCATTGTTTCCATTGGTTTTCTAGCATGTCCGCCAGTGATTCATGTTGCATACCTCTAAGCGCATCGAGAAGGCGCTTGCCAGAAACCTCCTCGCATTTTGACTGCTGTTTTTTTACGTTTTTTACCTTAGGGATTTTGAGCCCAATTTTTATTGGAGCTTCTAAAAGCTCGATACTGCTCTTAACCTGAAATAAGAAATCCTCAAGCACATATATAATGGAAGGATCTTGACGTTGTGAGGCTACACCAACAATTCCCGGCCCTTGTGCTGCAATTTTCTGTTTTGTTTCTTCTACCGTTTGCAGAAATCGTTGATGATGCCACCGAACACCGTAAAGTTTGTGTTTAGAATCAAATATTGCGTGTCGAAGTGCTGTTGCTGACTGATCCACATTTTTCAGCATACCCGATATCAAGTTTTCGATTTCTAGATCAATGTCAGCTTCAGTCTTGTACATAATAGTAGCTTTCAAGCGCTTTCCAGTTTTCTGCCACTGGCCGTCCCTAAAAACCAACAAACCACTAGGCGATCCATGGAGTGGCATGGGGCTTGCTTGATCTATAGCGGATTTGTGCAGACAACATTTCTTGTATTTCTTGCCACTCCCACAAGGGCAAGGAGTATTGCGACCTATTTTGTCACTCACTGGTAATTCCTCATTGGATTAGACCCGAGCAATTCTGTGATACTCTGTACAAATCCAATATTTCTATTTATTGTGTCATGTTTATCAACCCATTTATGTCCACCTCTATTTAAATAACAAAAAGAGATTTCAACAAAGTTCCCGTCTGTTTCCTATGTAAGCGCTCATGAAACTGATAGCCACCGCTATTGTTACAGGACCGATGGAATGGTACTACTGTTGCGGTCTTTGAAGACTCCGAGGCATCGGTTGTGGCTGAGCGTCGCCTTTGCGTGTAAGCGTGAGGGGATCACATATTTCAAAAAGTTCGTTATGCCATTGCACGGGTGAGACTTGGACAGCATCTTTAACCTCTGTGCCAAGAAAATAACGTTTACCTTGCCAGACGGTACCGAAGGAGCGCCCACCGCCTATGCGATACAGACCCACCAGTTGAGGAGGACCTCCGCTGCTGCGATCAGAGCCGTCGGTAAGAGCCGCTGCAAACGCCGAGTAGAAAGCACGGCTCGTACCTCCTACTTCACTGGCGTCCCACTGTTTCAGCGTCTGTTTAAATGGTTTTGCTCCAGATCCAAGCGCTGCCAGCAATCCTGATCGGGCCGGCATAGGCAAGGGGCTCAACAGCTCCAACACCCCGTTTCGGAAGTCCACCTGGAACAAGTGAAACGAGCAGGCAGTGCCCAGCCCCTCGCGCGTGGCGTACAATAAAGAAAAATCCCTTCTCTCTAATGGCGGATACTTTTTCAATGAGTCGGCTAAGAAAGTCACAATTCGATCGGCGCATCCGCTTGAGGTGGAACCGGGCGAGAACAGGAGATTGTGTTCTATCCTCTCGACGAGTTGTCCCAGCGCTTGTATAGGGAACAATACGTCCCCACAGTACCCTATCAGGTGTGGTTCCTGACGCGCTGTGAAGAGCTTGCGGCCGCAATCCCATTTTCCTATTGTGCCGGTCCATGTTATTCTGCTATCCGTTGCAAGATAGATCGATGCCAGGCGCCACTCGTTTGAGCCCCGCTGATCAGCTCCTGTCCATGCTATAAGCGTTGTCATAATAATCTTGCGACCAATGGCTATCTAGTGGTAATACTGACTTGTCCGCTGTTTATTGAGGTTAATCCGCCGGAACATGGCGGTTCCAAGCAGCAACTCCCCGGCTGTCCACCACAAATCATCTATGGGCAGGCCGAGGTGGCTAAAACTCCCCCAGAGCCCTCTGGGGGAGCACCGGGGTTCCGAGTTTCTTTTCTTGAGCGGCAAAACGAAACTCACTGCAACAAACTGCTGGATTTGGTTGCGAGTCATACATGGATGACCTGATAACAGACCTTCAGTTTTCTGTAACCTTTTGGTGGCTTTGAAAACAGGTTTGATGATGCTTTTCTCCAGGAGAGTCATCCGCTTACGTCTCTCACGTATCCCTCGATGAAACGGGTCTTGTCATGACCTTAGCTTAGGATATCGCATCAGGTCAACGTCATTCTTCAAAGGTGGCCCTGGTCTTTCACGGGCGGACAGCAACATTAATCCAAGACTTCCTACTCGGATGTACCCCAAAAAACTTAGGAGCAATTATTTAGGGCATTATCCTGTGTCCCGTAACTTCTAGCGAACGAGAAGCACATGAGCAATCAAACTAGGCTATCGCCTAATATGGGGCACTGCAAATGCCAGAATTCGGGTATGCCGAAATAGAGTGCCGTGAATTGGTTATGAAATGAAGCAAATGTTTGATCGAGCTGTACTGTTTCGCTCGAGGGTAGCCCCCTATGTGGGGTGGGCTAAAGCAAATCCGCGCGGTCTGGACGTGGATATTTAATTCTTTCATACCCCAAAAACACCAAATGTGAAAAGTGAGGAGCACTGGCCTTGGATAAGCAGATCTCGAACCAGGAAGACGTGGAAATTGCCGTGTTGGATATCGCTGCGTTACGCCAAGCACCTGTGACTGCAGCCGAACTTGAGGAACTGATTCAGAATCTACTCACTCGTGGACATTTGTTTCAACTAGACGACGAGGGCATCGCCAGATCTTTTGTGGGTCGATTTTCCAACGGAAATGGGTGGCAGTTAAGTCTAGTTCAACTCAGGCAAGCAGTCGCAAGGCTGTACGGTAGTTCGGACGACATTCCTTCAGACACTGAGAAGGTCCCGGGGTGGGTTAGAAAGCAACTGTTTGGGTTTGAATATCTACCTCGAGATAAGTTGGCGGAACTCTACAGATGGGCATCGGAAGACCTTTCAGCTATCCAGGCAAACCTAGCCGACTGTGATCGTGCCATAAAGGAAGTGGAGCACCGCTCACCGAAGACGGATGAGGACCCATCAGACATTAGATTCTATAGATATTATAGGCAATTAAACAAAGAGGCAAAGAACGAGATTATTGACGTCCTGACAGACACAAATAAAATATGGCGGAAAGCCCTTAGTGCTTCATATAGGCCTTACTCAATGATTGCCGGCTTAACGATGCAAACGCCATGGTCGTTTCGATGGTACCCTGAAAGATTTCATCCCTCTAACTTCTCATCGGTTCGTCATGCGTTTGGTCGGCTTCCCTCCCGAGAAATTCATAAGATCCAAAATCTTTATGAAGCGCAAGATAAAACACCATTTTATGAACGCCTCGAGGAATTTGTTGCAGGCTCCGGCACACTAGAAGATATTCGACGCTTGCTCGATGAACATCACTTACTTGCAGATCGAAAAAGGGTCCTGTTTCCAGCTCTTGAAGCCTATGAGCGAGAAGAGTTCGAGTTGTTCATCAGCGCCACAGCTACGCAGATTGAGGGCATCATAGCAGATGGCCGTTTTTTGTCTGGAATCTCACTAGAAAAACTGCGATTGGGCTCGATCATAGAAAAACTCGAGGTTCTTGTTCACGATACTGCTGTTCACATTGACTATGTCTACTATGCCTTCAAATTTCCTGTCTTAAGAAATCGGATTGCTCACGGCCACATGCTCAGAGATGACGTGCGACACGCCGCACATCTGTTATTACTTGACCTTTACGACTGTTGTCGAATCGTTTGCGAACACCCTGGCGCTCCGAACGCATTAGTGAAGTTCCTGCGGCGAGTTAAACCTGACGTGGCGACTGTAGCAGACGTGGTAGAATTTGCCGCAATTTACACGGAAACCAATGGTAGGCCCCCGAATGACTTTTATGGATTAGATCAGGAGTTTGAGAATTTTCTCCTGCTCCTGGATAGGCAGGCAGTGTGGAATTTTCTGCAGGAACTGCTTGCTCTCAAGCGCGAGGCACTTGACATTGGCTTACGCTTCATCACAGATAAGCTCAAGCATGAAACTCCGGCATTAGGGATCAGGTGTAAAAGCCTCATGAAAGGTATGGGACAAAGGGGGTTTGGAAAATTTGATCGAGCTGATTTCATGAGTGCTGTCAGTAGCCAGCCAGGCCATGATCGTCTCCTGAAGAACGTGGACAAGACTAGTTAGCTGAATGTTGCCAGTCACGGCGATCGGGAGAAAAACTCCATCTGGAGGTGAGAAATTCAGGATGTATAAGGGTTATGCGCTGTTATAATAAAACCACGCGCCTACTTAATAACATGATGGGCGCACGTTTTTTGCGCACTCGGATGGCCGGAGTGAGGTCTTTAGTCCTTGTGGGTCCTAAAATTGTCGAAATTCAATCAAGATAAATTCGGTGGGCCATCTCCTGGGTTTCTTGTTTAGACTGAGCAAAGTCCTTAAAAGACGAAGCCGTCTTCTCTTCTAGGGAAGAAAACGCCTTCCTTAAATCCTCTTTAGATGAAAACAAGATAACCTTCTTCATTTTAAGCTTCTTTAATGAGTTCACTTTTACTTTACCGAACACACTTTAGTTTAAAAGACTTTTCTGCTAATTAGGAATGAGGTAGGATTAATTATTAATTTTAGTCTTTTTCAGACCTAGCGCATGATTTCGACTCTGTTGACAACTGAGGTTATTCTTCGACATGGGAGACACAATGAATCAGGCACTTGACATTGCTGAGAACAATGGATGTGATTTGGAAAAACGAATTCATGTGTGGATGAACTCAGGAGATGGAAAGAAAGCCCTCGAAAAAGCCCTTGATGAATCTGCGCAAATTGTAAAGTTCTTGGAAACAGAGCGGATATTGGATCCGAGGAGTTTGGATGATCCAATTACCTTGTGATTCGTCTGGCAATAAAACTGTGACCTTCGAGGTTTATCCGTACAGCATCGATCAGTTGAAAAAGCTGATTTGCGATAAATCTTTAGCCTCTCCAAATCTTATAAACCGGAAATCTCACACTGTCTATTTCAAAAACTATTTTGAGGCCTTGGCGACTAAAACCATTGTGGTAGAAAACCATTATGTGGACAGAGACTATTTGGATGATTTCGCGGGTTATTACGTACGATGCTTCAAGAATTACCAACGCTTTTGCGCACGTCTTCATTTTTTTAATGAGGAAATAGACAGTGCCCAATTTGATGAGATACTTAGAAATAGTGGGACCGGCGAGATACTAAATGCGTTAAAGACATCTTATTTGGGCTTTATTGTAATCAAACCCCTTCCACAAACGGTTATAGGTAGAACCTGCCTTAGGACTTATCCAGATGACGACGGGCGAAGATATTTCCCCATAACTCGTGACTATGACTGCAATTTGTTCGGCATTGACCTTACTGTTAACACCCTTGCCTTTCAAGAACAGGACAATGTGGTTGCCGCTTGCGCAACAAGCGCTTTGTGGTCAATTTTCCAAGGGACCGGCCGTGAATTCCAGCATTCGATACCATCACCTGTCGAGATTACTAGAACAGCGGCTTCGAATATTTCTTCTGAGTCAAGGGCAATCCCGAGTCAAGGTTTAACGTCTCATCAACTTGCCCATGCGATAAGGGAAGTCGGACTAGAGCCCTTAAAGGAGAGTGCACGGAATCATTTGCTATTTAAGAGCGCTTTGTATGCATATCTCCGTGGTGGGATTCCCATTTTTCTAGGATTGGACCTTTGGGACATTTCACAAGAGAACCATGGATTGATAGGAAAGCACGGAGTTGCAATCACCGGGTACAGTTTAGGGAAAGATGAGCCGTCTTCCCTTGATGGATTCTACTTGAAAGCCGCCAGAATTGATAAAATTTATGTCCACGACGATCAAATTGGACCATTCGCACGGATGGTTTTCGATGATGTAAAAGTTAGCATTCCCAATCAGAATGGCGGCAATTTAGAAGTGCCATCATTGTCAACATCTTGGCTTGGGCGATCCGGTCAGGAAAATTCAGTTAGAGCCTTAACTGAAATCTTGATAATGCCTCTTTACCACAAAATGAGAATCCCCTTCTCCACGATACTCCAAAGAGTCGTATCATTTGATCGCATATTTAGCAGTTTAGGCAACTTGACTGGAATCACCAGCCCATTGGAATGGGACATATTTCTTACCACTATAAGTAGCCTGAAATCTGACATTCTTCGATCGCAGCATATCGCTGATGGTGATTATCGGAAGGAACTGCTGTTAACCAAAATGAGCCGTTTCATTTGGAGGGCAATAGCCGATCACGATGACAAACCTGTAATTGAACTGCTTTTCGATGCTACCGATATTCAACAGGGTGCTATTATGATTTGCGCAATAGAGTACAACATGCTCGTGTCTAGGACTTTCAGGGCGCTGATGGAAAACCAGGACTTTGAGCGGATCATAAGCAATGAAGGCTGTTGGAATATATTCGACTGGTTCAAACGGCGACCCATGCCAAACTGATGAGTGTTGTTGGAACGTGAACGAATACTCCTTGTAGGCAACAAACACTGATCCCTATTCCAGATTTCTCTACCCTCCTTTCCTCAAAAAAACGGCCGTTAAGAATCGCGACCGCTGGATTTCAGTCAATGTTTGAAACTATTGGTCGGAAATTCAGGTAGTCAACAAGTGTTACATAATCAGAGGGCAAATCAAAACAAGGCATCTGCTGCACAATAAACGTGTCCGATCGCTCGGAGGACCTGAATCTCCTCCTTGCCCTTAACCACGAACGGCATGAGGAAGAAGTTAAAAAGGGCCTGCATGAGAAAGACAAGCCCAAATCCAAATGCGCAGGGAAAAGATCGAAAAAGGGTGTGGCTGGCCCGCTGTTTGAGGGGCAGGTAATCTTTTCCTTTTATTTTCGCTTGTTGTGCGAAGCAATTAACTCGTGCAGGGTTTCGTGACCTTCATGACTGGGGGAAACGAATTGATGTTTTGGGTTCCCTTGGTAACCTAGTGGAATAACGCCATCCACAATGTAACCGTGTTGCCCTCCGCCAAACGTGTCGAACCAGAATAGACAAAATTCATCAGATGGGCTGAAATCCAGGATCTCGCGAAGAGTGAATTCAAATCCCTTGGTTGAAACATTTAGGCTTTCTCCGAACCTGCACCATGTCGTTTTATCGTAGAAAAAGACTCCATCAGGCCATTGTTTAGAACTTATAAGGTAAAGGTCTTTAACTGCGCCATATTTGGACGGTGGATCCAAGATTGGCTGTCGATAGAAAAATAAAAAGTTTTCTTGCAACCGACAGCCGTGATAGGTAATTATCTGGGATATCACACTTTCTTCAATGTATATTCCACCCTTTTTTAGACCAATTTGTGTTCCCAGGGAGTCAGTAACGAAGCATTTTGAAAAAGCGGTGTTGAGTTGAGTGGAGACCGGGCGCAAGAAGTTTGGCGTGATCTGATTCTGGGTCAGATTGGAATGCGGCAAGTGCGAATCGTTTAAATATGAAAACGGGTTGTCATCATATAACATCATTTCTCCCTCGCAGATTATAGTTCGTATTCCGGGTAAGCCCTTTTGGGATTCTAAACCTGCTACTAAGCAATGAGTTGACAAAATTTCAGTGAGCCAAGCCAATAAATTGTGATCATTGTTTTCAGTTACAAAATCACCATAAAGAGAAGGAGTGAAAGTTCTGACAATCCCGTCATTAACTAATATAGCCTCTTCAAGAGGGGAATGATAACTTCTCATAATCCATGAGAATTGTCCAAGCCTTTCCAACGCTGCTTTAGCGGTCTGTGTAGAGAGTTGCCAACCAACAGCCGATAGCGCTTCTGCAAAACCTAACAGATCTGACCAGCTGGCAACTGTTTTTCTGGGACCTTGAATTCGAATTTGCATCAGTTTAAATCCAGCATTACTATAAGTGATATTAATAAAGGGCGATCCTAAAATCTCGACTCGTTGTCCGGCAAGCTTGGTTTTATTAATTTTCTTGTTAAACGGCTTTAAATGTGTGCAACCGGTTTAATCAACAATTGCCCTAGTCATAAAATCTAGTACTGCCTAGGCGGACAGTCGCAACTCAAATTGTAATCGAGGGCCTATAAGACAACTAAATGGTTTTCCAGAAACACTGAAGCTATTCGCAATTGGTTTCATTGGCCATCTCTCACCAATTTATTATGTGTTCCCAATTAGCCCTTTTTTTCTGAATTGCTCTTCGGGTCATCGTATTTAGGTGAAACGCCTGACCCCCCTCGCGGCGGCTTACTGACATCTATTGTTCCCTTGTTGGGTTGGTATCCATGATCGAGGTGAAATGGTAGGGCAGCGGATTGCCTGTTTAGAGGTACTGGCTGATAGCCTTTCTGAACAGTCTCTTTTGGTTCAGGTTGCTTAGCATCATCGGACATCACTAACTCCTTTGTAAAATCAGGATTTAAAGAATTCCAGAGCCAATATATTTTCTTCGGCGACTATTATACCTCCGGAGCGCTCTACAGGTTTCTGGAAGTGGCCAGCCTCGTCCAATTCCCAGACCTCTTCAATGTAAATCTGTTCCTTATTCGGAAATGAAGATGCAAAAGAATTGTTGTCGAATCTTCCACCTATTCTTCGACCATCTTTCAGATGCACCATGACCCACCATGGAATTTTCTTTCCAAAAAAAATAGTCCCAAGGCTTCGGAATCGGATGAAGAATAAACCTAGCTACTACCGGTAAAGAAAAGATTTTGAGAATGAGAAATGGTGAGACGGTCGGAACGATGATCATAACGAATATCAGTGCCATGACCGCTACCCAGCCATGATCATAAAGGATCCCTTGAGAATGAATCCAATATATTAAGGGAAGCGCGAGAGCAAAATTGATCACACTGTAAGCAATGACATCGAAAAAGGACTTTGATAAATCTCTACGATAGCCTGGAACAAACAGATCGTATACTTTTAAAGAGACAAAGCCTGGAAAAAAGACAATAATGAACAAAATTAATTTATCAGTATTCCAAATATTCATGTTGTCTGATCAGTTCCTTGCTATTTCTATGATTGGGAAAACCCTTCCCAGAGCAGCAACCGCCACACCAGGATCATCTATCACTAAAAAGCCTCCACGATCCGATCAATCCCTGCATTTCTCCAATGCTCAACCCTAAAATTCTGGCAGCCTTGCCAGCAGTTATCAAGTTCTTTTCGAAAGCTTCCCGAACCAACCCACATAACCGATCCTCCAGAAAATCGTAAGGATCGAGTTTGTCGGGCTCAATCAGGGAAACATCTTTGTGTTCGGCGCCAATACCAAAGTTCCCGGCAGAAATACCTTCGGGTTCTTCTGTACGTTTAAGTCGCCGTTTGTATTTCATGTGGTAGCGATCTCGAAATACGTCATAGATGGTATCATCGGCCAGGCCCATGGCCTTTAATCGTTTCAGGACGGTCAGGTAACTTACGAGGAAGACCCTTTTGACCTTCAGTACCCAGTCAACAAAATCAAGACCCCTGGAGAGTTTCAGATATTCGCCGAACGCTTGTTCCGGCATCAGGAATTGGGCCGCAAAATTGTCTGCTTCGGCTTCCTGTCCTGAATCCTCGTTTGTCTCGTTTACATCGAATGAGTTCAGATGCAACATCAGATGGCCAAGTTCATGGGCAGCAGTGAAAATCCACCGTTCAACCGGGATACGCCGTCCTACATTCACAATCACGGCTGGCCCTCCAAAATTCTCATCAGCTACCGATAAACCAAAAAAACCATCTGTACCGCCTGGATATCTCAAAACTTTTATGCCCGAACGTTGCAGAACAAGCCCGATATCAACAATTGGCGTGTCGTCATTGATAGACAGGCGCCTTCGTACAATCTGTGCTGCAATCTTCCCGCGTTCACTCTCGCCTCGTTTATTGACGGTTGAAGTTATCTTTGTTGGTACATCCTTAAGTTGGTATTCGATCCCGGATTCCGGCAGCATAGCCTCTAAGGCTGAATAATCCTTCAGCCATCGCCCCACCTTGAAAAGCACCTCATCACGACTCTTGAGTTCATTGTTGGACCTGAACCTGACTTTGGTCAATTGTGGTATTTGAGTCACCAGATCATCAATTTCAACTTGAAGGACGTTAGATATTTTTTGCAAAGTGCCTAGTCGCGGCACCACCAGTCCGGCTTCGATTTTTTGAAAGGCTGCTCTTGAAATCCCCGCCGCCTCGGCTAACTGTATCTGGTTAATTTCCCTGATCAATCTGAGCCTTTTGATATTGCCTGCTATGAATTTTCCTATATTTTCCATGTGGTGTTTGTCCGCCTCACGGCTCGTCTAATAACGCTGTCACTCTTGAAAGGTAAGATAAACATTATGTCATATAATGTCAATATGCTTACTTTAAGAAAATTCATGATGTTATTGTCAGCCTCGGGGAATGAGAAAGCTACAGAGTTGATAAAGATGATCCAATCTTAAGGCGTGAAAAATACTGCGATTTCTGACCGGTCCCTTTTGGTCCGCCACGTAGCTGATATCATATAAAAACTTGGTAAATGATAGGCTTGTATTTAGGCTGGGGAATAGGTTTCCCCTGTGCGCTAGCAGATTCCAGCAATATTTTCTTCGCCTGTTCGACTTCGGCGAGCGCTTCTTCAGGGGTATTACCAAACGCTGAACATGAATCTAAATCGGGTATATCAGCGATGTACCTGCCGTCTTCTTCACAAAAAAATATTGATATGGTAGTCCCTCATTGTTCAGGCTCCATCTTGATATTATACCGTTCTACTAATCTCAGAAATTGCCTAGCCTGGTCAGGTTTAACCTCTCCTTTGACATTCTGAACATTTACTAATTCAGAAATCTACTACAAAAAGGCATAGTTGAAGCCAAAAACAAGTACTGCATCAGTCGTCCTTAATGATTTCACCTTTCAAATTGTCAACTATCACCGGACTGCTGAAATATTGCAATGAGGGTTCGGCTCTATCACCATATTTCTCCAGGATGAACCTCTTCCAGTCAT
>JAJYDQ010000146.1 GCA_021777225.1 Deltaproteobacteria bacterium
TCTCCATCAGCTTGCCACAGCATGGAGGTATTCGGTCACCGTTCTTTAACTCAACGTACTTGTTGCAGGTCTGGCAATAACACAACGGCAGTCTTTCTCAACATGCGCCTCAGGATAGCTAGGGGTCCCCTTTGTTTCCATACCTTCAATCGCAAATCTGGCGAACGGACTTTGTTTGGGAATGTATTCTCACCAATGGGGACCATTTTCTTGTTGAATCGGGCGCAATCGACCATTAACCGCCACAGTTGCTGCAATTTGGCTGTTTCTTCTGAATTCTCCGGTGTAAATTCTACAAGGTTCTTGTCAATGTTAATACGGATTTTCATACTCTCCTTATGATAACTAATAATTTATACAATTTTAAAAATTTAGGGCCGATTTGCTCATAGGCAACGCCTGACTTGAAACAGAATCCAGGCAAGGCTCCATGCGGAAAAGTTCCGATGTCTAAACAACGATTGTATGCCTATTCATTGATCGGAAACTGACAACTTTCTTCACATTGAAGTGTCTGAAAAAGTTACAAAACTCGGTCTCTCTAAAAACAATTGAGGAGGGTCAATGCAAACGAGAAAACTGGCCAGGATTAGCGCCATCTTTTTTGTTTTTTCCATGTTAGCGCCAGTCGGTGTTTCATTTCCTGAATGGTTCGAAAAAGACATTGGCGCCAAATTCTCTGGAGGCGGCAATTGTTGTGACAAAATTCGGCAAAAAAGTGAACTTGAAAGGCTATGTCGGAATTTGGCGGACTCCGAAGCAAAATTTGGCATGGTGATTCAGACCATTGAAGTTTCTGGCATAACGGGCAACTGCGAGGAAAAGAAAAATCCATTGACTGGTGAGAAAGGCTGCAATGGTAGGGCGACAGGCAAATGTCGATTTTATTTAGAGCTGGTTGGGGGCCTGTAGCAACTAATAATCAGAGCCTGCGCCGACCGAATCTCCAGGGATAACTGGCCCTAAGAATTTGGATCACCCTATCATCTTTTCCCGCATGAAACAGGAAAAACTTCCGATATCGGTAGCCGGCGACCCTTTCCCGAGAGGTTTTAATTAAACTACCCCTTGCGTTGGCAACTCCTCAATTTGAGTGGAATTGTAACCAAGTTCCGATAATATCTCCTGTGCGTGCTGTCCGAGTTCAGGAGCAGTCGAGCGGTAAGATGCTGGAGTATCGATTCTCAAGAACATAGAGTCTATACAAGCTGAGGAGATTTGCCGGACTCCCGGAGAACTCAAGCAGGTAAACAGGAATCCCTAGGCGCATCCTGAGGACTTGACAACGATATCTTCAAAGATTTTCACGCGCAATTTGCAGTTGTGGGATCAAATTGCTGTGGTGGAAACCCCGGCGTTCGGGATAATATTTCTGGATGTGTTTGGGAAAGATGGTTAGTAGTAAAGTCCCGCCTGAAAGAACGGCCCCTGCCATACAGCATGGATGGAGGCTGGGTTTGAGAAACCCTTTGGGGTGGTAAAATTTTTTTCTCCAGAAGAACCGGACATATCCGTGTTGAGGGTTACTGACTTAAAACCAGCTTCAATGCCGAACGAAAAAGTCGTAAGCCCTATGGAACTTGCATCCCATATAGCAGGCCTCGCTCCAACCATGACCTCCCATTCTACGATCCTGGCCTCATTCTGAAAGCCCCAGATCTGTTTCCAGAATGGCATCGGCACATTAATTTTGGCCTGGGCGATTATGGGAACTTCACGGATACTGCCAGGGACTGCGAATACGCGGAGTCCAATTGTACATGGTCCGTTATCGCTCTGATAATAGCGCATATTTTGAAGATGATAAGATTGCCAACTACCGTTCAATGGTGGTGTACCACCCACTGGTCCTGGTGATCCGACAGATGAGGTCGTTACTGCGTCTTTCATATCGCGAAACGTCACTTGATTGATATAGAAATCGAAATCAATTCCTGCACGAAGATACGGATTGCGTATCAGATCAAGGCCCATGCCCAATCGGGTGGAACTGAGATCCAGTTCTGACACTCTGAAAAAATTCGCAGAAGTGGGCGGGGCGGGCCAATCGGCAAACGCTGTATTGCCCAGGGTGCCGCGAAAGATCAGATCCTCATCTACTATCAGTCTCAACGCCAGCCTGTCTACATACAACTGGAATGCGGCCGACTTGAAAGCCTGAGGATACTGATTGAAGCCATATCCCCCGCCCGTAGAGTTTGGGTCGGATGGAGACGACAGAAGATCAAATTCACGAAGTTGGTAACCACTGATATTAATGCTATTAAAGTCCGGGCGTTTGATATAGCCGGAAACCAGGCGTGGGGCGAACAAACGATACTCGAACTTGAACCGGTAATCCGACCAGTCCCAGAATTTCCCGTTTGAAAACCAGGATGGTAACCATTGGCTATAGGCTGCGGAAGGGAATAACGAAAAACAAACTACCACAAAGAGCGCAATTGGTAGAACCGCCGTCGGCAAATGTAGTTTCGGCTTCAATCCATACCTCTTTGTGATGTGTCAAAAAAATAACAACCTTAACCTATTAGGCCTCACTATATAGCAAAGCCGGTAAAGGAGTCAAGGAATTAGTCTGGATAAGCGTTTGCGAGGCTATGAGCACAGGATGGGCTATGTGAATATTCAGACGTCAATGGCCCGGGAAAACCGTAGAGTCTCCAGGACATTTCCGACAACCGGGAAGTTGGGGTAATCGTGTTGAAACAGATCGAGGGACGCTATTGAAATAATTATACAACGACCAAATATTCCAAAGCCTTCGGCAATTACTCTCGAACCTTTTGATAAACCAATAAAGACCGGTCTGTATATTTTGTTTCCATCCGTGAAAACTTTAAAAATAACTCGGCGCGAATTCTGTCAGATTATTTTGTCATGAGTATGCTCCCGACTGGTAAGCAGCGGCAATTTTGGAGTTTTACGGCCGATAAAAAATTCTTTTTATAAAATATTTTGTGGCATATAGTCTGCCGGAATGACATTGACCCGATGTACAATCGCGCCCGGGAAACACATAAAGCCCTGGAAAGATCAAACGCATTTTTTACCCTTAGCGCTAAACCGTGCAAATTGATCTGGCGTGGAGCCCGGTCGAACACTTTCATGCGGCTACATCGGGAGTTCCATCACGGTGAAAGGATGGCGAACCATTATGCCTTCATCCTTGTCCGGACTAAAAGTCCTTGATTTAACGATGAATTTGCCAGGTCCGTATATGACCTGGATCCTCGCGCTTTTGGGCGCTGATGTGATTAAGGTGGAAAACCCTTCAGGTGGAGATTACAGCAGGGCGTTGATGGGAGACGGGAATAGCTCGCCATTTTTTGAGGCTGTAAACCGAAACAAAAGGAGTGTCGCCCTTAACCTTAAGCATCCGCAAGGTAAGCGCATCTTTCTCAACCTTCTCAAATCTTATGACGTTCTGATCGATGGATTCAGACCTGGGACCATGGAAAAGCTGGGGCTGGGTTATGATGATACGAGCAAGGTTAATCCACGCCTGATTCATGTTTCGATCAGCGGATACGGGCAAACGGGGCCAAACAGGTTGAAAGCCGGTCATGACATCAATTATCTTGCGCTGTCAGGCATATTGTCTATGACTGGATCCCGTAACGGAGACCTGGCGCTCCCTGGTGTGCAAGTTGCGGACCTGGCTGGTGGAAGCCTCATGGCCTTGACTGGCCTGCTTGCGGCCATAATACAGCGGGAGAAAACAGGGAAGGGCCAGTTTGTAGACGTATCCATGTATGACGGCCTTCTGTCATTGGCCACGATGGTTTTCGCAGGAGTTGAAGCGGGGCTTGAGCCTCCTGAGCCTTCAGGAATGACACTTAATGGACGCTATCCATGTTACGGACTTTACAAAACTTCGGACGGCCGATATATGTCCTTAGGAGCTTTGGAGTTCAAATTCTGGAAAAACTTCTGTGAGGCTGTCGGCCGACAGGA
>JAJYDQ010000076.1 GCA_021777225.1 Deltaproteobacteria bacterium
TAAAGGCGCCCATTTTCTTGCTGTTGATAATCCGGCGGGATTTGGGGGTTGCCAATTAGTACCGAAATACACCTTCTGCCATGTATAATTAGATTTCATAGTCCAGCGAGGTGTCATCTTAACTAATGACTCAACCTCAACTCCCGAGTGTAAGATATCCGGGACATTCAGATTCCGGCTTGTGCCGTTCATAGCGGGATTTGGGTCAGGCCCCCAAAAAATTTCGTTTTGCATGTCAAGTTTATAGCTAGTGACCCCTAAATAGATGTTGCGCGTGAACCAGTGTCGGACCCCGAATTCATCCAGGGAGCCGCCTTCTGACTGTAAGAACCAGATAGGTTCCGGAGAAACCGCAGGATTCAGAGGGTTCCACCCATAGTTGATCATATCGTCAAAATTTGGAAATCTATATGGGGTGGAGTGTTTATAGTAAATATCGGAACCTAATTCGCGATCGTAAACAAAACCCAGGCTATACTGGGAATCGCTCGCGTGCATGTAAATATTCGCCGTAACAACCGAGGGACTATATATTGACGAGGAATATACACCCGGCAAATTGTAGTTTTCGTTCCTGTATCCGAGAGTAAGAATAAGTCTATCCCAGAACCTGGTCTGGTTCATTAACCAATATGATGTGGAATCACGATATCCCCTAATGGCTGCCGCGTGGGTCAAACCATAAGTGTAAGTCGGTAAGAGTGTGATGTTTCGCGCTTCCCATACAAATTTACCGCTTGAGGTATCGGCGGCAAAAGTCAGATCATTACGTAAAAACGAGTGTTGGTCCGTGCGTGTATATGTTGCGTAAATTCGGGAATCCGTCCATCGCTGATCATAATCTTCCCCCTGTCCGAAATAGAAGGGAATGCTACGGTCGTAAGTCCTACCAGTCCATGTCAGGTCAAGGTTTCCAAGGTAGGCGCCATCGTAGAGAAGCTTAACTAAAGTCAAATTATCCAGCCTGTTTTCCGGAGGATCGTCAAAAGGACGATATCCAAAAGGATCCTGCGAAATATCCCTAATGTCTCTACGCTGCCATCTGTCTATAGGAATCGGATTATAATCCGCTACTCGCTGGTCTGAGATCAAATTGCTTATGTCAAGCGTTAGCTTTGGTGTGATCTTCCAATTCAGGTCTCCGTAGACATTTACAAGGGACCATGGACCGGGCCGTGAAATTGGTTCCTCGTAATCGTTATTCCCGTAATACGTTCGCCAGCCTGGCGACTCATAATACCTACCCATAAACAGGCCAATCGCAACAGGACCCTTGACTATGTTTGTGGCCGCCCATTCTCTGTTCTGTCCCCATGAACCACCTTCAGCTCCGAAATAACTGCCAGGGTTGAGCCGCGGTTTCTTTATTATGACGTTTATCGCGCCTCCAATCGCCTTATCTCCATATTGTATCGTTCCATCACCTCTTAAAACTTCAACCCGTTCAATGAGTTCGGGAAATACGAAATTGGTGTTGGCTTCCTGCCTTGGCATATTCAGACTCGTGCCATCCAACAATAAGGAAGTTCTGTTGGTTGTTTCATTGGTAAACCCGCGAATCGCTATGGGAGCGTCAAAAGGGTTTCCAGCATAACCACCCATGGAAAACACTCCCGGCTGACCCTGGACAATATCCGGGAGGCCATAATTCCCAAGAGATGAAACTCCCCTATTTTCTATTACACTTATAGCAGACGGAACTGTTGCAAGGTTCTGTGTGCGACCCGATTCTGAAACCACCTCGGACCGAGTAGGAGCATAATCGGAAAATGATTGGCCTGACGGTATGGGATCTCCGTATCCGAAACCTTCCTCTGATCTGGCGCCTCTGGCTGAGCCACTTGCAGATGGAGCCTGGACCTGAACGCTGGGCAATTGCTCCGAAGGAACCGGAGCGGCATCCTGTGCAAAGCTCTGGTCATAAGACAGCAAACCCAGACATAAGCTCAACAGAGCTATTAATGGCCCTGGGCCGAATTTATATTGGATTCTCATTGATAGTTTCTCCATCATGGCCTTACTTGACCGCATGAGCAGGGACCGTTGGAGCCATCCCGGAAGAGGTCCCCAAACCAACGGTCGTCCCGGACTATGGCCCCGGGAATATTAACAATTCCTTGCAAGAGATTGTTGGGCTCTACGGGCGGTAATCTGTGCTCCTTGACTAATTGAGGCGGCAGTTGAGGCCCACAACCTGGAGTTGTGGGCCTAGATGGAAGGGGGCCAAGATCCGGGCTGGGTGGAGCGCAAACAACAGGTTGAAGTCCACAAGGCGGAATTGGATATGGCTGAATACGGTATGGAGGCGCAGAATTGCCCTGACAAAGAGCCTGCGGTCCGTTGTAGTTAGGAACACCTGCTTGTTGTTGTGACCAACTTACCGGGAAGATCGCCTCAATTGCCTTGAAAGGCAATTGAATCGTGGATTTAAGAAGTCCTACAGCATTGATAACAATGCTCCTAATCGGTCCTTCTTCTCTGTAGGTCACTGGGACAAGCTTCGGTTTACACGGTCCGTTATAAACTGGTTCTGGGAATGACCGACTATGTTGACGAGTTTTTGGGCGGGTGATGGTCTGCGCCGCTCCACACGCTGAAAAGTTGGGACCGTAACATGGCTGTGGAAAGTCTTGACAGCCCTGAGGAGCAGGGCCAGCCTGCGTTTCCGAAAAGGCAACGGTAGTCAGCAAAGATAAAAATATCGCAATAAAGTTTAATGGCAGACGAAACATCCTAACCTCCTCTTTTAGCAAAACAGAAGATCACCAACGGGTAACATATTGTTTTAACTGTGGTAATATCTCCACATACTTAAGAAACAACTCACCTGCGCTGGGCCCGGGACGGATTTGGAGATCCGTCGTTGCATCCAACATTGAGGCAAGACCAAACTTGACTTGGTTAGGTAAAGGTGGGAAAATAGTGGGAAAGGGAAAGGCAAACCATTCCCCACCAGCCTTGGGTTCCGTTGCAGCGGAACTCAAGGCGCCCAACCTCATCTTTTGTCAAATAAAGAAGCCCTTACACCGGAGCGGCGCAAGGGCTTGACGTAATTCTACATCCCCTTGCCTGCCCGCGCAGGTTTTTTTAGGGTCCAGAAAATACCCAGGTATTCTGGCTTCCGATTCAACCTACTTGCCGCGCCTTCCCGGAAAATTTTCCAGTGGTTTATATGCGGGTTTCGTCCTCGGTCACAGATGCGGGGCAGCAACGGATTGTCACCGTTTTCCCCAAGGTATTTCTGTCAAAATCTTAATTTATACTATACGGCAGTTATCCTAAATCTTTGTTTTGCTGGATGTCAACATTTTTTAAGAGCTAAATTTCTTAATTCTTGCTACTAACAAATCTTAACCGCTCAAGACTTCAAAAAACCCGTGTGAAAGAACCGCCAGATGACCCATTCCGTTTACTGGCATATTAAGAACAAGAAATTTCGGTTCTATTTGTCGGTCGTTCCACATTTCTGACATCCATGATTGTGGTCATGCGGCCCGTGATCATCGCTGTGATCATGATCATGTTCCAATTCTTCAGCCTCGTGCTCATGCTCATGAGCGTGTTTGTGCAAGTGTTCGTGAGCATGTTCCTCATCCCCATGGGTGTGCTCGTGATCATGTTTGTGTTCGTGCTCGTGGCTTCCTTTCATTTGAGTCTCCTTTTTTTGAAAACGGATTACATTTCGAGGCTGTTCCAATCTGCAGTCTGTATCTGACCATCTTTCATCTGAATCAACTTGTCCACCGTCAATTTAATGAAGTCCCGATCGTGTGAAATGATCATGTAGCCGAGATTGGATTCTTTGAGGATTTCGACAAGGCGTTGGGTGGTCTTTTCGTCAAGTCCGCTTGTTGGTTCATCGAGTATTAGAAAGTCCGGCTTCATGGCAAGAACTGTCGCCAGGGAAACAAGTCGTTTTTCGCCCCCGGAGAGCTTGTAGGTGATACGATCTTCGAATCCCGATAGCTTAAGAGATTTCAGAGTGCTGGTCACAGTCCTCTTTGCCTCTTCAGGGCTTTGGCCCATATTCAGAGGCCCAAACGCGACGTCTTCGATCACTGTCGGGCAAAAAAGCTGATCGTCGGAATCCTGAAACAGAAAACCAATCTTTCCTCGTATCTCCGCAAAATCGGATTCCTTGGTCCGTTTCTTTCCGAAAATTTCAACATCGCCGGACTCCGGGGCTAACAATCCCATTATGATGTGGCATAAAGTCGTCTTGCCACATCCGTTTGCGCCCAGGAGGCCAACCCGATCTCCACGTTCAATGGTCAGATTCAATCCATCGAAAAGGAAATGAGACGCATACTTAAAACGAATGTCTCTCAATTTGATCATCGCGCTACCATCAGAAGGATCGAAAAAGCCAGGCTGGAGCCAGCCAAGGCGTAATCGAAACGCTTCATCTCATAGTGGTGCAGAATATAAAATTTCCGTTTGAAACCACGGCACTTCATGGCATGAAGGACCCTTTTTGACCTATTAAAGCTCCTGATCAACAGCATACCCACCAGGTAGGAATATGCCCGATAGGTGTGCATGTTAGTCCTGGGCTTGAATCCACGCATTTTCATCGCGTTAACCAACCTGTGATACTCCTCGTGGATCACGTGTATGTATCTGAAACAGAAAAAGAAAAGATGGACCAGTTTGTCTGGGACCCAAAGATGACTCATCGCATGCACCAGAGTAAAAATCCGGGATGTCGATAGTAGGGCAATGACCATCAGGATGATCGAATTGGACTTCAGGGTAATCAGAAGCGCCTGGTATAACCCTTCTCTCTGTATGGTCAGAGGCCCCATGGAATATATTGTTTCTCCCGGGGTCGTGAATGGAAGAAACAACCAGAGGAACAAGATAAAACCATTGACGATGGCGAGTCTTAACATTACTTTCCCGAAATTCAGCCTGGCGCAAATTATCAATACGAAAGGTAAAATCAGGCTAATAGCCACTACTTCCAGGTGACTATTTAATGCGACAACAACAGAAAAGACCAGGGTCACAACAATTTTTACCCTGGGATCCAGTTTGTGGACCCAGGAATCACCAGATGAAAATTCTTCAATTTGCATTAAGACTTAGCTCCTAATCAATTTACTCAGTTTTGATCAATTTATTTAGTTGGCTTTCGTTTGAAACTCCAGAAGAAAGCCACTATACCAAAAAGTCCCATAATCCAGCCAATCCCTCCTATTATGTCAGTAAACTTGGGACCGCTAAATTTGTCTTCAAGCATAAGCTTTTGCAGATTCGCCTGCATCCTGATTAAAGGTGCGAGTTTATTGTCCATCAGAGTTCCCATGCTATCTATAAGCGCTTTTTGGTCGATAGCCTGCGCGGCAGGCTCAGACGCTTTTTGGGCTAAGCTTTGAACAGTCTTGCCTGCAGTGGGTTGATCAGCTTCGGTCAAGGCATGAGATTGCGCAGCCAGACACAAAGCAATGGCGACAATTAGGACTGTTACTCTCAACAATTCGGAGTTTAAGCTATAGGATAATCTTTTTCTCAATTCTGGACCTCCTCAGGAAGCATGCGACAGATCGACAAAATAGGGTCAAGGGAACTACTGGCTGCAAAAAACAGATCATTAACGGGAAACCCCAGACGTTCCCGGCAGCATTTCGGGCTGTACCTTCAGGATAAATTCAATAACAAACACAGTGATCAAACCCTCTATTATCATAATCGGTATATGGGCCAGGATTACCAGCTTAGCCGCAGAATCCATCGATTCGCCTAGGGCCAGAACGAGACAGGCCGCAACGAGTAGACCGGACAGCAAGATTGCCCCTGCCCCGGTTATAAACTCAGAAACCACGCGTACTGGCAAACTGGGACTTCTTATAAAATATCGGCAGAAGTAACCCATGGCCACTGCGGGGAACGCCATGTTGAAAGTGTTGACTCCAAGTGAGGTCAGGCCACCGAACTCAAAAAGGACGGCCTGGAGTGTTAAACCGACAAATATGGCGGGGAATGCCATCCACCCGAGGAGAGCCCCACAAATCCCGTTAAGTATAAGATGCGCGGCCGAAGGCCCAATCGGGACATGAATGAGAGAAGCTATGAAAAACGCGGAAGATAAGACAGCGACTTCCGGTAATTTTTCGTAATCCATTTTCCGCAAACCTATCGCCAGTCCCGCAAAGGTTAAAGCAGCGCCTCCGCCTAGGACAGGAGCGGACAAAACTCCTTCTGAAATGTGCATAACTCACCGGCCGGTAAATTGTTCGAATAAAACCTTGAATAACGCGCCCGTTTAAGAGGTTGTTCCCCGAGCACAGGTCGCTTGTGCGCCTTTTGGGGTAACTAGTGTTATTTTTTTAAAAAGTCGCACAAACATATTGCTACGATATTACTCGTCGTGCTATTAGTCAAGTTGAATAGCAAAATTCAAATACTTTTAATCGTCTGAGATAGTTTTTGGGAAATGCGCTTTTTTGATTGCTCTAACACTAATAGAGTGATATTATTATAGAAACGTTACATTTTTGTAAATTGTGTGGTTTGGGAGGAATAAATGGTTACAAAACGGTATCTTTCTAATCTGGGGTTGATCGTTATCCTCGTTAGTCTGTCGTTAACACCGGCATACGCGTGGGAATTTGATCTGACGGGGACATTCGCGTGGACGCACGAATGGTATAACCAGCAAGGAACAAAAGGTTTTTTTGGGAATTACAACGTAGACGCAGCCAATCAGGGGACAGCCAACCTGAATTTCTGGGATGGCCAGCAGTTCGACACAAACTTTGTTACTGGCGCCAACGCTGCATGGTCGTACTTCCAGGTCGATTTTGACCCCATTATCAAGATCAATCCTGCCGTAAGGATGTACAGTCATTATCGCATAGCTTCGTGGGGTGATCCTGTTGGTTCAAGGTATGTCACGGACTCCGCTCCAGGAGTGAGAGAAGCCTTTAGTCAGGGCCAGTGGACCCAATTCTGGGTCACAGCCAACATGCCGTGGGGTATTCTGGGTGTTGGCAAAAGGCCCTGGAGATTCGGTACAGCCCTCCAATATGATGGGTCAGATTCATTGACAACAGAATCAATATCGTTAACGGCGCCGTACGGGCCGTTTGATATTGGTATAGCTTACTATCCATTCAGATACGCCGGCAGTTCAGGTATCTTTGCTACAGTCGGCTATTCCAACACACCTGCCTACGGTGATCCGTATGATTTGCCCCACTACACGGACGCTCATGGCACCACGCAAGTGCCTTCGGGACAGTACTATAGTAGAGCAGACAGAAGTGGCTCCTTTTCCAATGACTTCCTCGTTTACTTGAATTATTCTAATGGTCCTGTCTCAGCGGGAGCATTATGCTCTTATGGAAGCTTTCATATTGGTCCCGAATGTGACGTCACTGGCCCAAACTTCCCGCTCGCACATGTTGTTCCAGTGAATGAAGACCTGTTCCACGGCACAGTCTATGAAAAATACAACAACGGAAGGTTTTTCCTTAATTCCGAACTGGCGTGGCTATACTGGACGGACCGTTTTGGATCGGACCCAACCACCAACGCCCCCATGATTCAGCCTCAACCGGGTGCGCCGACTTTCCCCGCCGGTCCTCAAACCCGATACATTGAACAGTTGCGTGCGGCCATAGAAACAGGTATTATTTGCGGACCGGCCAAACTCAGTTTCCTCAGCGTTTGGACTCCGGGCCCTGACAGGCGTAACGGCATGTATATTGACAGGCAGCCGGCGGCGTTCGTCAGGCACCCTGCGTATGACGCTCGCCTTGGCAATTATAGCCTGGTTATCCCATACGCTTATCTTTTCACTTACAATTATGGGTCGGGATTAAATGGCTACAACCTGAACCGGGATGGTTATCTCAGGGATGCTTTTGTCCTGGCAGGCAGGTTAGACTATGCGGTGGCGTCTAACCTGAACCTCTTCGGAAGCTTTTTCTGGGCGGAAAGGACCTCTGATGGTTACGAAAGGGGTTGCCTCAGACCAGGTTTTAACCAATTTACTGTGGGTGGCACTACAGTAAATTATGCTAGCGGCAACATAGATTTTGGTCGTGTGAACCCAGGTCCTAACATGAGTCAGAACAATCTTACACCTAACATAACAGAACGCGCTTTAGGCTACGAAATAGATCTGGGTTTGAACTGGAAATTGCTAGAAGCATGGCAGTTCAGCCTGACTGCGGCCTACTGGGCGCCTGGTAAGTGGTTTAGTTATGCGTGCATCGACAGGTCAGATCCAAGCTGGTATCAGAACAACTTGGCCACAGGTGGCACTCATAATCGTTCCATAGACCCGGTCATTGGTGGACAGTTCAATATAACAAGCAGTTTTTAGTTCATCGTTGAGTCGTCTACCCGTCTCATAGATGGAGGAAGGAGGAAATTCCAAATGAAAAAATATTCGCCTATATTAGGTCTGATGATCATCATCACGGCGATGATGATATTACAAATAGGGAATCAGGAAGTCAGTAGTTCAACAGCGTTAACAACTCTTCAATGCAACCAAACATGTCCAGGTTTGGGAGAGTTGTTCGGTACGCCTGATTTGAAAACCATGGATTGGTCGAGAACCATATCAGTCGACAACCAAGAAAATAATCGCACATCGGCTGTCATATATGCGGCAGCAGACGAAGAAAGTTCCGAAGAAGAAGGTGGCCATGGCAGTGAAGCAGGCGGCGAAGCGGGCCAAGGTGGCTTTGACCGTCTTTGGGATGTCGTGTCGAACGGATAAATTTTTGCAGCGCCACTGTTTTGATATTTGACATAAATGATTTGAATTTGTAGACAAGACCACGTGCAAAGCACGTGGTCTTGTCATTTCCCCCAGCAACTGGCAAAATTGTAATACAAAAGAGGGTTCCAGATATCATTCTCGTACATCAGGAGAACCTGTGAAACTTAAAATACTGATATGCTCTACGATTTCCTTGTTAGTGCTATGTTCAATGGCGAATCCGGTCGAGTGCCGGGAAATCAGGAAGTATTCAATTGAACAGTTCATGAAGACTGTCTCCATCGGAGGAAGTTCTTTCTCATTCGATGAAAAGAGTGTCTTGTTTTCCAGCAACCAGAGCGGTGTTTTCAACGCTTTCGTAATCCCTGTCGAGGGCGGAGAGCCTTCGCAACTCACTTTCTCCAAGGATGACTCGATTTTCGCCCTCTCCTTCCTGCCTCATGACAAACGCATCCTTTATCAGAGTGATAGCGGAGGCAACGAAAAGGGGCACATTTATCTGCGAGATGAGTGCGGAAATGTCAGGGACCTGACTCCGGACGAAAAGGCGAAGTCGGTCTTTTACGGAATCAGCTACGACGAAAAAAGTTTCTATTTCGGTTCCAACAAAAGGGACCCCAAGCATATGGATGTCTATGACATGGACATTGAGACCTTCAGCCCGCGCATGATTTTCAAGAATGATGGAGCGTACAGTCTTGGAGCGGTTTCCAGAGACCGCCGCTACCTTGCATTCAGCAAGACCATAACCCGTGACAATTCAGACGTCTATCTCTACGATACAAAATCTCAGGAATTCAAGCGCCTGACCCCTCATGAAGGAGACATAAACTTTTCTCCTGAGACGTTTAGTCCAGACTCGAAGAGCCTGTATTACCTTACGAATGAAGGCCGAGAGTTCACTTATTTAAAGCGGTACGATCTTGAATCCGGACATTCTGAGACAATACTACAAGCTGACTGGGATATTGAGTTTGCCAGTTTTTCCTATTCGGGCAAATACATGGTGATCGGAATCAATAACGATGCGAGGACCGAGATCAGAATCTATGATACGTCCACGAATCAGCCGGCGCATCTGCCAGAACCGCCACAAGGCCAGATATCGTCAGTGAGAATTTCTAAGAGCGAGAAGCTGATGAGCTTCTATGTCAACGGCGCTCGGTCACCTAACAATCTGTACATTTATGATTTCGGGAGCCAGCGGTACTCGCGGCTTACCAACACGCTTAATCCGGAAATTGATCCTGAAGACTTGGTGGAAGCACAGCGGGTTCATTATAAGTCATTCGACGGATTGAATATTCCCGCCATAGTGTACAAGCCTCACCAGGCTGATCATTCCAACAAGGCGCCCGCAATGGTATGGGTGCATGGAGGGCCTGGTGGACAGGCCACGATCCATTATGATCCACTGTTTCAATATCTGGTGAATCACGGATATATTCTCATCGCCGTCAATAATCGCGGCAGCTCGGGGTACGGTAAGACCTTCTACCGGCTGGACAATCACAAACACGGACAAGATGACCTGGCAGATTGCGTTGAAGCGAAGAAATACCTCGAATCAACAGGATACGTGGACGAAAAGCGGGTTGGGATCATAGGCGGCAGCTATGGCGGCTACATGGTTTTGGCCGCACTCACGTTCAGACCGGAGGAGTTCGCTCTAGGCGTGGACATGTTTGGTGTATCAAACTGGCTTCGTACATTGAAGAGTTTTCCTTCATGGTGGGATCCTTACAAGGAATCCCTCTATCGAGAGATTGGTAACCCCGATACTGAAGAAGACTACCTTAGAAATATCTCGCCCTTGTTCCATTCAAGCAAAATCGTCAGACCTTTGATGGTGCTTCAGGGAAAGAACGACCCCAGAGTAATCAAAGCCGAGTCCGATGAGATCGTAGAGGCGGCTCGGAAGCGGAATGTGCCAGTCGAGTATCTCGTGTTTGACGACGAAGGTCACGGGTTTGTAAAAAAGGAAAACCAAATCAAAAGCTACCGGGCGATCTTGGATTTTCTGGGTAAATACATGTCAACTTCTTCAGGGAGTGTGGGAAAACCTGAAGCGTGGATGCAAATACCTGATCCAAAATCCCTGCAATGATTCTTCAATTTGATTTTAAAATCCCTCGTTCAATTCTGCGGACAACGTTTTGTTACGATCAACGAGACTGATTTAGTGAGGAAACATTTAATTTCTTTAGAAGAGATTTGGTTATGACTTTTTTCTCCTTAAACAAATTTGTGATTAATTCAGTTATGAGAACACCAGGGGTCTGGATATTGCGACCATTCTCCTTGAACACGCTGTAACCGTCACCACCTGTGGCAAGAAAGTTGCTCATTGCGACCGTATAGATTGCATCGGGAGCGAAATCGCGATCTCCTATTTTTGAAATAATCACTTCGTGGGCGGAATTGACGCATTTTACCAGTCCAAATGTTTGGAGTTTTCCTCCGCTCCCGTCGGGGAGCTGAAGACTTCGTTGCAATGCATTGCGGATGTCCTTTCCCGTGAGGTCCATCCTCACAACAGTGTCCGTAAAAGGCAGCGCAGTGTAGAGGTCTGCCAGGGTAACATCACCGGTCGGCAAGCTGTCTCTTATGGTACCAGCGTTTACGAGACCTACCTGCGCTTCCTGATTGGTCGCCATAGCGTATGCGATGAGTGGCCCCAAGGCTGTTGCCTGACCAGATCTGCTGCGATGTGAACTACCCAGCGCGACCTCTGTGCGTCCTATCACTGCGTTCAGTCGTGGATCCAGGCGCTCCTTGAACTTGCAAATGGTAGCGGAAACTCCTGGATCCTCTTTAACATCTGGTTCGAGGGAAACTAGCTTTCCATCGTAATTAACTACTTTTCCCCTTTCCACATCAACATTAAGTTCTCCTACATACCGGGAGTAGCAACCTGCCTGGCAAATTATAGTGTTGTGGACTTTAAGAGGCTTGAATAAGGCCGTATGGGAATGCCCACCTATTATAACACCTATCCTCGGACAGGCTTCCGCCAGTTTTCGGTCCTCATCAACTCCCAAGTGAGTTAGAGCAATGACCAGATCGTTTGATGGAACGCCCTGTATGCACTCCTTGGCAGTATTTATGGGATCTTTGAAAACTAGCCCCTGAACATTCTCAGGCAAGGTGATTTTCGCCGTCTGCTGAGTAGTGAGACCAATAATGGTGAAACCGGTTTTATAATTTGGAATTCTCCCTTGCAGGGTTCTATCGAAAATGTAATCTCCTCTTTTTGTCTGAACGTTCGCGCTCAAAAGAGGAAAATCAAGACGGGCTCGTAGGTTTGACAATAGGTTATTTAGTCCGTATTCAAATTCATGGTTTCCGACAACCATGGCAGTAAATTTCAAGTGATTCATCAAAATAGCGCCAAGTTCGCCTTTGAATGTTGTAGAAAACGGTGTACCCAGCAATAGATCACCGCCCATGAGAGTTAACGTGAAACGTCCCTCTGACCTGGCTCGGGTCCGCTCCTGTTCTATAACGGTCGCAACTTTGGCGAAGCCCCCTGTCAAACCTGAAATGCCCGTCTCCTGATATGGCAAATAATGGGCATGGGGATCGTTGATGTACAGAATTGTAAGTTTTGCGGGTTCTCCGGCCCAAGAGAAGGCTTGCGGAATACACGCAATGAACAGAAAAATATATGTCGCTAAAAATACCGAAAAAAACACTGAGCGCCGAAAAGATACCGAGCGTGCGTTTCTGTGTGACCTTGAGAGCATCATGATTTTATGACTCCAAACACAAGCAGCATTTTACGTCGTGACCGCATGATTGATTGCGACATTGAAAACCACTTTCCTCTGGACATCATAGATCTCACCGATAACGATTACAACATCGGACAAGACGACAAAGCTGATTGCCGCAAGGTTGACTTGACATAGACCCACGCCATGAAATATAGGATTGCGCTGGATTTGAGGCCAGTCAATCAATCCTGATCATCAGTCCAGGTTGACATGTCTTTGGATAAACAGTTCAGATTCAGCCTTGCCCCAGCAAAACACATCCTTTGGATAGCCACTACAGTGGCGGTGTTTTTGGGGGTCACATCAACAGACAATTTTGGTCATCCCCACGTCTTCATTGATTATTCCATTGCCGTGATGTTCAACGAAGATGGTTTAGCCGCTCTGAAGTTTCATTGGACATTCGACGAAATGTTTAGTGAACAGGCGCTTGGAAAGTACGCCAGCGCTAAAAGCGGAAAACTAACCACCAAAGACATGAATTCCATAAAAAAGGACTTATTTGACAGCCTCAAAGAGTATCAATACTTTACTCTGGTAAAGCTGGACGGAAAATATTTTCCGGTAAACCGGATTGAAGGTTTTTGGGCCGATATCAAAAACGGTAAGCTATCTTTCACTTACATCGTGCCCTGCCCTTTGAAGGCGTCCAAAGAGTTCAAGTTCGTCAAGGCGCTGGTATGTGATGAAGAATACTATAATGACTTCGAGTTTGCCGAAAAAGCGCCGGTATCTTTTGTGAATGACGGGAATTATGCGCACACGTTTGAGATCAAGGAGGACCCAGGGCTGAAGTATTATTTCGGTCAGGTCATTCCAAAGGTATTAACGGTTAAGTTCTGGAGAAAGCCGTGAACAGAGTAATTGTTTATATGACGCTTACCTCCACCTGGCGCAACATTTTGGCAAGAACACCCTAATCGAGGATATTTGGATTCCCGGGATACGTGAAAGCCCCCCCACAACCAGGGCATCAAACCGAGCGCCGTTAACAGGGAAATGTCAGTCCTGTCAGTTATTTTTGGCGTGTTAACAGACCACAGGCTAGTTGAAGCGAATCCTTGTCGGTTATCGCCGCGATTATCAGAAAAATCAGGACTACGTTCAGCCTATATCGGCTACAACGACATTGTTCGAATAACGGATCAGTGCCCCGATTGGTATGCTGATATTGTCTGGACCAGTTGCTTGACAGGTATGCGTCGATCAGAAATCACAAACCTCAGATGGAGAGGCGTCAACCTCCGAAAGCAGATTATCACCTTACACGCCACAGAAGTGAAGGAATCCCGACACAAACGTATTCCTATTCATATGGATCTGATGCCAATGTCTGAACGCCTAGGCAAGATTAGGGATTTGTCCGACGATAGCGTATTCAAGGTTAATGGTCACAAAATTGACGTTCAATCATGCAAAAGGCCCGGGGATAGAGCGTTGGATAAACTCCAATTCCCAAAGCCTAGACCAAGGTTCCATGATCTACGTCATACCTGGCTCATAAACGCCAGAGTCAGCAAGACAGACCACGAGATTCGACAGGCTATACTTGGATATAGCGACAGGATGTTACCAGTCAGCGAACGCTACGGACGCATCAGCGACGATGAACTTGTTGGGGCCATTGACATGCTAGTTACGAACAATGGTGAAACTGAAATCTTAACTGCGATAAACGCCTAAAAATGAAATTCATTTAGGACGCGAATTTAGCTTTTAGTTAGCTTTTTGAAGTTGAAGGTCATCACAATGGTTTGGAGGAGAGCTAAGTCATTGGTTTTATTGGTAGGCGGGAGAGGTTTTGAACCTCCGACCCCTGCCGTGTGAAGGCAGTGCTCTCCCACTGAGCTACCCGCCCATATGTAATAATCTAGCACAACTTTAAATAAACAGTCAAACAGAGTTCCGAAAAAAGATGTCAAAGACTATCTGTGACGAAGGATGATAGCTTGCCACCAGATAACTGCCAGATAGCTTGACACATCTGCCAAATCTGGAATATATCTTTAATAGAGGACGCCCGCCCATGCCTGCAAGTATTTTAAAAGGCAAGAGCATACTGGCCGTTGATGACGAAGAAGACATTCTCGAGATTCTGGCGGAAGAATTGGAAGACTATAAAGTAGATTACGACTCCGCATCCTCATTCGAAGAAGCGCTCGATAAATTGGCATCCTACAGATATGACCTTGTGATACTCGATATCATGGGTGTCAGAGGCTTTGATCTCTTGCAGACCGCTGTTTCCAGAAAAATGCCCGTGGTCATGCTTACAGCGCACGCTTTGAGTCCGGAAGCGCTAAAAAAATCTATTGAGCTTGGAGCCAGGGCTTATCTACCGAAAGACCAAATAGTCAAAATGATTCCTTTCCTCGAAGACCTGCTAATGTTAAGCTACCAGTCCACCTGGAAATCTGCGTTATCTAGGCTTGGCGGTGTTTTCGGAGCCCAATTTGGGCAGGAATGGCGTAAAACTGAAAAGGAATTCTGGGAAAAATTCGAACGAGATCTGGAAATAACTGAGTCAACGATCATAGAAACATAGTTATTGAAGGCTTCACCGCCAATAACGCGAGGGGGTTATTGCGTGAGTATCAAAAACATCAAGACAGCTCACCTGGTTCATGATCTTAAAAATCCAATAAATATCATTGAATCCGGAGCCCAATCATTACTCGACAAACAGGATCGTTACGGAAACCTTAACCCTAAACAGGAAAAGGTTGTTAGACGTATGCTTCGGAACGCGATGAAGCTGCGAAACCTCGCGAATAATATGCTCGAAATCGACATGGCCTCGCTGGGAGTGCTCCATATTGAAGACTGCAACTTGTCACAAATATTACGTATCGCTCTCGTAGAAGTCTTCGACCTTATCGACCCAGTTGTTTCTGATGCTCTTGAACAGGCCACCGCGTTTGACAAATTTGTCGGCATTCTAAAAGCAAACGATGTTTTGTTAGAGGCCGACCCTGGTCATCTTCAGAAGCAGATCTTTATCGATGAAACAAAGATGAGTCTTATTGTAACAAATCTACTTTCCAACGCCTTCAAATATAAGAACAAATCAATTCGTGTCAGAGTTTCGATGAACGATGACACTATCGAACTGGCTGTCAAAGATGACGGCCCAGGCATCCCGGAGAACTATCATCAACAAATTTTTGATAGTTACTTTCAGTGCGAAAAGATAGAAGATTTCCCGGTAAGGGGACATGGGCTAGGGTTAGCCGGCGCCCTGGCGCTGGCAGGAGCAATGGGAGGATCGCTCAGCATCTGCAAATGCCCTCAAGGCGCTGAGTTCGTGGTTCATGTAAAATCATGCCCAAGGCCTCAATAGAGACCTCGGGCTCAACAGTCGTTATCGTTCACTTCTTAACTTCATTAAAAGTCGCAAAATCTCTATATAAAGCCATACCAGCGTTACCATCAGTCCGAAGGCCCCGTACCATTCCATGTATCGTGGAGCCCCACTTCTGGATAGTTGTTGTATAACGTCGAAATCAAGCACAAGATTGAGGGCGGCTATGGACACCACGACAAGACTGAAACCGATGCCAGCCCAGGAACTGTCGTTTATGAACGGGACCTGAATCCCGAAAAAGCTGAGAATAATTGAGATGAAATAGAAAATTGCTACACCACCGGTTGCAGCGACAACGCCAACTCTGAATTTGTCGGTTACCTTGATAATACCCGATGAATAAACGGCTAACATGACCAAACAAACTGCGAAAGTAAGACCTACCGACTGAATGCCTATTCCTGGGTACTGGGATTCCGCTACAGCGGATATCCCACCTAAAAAAAGACCCTCCAGCGCAGCGTAAATCGGGGCGGTGACAGGCGACCAGGAATCTTTGAACACGGTCACCAGCGCAACTACGAACCCGCCTATGGCCCCGATCATCATAAGACCTGACACACTTGCGACATTTGGTTCGGGGGCGGAAAAAAATATTTTCCAGACATAACCTGCGGTAAGCATGGCAATAAGGAGAAGTATTCCGGTCTTGTTGACTGCTCCCTGCATTGTCATCACATCTCCGGAAACCCCCAAACCACGATATTGGGAGAACCTGCTCTCGGACAGGGCTGGGTTGCCTGAACGAGCGACACTAATGGCCATTTTTTTGTCTCCTTAATGATTTTGTCAAATTGAATTAATTTACTACACTATCATAATCTGATTGCGATATCTCATTAATGACTTAGTGGCTTTTATTCCAATCCGCAAGGGCAGTTTTTAAATATCTGAACAATTTTATTCCATTTCTTAAAAGTTTACGGAATCGGGATCGAGCATTATATTTATATGGGAGCCAAATACAGGTGAATATTACTAAGCAAATATGTGAGGAAAAGAGATGGACAGATTCGAATATGAAATTACTCGATATCCAGCAGAGACTTTCAGCCGGGTCGTGTATTTTTGTACCGATAAGGGAGACTGCGGGATCAACGAAATTCCCACAGAGGAACCCCTAGCGTTAGTGGAACTACTCAATGAACGCGGCGCAGAAGGCTGGGAGTTGGTGCAACTTTTGTTTGGAAACGGTGGAGTTATGGCTTGCTGGAAACGCAAAACTGCTGACGTTTTCGAAGTCTGATCTATTTGCCGGATGCTCAGCCTTGGCCTTTTAAGAAACTTTAGGGCCTATAATACAGGCAAGAACGATTAGATATAAGGAGTAACATTAAGATGAATTCGGTAATCAAGGTTAAGGGCATGTCATGCCAACATTGTGTAATGGCCGTTAAAAAGGCGTTATCGTCCCTGGATGGAGTCAAGGAAGTGGATGTTAACCTGGAAAAGGGTGAGGCAACCCTGATTCATGATGGACCTGTTGACACTAACGAGGCGCGTCAGCGGATAGTGAAAGCCGGGTACGAAATTGGATAAGGCTAGGATCAAAATCAGGGGAATGTCCTGCGCCTCGTGCGTTCGCCGTGTTGAAACTGGTCTTAGGGCTTTGCCTGGAGTCGAGGAGGCTACGGTAAACTTTGCCACCGGGAGCGCAAATGTTACGTATGACAATTCAGTTATAAACCGGCCCGAGTTAGAGGCGGAGATTGCTGATCTCGGCTATGAACCGGTTGTCATGGATTCGGGCCCTGCCGGAAAAACAATCATATCTGTGGGGGGGATGACCTGCGCTTCGTGCGTCAGAAGAGTCGAAAATGTACTCAAAGCCCAATCTGGCATAGATGACGCGACAGTCAATCTGGCCAATTCAAGAGCGATTCTATCACATGCTTCATCGAGCCTGGACTTGAGAACAATTGGAGACGCTCTTGAAGACGCCGGATATCACTTCCTAGGAGTGATTCGGGACAGCGGGGAGGACCCTGCCGAGAAAGCCGCAATCATTGAAATACGCGATCTAAAAATAAAACTAATTGTTGGTGTTATAATCAGCCTGGTCGTACACGGATTGGCCATGGGCCATTTATTTCCGTTTCTACGTCATTTTAGCGCTTCAACTCTAACTTTTGTTCAACTTGTCCTTACAACGCCCGTAATCTTTTGGGTCGGGGACCGCTTCCTGATTGGCGCGTGGAAGGCTACTCGACAAAAGACTTCCGACATGAACACTCTCGTGTCGATTGGAGCCCTATCCGCCTATTTTTATTCGTTAGCTGTGACAATATTCCCCGGGTCCTTTTCTCAAGCCGGTCACCCAGCATATGTCTATTTCGACGGCGCCTCCATGATTGTGACATTGATCCTGCTCGGACGTTTTCTTGAGGCTAGGGCCAAAGGCAAAACTTCCGCGGCCATAAAGAAGCTCGTCGCTCTCAAACCCAGTGTGGCCAGATTAGTCAGAGGTGATGAAATTGTAGAAATCCCTATAGAACTTCTAAGAGTTGGGGACATTTTTCAGGTGCGTCCTGGGGAAAAGGTCCCAACCGACGGGGAAGTTTTATCCGGATCATCTTCTATCGAAGAAGCAATGTTGACCGGCGAAAGTATTCCCGTGAGCAAAAGCCCTGGAACCTTGGTTTTCGGCGCTACCATTAATCAAACCGGCGCGATGACTGTTAGGGCCACCAGAGTCGGCGCTGAGACCGCTCTTGCTCAAATAATAAGACTGGTCGAAGAAGCTCAGGGTTCCAAAGCCCCAATACAACGGATAGCCGACAAAGTGGCCGCTGTGTTTACACCTGTTGTGCTTGGGATTGCCGTTGTGACTTTCCTTTTGTGGATTTTACTTCCCACTGCTCCTTCATTCTCCAGAGCCATGCTCAATTTCGTCTCTGTCCTTATCATAGCCTGCCCGTGCGCTATGGGACTGGCGACGCCGACTGCCATAATGGTTGGCACAGGAGCAGCGGCTGAAAAGGGGATTCTGATCAAGGGCGGAGAAATCCTCGAAAAGGTTTGCAAGGTGGATACTGTTGTATTCGACAAGACTGGAACGTTAACCCAAGGCAAGCCTCAAGTTGTAGACGTGATTACGTTCGGTGAAATAACCAAAGACGAACTGCTTCGGGTAGCCGCATCCCTCGAATCCCTCTCCGAGCATCCACTAGCTAAATCGATATGTGACATGGCTTCTGAGCTTGGATTGAAGTTGTATCCGGTTGAAGATTTCAATTCTTTGTCCGGCGGGGGTGTACGGGGTAATGTCAACGGGGAGTTGACATTTATAGGCATCTTGAGGTTGCTTCAGACCGAAAATGTGGATGTCTCAGATGTCGCTATAAAATTTCAATCCCTCGAGGGTTTGGGACGAACAGTTGTCACTGTGTCAAAAGCCGGAAACGTTATTGGGCTTTTGGGTATATCCGACACGTTGCGAAGTTCAGCAGCGCCTGCGGTACAAAGACTGAAACAGATGGGT
>JAJYDQ010000077.1 GCA_021777225.1 Deltaproteobacteria bacterium
ATGGGTTATAAAACTGAGGTCTTAAAAATACTGATAACCATTAATGTTTAACAATTTAATATGTTAATATGTTATTGTAATAATTAAATTAATATGTTGTTGTTTTTATGTGTGGCGGGCGAGGAGGAATTATTTTACCCTGGACCACAGTTGATCCACACCATTTTTGAGAGGCGACCGGGTGACCATAAAATCATTTTTAATTCCATAAACGAAAAATTCAACCTGACCCATCCCGGGTAGACTGATCGAAATATTGTGATTTTCAGCAACCCATGACCCATCGACACCGGAAGGGTTTTTGGCGTTGAAGACTCGGCAAGTTCCATCTTTCCTCAAGGTCATTAAAGTTCGAAACCCGTTTTCAGATCTTCCGGAGGATTTTTCCGCCAGAGGATTTATTTCGGGAAGTTTTTCCCAGGTCCCCAATATGGTTCCCCAGTCAATGTTCTGTTGATAAATTTGCTCAGGAGTGACGCCAACCGCAAAACAGGGCCAAACAAACAAATACAGACAAAAAGCCAATGAGAACAGTATCTTGAAAAGCCACATATGATTACCTGTAAACATTACACTTACCGTATAATACGCAAATTGATACGTGAATCGAAAATATTTAAGTCCACAAAATAATAGGTTAAATATTCATTAAAGATTTGAGAGTCGATTTGTCCAACCCATGCATTAACACAGTTATAACCAATAACGAGATAAGGTCAAGCGCTTCTATGAAAACCCAAGCACAGTAAATTGTTTAATTGATTATTAAATAAATCATCATATCAGCAGCTTCTCTATATATATTTATAGTATGATCCATATCTTCCAAGAACAGCATATTTACATTATAACATTAACGAAATAAACTAGTTATGCATCCAAAATAGAATAGCTTTATTGATTATAAATATAATATTAAGCAACCAACTATTTTACTTGACAGGTTAAATTCTACATGATAGCTCAGCGCACCAGGATAGAGACGGGGGACAATCCCTTAAAGCAATTTATAAGCTTACACACCTATGATGTGTACAGACCTATCCGAAAGAAGGAGGGTATAATGGTCAGAAGAGTATTTGGAGTCTTAACCTGTTTTGTTATTCTGGCTATGGCTTGTGTAGCCATGGCTGGGGGAGTAGTCGCCCCTCCGCAATGCGCCCCAGCGCCTTGCGCCCCTGCCCCGTGTGGTCCGGCAATGGGTAACCCGTGCGCCTTCTGGGGTGATGCGCCTTTTCCAGGATTGTGTGGGGGCGTAGTGGCTTTGCCGTTTCTGGTCGTTGGCAGTTTGCTAGGTGGTTCCCCGATGGGCCCTCCTCCTGCGCAAATGGCGCCTGTTCCCTACGGTCCTCGACCCTATATGGCTCCCAGAGGCCCTGTTGCCCCTTGCGCCCCAGCGCCATGTGGCCCCGCCGGATACGGTCCCGCTGCTTACGGTTCCACTGATCTGCTCGGTGGTGGGATACCCTGTCTTGAATTATGTTCGAGTATTCTCGGAAGTTTTTCCGGTGTCGCCGGCCTCGGATTGTATTAGACCTAGTATTGTTAAAGAGCTTTAGAAGATCTTTGGACTTATAGAATCTTAAAAGCTGATGATCAAGAAATAACACAGAAAATCTACAAATTCCTTCCATTCCTTTTGGGGACTAAGGTCCCCATTTTTTTTCTTATGATTCAGTAATTGAATCTCCATCGAACCTCTAATATTCCATGACTCTATTTGCAATTCAGTCGGAAAAGGGCATGTCTTCAAAACAGGGCAATGTTAGACATGAAAGGTCAATAAAAATTGAGGGAGTGTTGGACAAACTTGTTTTTTGCAATCCCGAAAGTGATTTTATTGTGGCCAGTCTAATGGTGCCCGGCCGTTTGTCTCCTGTTGTAATCGTAGGGTATCTTCCTTCTCCCCACCCTGGAGAAACCTTGGTTCTAAATGGGTCTTGGGAGGTTGATAAAAAGTTTGGAAAACAGTTCAGATTTTTAAATACAGAGATCAAGGCGCCTTCTACTCTAAAAGGTATTGAAAAATACCTGTCTTCAAATCTTATTAAAGGAATTGGGGCGGAAATGGCGCGTCGTATTACGACAATGTTCGGTGATAAGTCCATAGAAGTAATTGAAAAAGCGCCGAAAAAACTCAGAGCGGTTCCCGGGATTGGACAAGTGAGAGCTGACAAAATTTCTCAGGCGTTCAACGAACAGAAGGGAATTCGAGATTTAATGTTGTTTTTGCGGAGTCATTCAATTTCTCCTTCTTATGCGCACAGGATTTTCAAAAAATTTGGTAGAGCGTCGATAGAGTTCGTGCAAAGAAATCCGTATCGGATGGCGACTGAGTTTAAAGGAATTGGGTTTAAATCATCTGATAGGGTGGCGATTAGCCTTGGGATAGATTTGATATCTCCACTACGCGCTGAAGCGGGAATCTTGCACATTTTGGACGAAATTCAAAGTGAAGGCCATGTCTGTTATCCTAAAAAATTGCTCATAGATCGAGCCAAAGACCTCCTTCGTATAACAAAACCAGGTTTAGAATCCGCTCTTGATCGTTTAGAGCAATCCAACAGGGTGGTCATTGAAGGGGATCTCGTATACGAATATTACATGGCTAGCGCTGAACAATCATTGGCTGGCAATTTAAAAGATCTGATGTTTGGGGCCAAAGCGTCCTACAAGGTGAAAGTGGGACGAGCCGTTGAATGGGTCGAATCCAAGCTAAGAATTTCACTATCAAATGCGCAGAAAATTGCCCTCTCGGAATCTTTAGAGAACAAATGTTTAATTATAACTGGAGGACCTGGAACTGGAAAGACCACCCTCCTGAGGGCATTGACGCAAATTCTTGAAGCAAAAGGAATTAGGTATGTGTTGGCTGCTCCTTCAGGCCGAGCAGCCAAAAGATTGGCTGAGACTACCGGTAAAGAGGCTAAAACAATTCATCGTCTCTTAGAATATCTTCCTGGACAAGGAGGGTTCCAACGTGGTCCACAATGTCCTATTGAAGTCGGTTTTGTTGTAGTGGATGAAGTCTCAATGGTTGATCTTCAGTTGATGAATATCCTGGTGGGCGCTATTCCCAAATATTCGTCGCTGATATTAGTGGGTGACGCGGACCAATTGCCATCCATAGAACCGGGAAATGTTCTTGGGGATATTATAGAATCGGGAGTTACGGGCGTAATTCGGTTGGACACAATATTCAGGCAAGCTCAGGAGAGTTTGATCATAAAGAACGCGCACAGGGTAAATCAGGGGCAACCACCTGTAAATGAATTTTTAAACTCAAAATTGCCTGATTTTTTCCTCATAGAAAAGAACGATATAGAGCAACAACTTGAAATAGTTAAGGAATTGGTTTTAGTTAGAATTCCGAAACGTTTTGGCTTCGATCCAGTAGAAGATATTCAGGTCCTAACCCCAATGAATGAAGGCCTGATAGGAGCGGAAAATTTAAACACCGAATTAAGAAACATTTTAAACCCTACCGGTGTTCAAATTCGGGGAGACAAATTCAGAGTCGGTGACAGAGTTATACAGATTCGAAACAACTATGAAAAAGAGGTTTTCAATGGAGACATTGGAAATATTGTCTCATTTGATCCTGAGTGGAACGAAGTTACTGTGGGTTTTGACGGGAAACCGATCATTTATCATGTTTCCGAGCTTGACGAAATGAATCTGGCTTATGCCGTGACGATTCACAAATCTCAGGGCGCCGAATATAAAGTAGTAGTAATTCCTCTGGCCGCCCAACACTACATTTTGTTAAAAAAGAATGTTCTCTACACTGCGCTGACCAGAGGCAAGAACCTAGTGGTTTTGGTTTCAAGCGCAAAAGCTCTAAAATTAGCGCTAGAAGAAAAAAATATGGAACGACGATTTACAAACCTAACGAAGCGGCTCCAATGTAGATGAAAGCGGAAAACGTCACTTTGTAGAAATAAGGTAATCGACTAAACATTCTCCATGGATTGCAGATAAGCTTGTCTATCCGTAACAGACTTCTCATATAGGGCGAGGTATTCCTTGGCGGACCTATTCCAGGAAAAGTCCTTTTTCATGCCCCTCGTCATTAGCCTTTTCCATACGTCTGGTTGATCCCGATAAGTCCGAATGGCTTTCAAAACAGCCTTTTCCAATTCGAGAGGATTTGGTGGCGCAAACTTGAAACCGGTTCCCGCGTCGAAATCAATATCAAATTCGTCCACTGTGTCCGTAAGTCCGCCGGTGGCAGTAACTATAGGCACAGCCCCATATTTTAGGGCGTAGAGTTGATTAAGCCCGCATGGTTCGTATCTAGAAGGAACGAGCAAGATGTCTGCTCCAGCAAATATTTTGTGAGCCAGCGCGTAGTCGTATCTTAAAAAAGTTCCTATATAGTTGGAAAATTTGTTTTCCAACTCCTTAAAGACGCTCTGATATCTGGCTTCCCCTGTACCTAGAATCACCACCTGACAGTCGTTCCTTACGAAAGTATCGAAAGCCTCCGCTACAATATCGACACCCTTTTGACTTGTTAGACGGCTTACCATTGCGATTAGAGGCTGATTGGGGTTCAACGGCAAATCCGCAAGCTGCTGTAAATCGGCTTTACATCGAGTTTTTCCGTTCAAATCGTCATTTGAATACGCCGAAACGATGTAAGGATCGCTTTTGGGGTCCCACACGGAATAATCTACTCCATTCAAAATTCCCACCAACCGATCCCCCTTTTCGAGAAGAATTCCCTCCAGACCAAAACCGAACTCAGGGGTAAGAATTTCATTCCGATATCCGGGTGAAACGGTATTGATCTGATCCGCAAAAACAATACCGCTTTTGAGAAAATTTAACTTTCCATGAAATTCCATATGCTTAGGTGTGAAGAATTCCCAGCCGACACCTACTAGGGGCATGTCGAGATGCCAGAAAATTCCCTGATAACCCAGATTGTGGATGGTCATTATTGCCGAACTTTCCCTAAACAATGGCTCTCCTGCATATAGAGTTCTAAGATAAACTGCGGTCAAAGCAGCTTGCCAATCATGAGAGTGGAACACATCGTATTTTTTCCCTACATGCAGAGCCAATTCAAGAGCTGCCCTGGTCAAGAACACAAATCTCTCGGCATTGTCCTCGTAATCACCATCAGGAGTTCCGTAAAGATAGTCCCTGTCATAATATTCGTCGCATTCCAGAAAGAAATAACGCTCGCCGCTTTTCCCTACATGTCGCCAAAGGCCGGCCTGAACATTTTTAGCGTTCAAAGTAATTTCTATGGTAGTATCCAACTTGTTTATCTGAAAATTTTCAGGGTTTATACCTCTGTATTTTGGCATTAGTACATCTACTTCAACTCCCAAGGACGCCAATTCAGCCGGCAATGCAGACAAAACCTCACCAAGACCACCGGTTTGAGCGAAAGGCGTCACTTCTGGTGTAACCATCAGGACTCGCACTTGAATAATCCTCCCAGACGATTGCGAAAGGTGGATCACAAAAAATTACTTTGATAATCCGGCATTGTTTCAAGATCCGTACAACACTTTATCCCATTTATACAATATCAGACTAAGCGGCTAAAGTGGTTCTTATCAAACGAGTCAAAAAATCAAGTAGCCTGACCGAACCCCCTTTTCTTCAGATGGGGAATAAGCCCACCATCTACAACCAGTTGTTTCATAAACGGCGGAATAGAGGCTACAGTGAATTGAACACCGGTAGTCAGATTTTTGATTGTGCCTTTATCTACGTCTATTTCAACAATCTCACCATCTTTTATGCCGGAGGCTGCTTCAGGGCTTTCGAAGATCAATAATCCCATATTGAAAGCATTTCTAAAAAAGATACGCGCAAAACTCGATGCGATAACACAAGAAATCTTAGCTGCCTTTATAGCTACAGGGGCATGTTCTCTTGAGGAACCGCAACCGAAATTCTTTCCTGCAAGGATTATATCACCAAGGCCAACCTTTGAAGCGAAACTTGGGTCTGAATCTTCCATAACGTGTTCTGCAAGCTTTATCGGGTCAGTAATATTAAGGTACCTAGCTGGAATTATCTCGTCGGTATTTACGTCATCTCCAAATTTCCAGATTTTTCCTTTGAATTTCATTGGGCCTCCATCCAATCAGCGATATTTTTAATAGACGTTTAAAAACATCTCGATCAATGCTATTTGTCCTAATTCTATGGCCAAGGCTATGACGAAGTGTTTTGTGGCATTATTACAACATGATTGCAAGTTACTTTTAGTGGAAGGTTTGTCTGAACAGGTTTTCATGGTCATAGTTTGAAACTATGACATATGGTGGTCCCATGGAACTGGCAATTGATGGATATTTCTTAATCAGGAGCTTTATTTTATGAATAGGTTTTGGAATAGGGGAATAAGCCTTCAAATTATCCAGGGAATGCCACTCATTTCCCTGATGAAGGTGTTGGCTGGGAACGATTTTAGTATTGACGCTCGTTACTTGGGAAGGTTGGCATACCTAATGGGAATAGGAGTTTTTAACTCAATTCTGGGTTCCTGTGAACGTTTCTTTGATGGAGAAGAAATTAATGCAATCGAACTTAAACAACAGCCGTTATTTATATTGGGTCACTGGAGAAGTGGCACAACACACTTGCACAATTTGCTAAGCCTTGATCAGCAATTTTCTAGCCCAAATGTCTATCAGTGCTTGTTTCCAAACCATTTCATATATTCTCAGGTAGGTTCAGTAGCGTTAAAATTCCTGGCGCCGGATAAACGGCCTATGGACAACGTTTCATTGTCGTCTAGCGCACCCCATGAGGAGGAGTTCGCTTTAGCCGCTTTATCCTTGGTGTCACCCTATCTCAAGGTCATTTTTCCTGTAACTGGTCACAAGTGGTATACCAATCTGGACTTGGACAAAATTCCTCCATACTGGAGGCAGGCATGGAAAGATTCCTTCATCCTTTTTCTGAAGAAACTCGAGCTTTCTGAGGGAGGGAGGCCTCTATTGAAATCACCTCCGCATACGGCAAGGGTAAAACACCTCCTAGAAATTTTTCCCGAGGCCCAATTCGTTCATATTATTCGAAATCCGTATCAAGTTTATCTGTCAACCCGCAACCTTTGGGATAAATCTTTTGCTAAAGCCAGGTTACAGGAACCTTCGGATGAATTGGTCAAGGAACAAATTCTCGATTGGTACGTTGAGATGTTTGAGCTTTTTGAGCGCGACAGAGAACTTGTCCCTGCAGGTTCTCTATATGAACTCAAGTTTGAAGATCTTGAGAAGAACCCATTGGGAGAACTAAAGAAAATTTATTCGGCCCTTAACTTGGAAAACTTTGATAATCTTAATATGAAGGCAGTTGAATATCTTAAAAGTATAAAAGCATACAAGAAAAATGTCTTCGATCTTGATGAAGAAACTAAAGCCCTAATAGCCGGGAGATGGAGAAAGAATTTTGATAAATACGGATATAGGGTTTGAGCTTCATAAGATTGGTTAAATAGTGTTCAGTATCATTTTCAAAAAAATCCGCCAGATTAAGGTAAAATCGTTTGAATCAGGATCAGCTAGCTAATTCCTCAGGGAATTTAGAAAATATTACCCCTATGATGCGACAGTATATGGCGCAAAAGAAGCTTCACCCTGACGCGTTGCTCCTTTTTCGAATGGGGGATTTTTATGAAATGTTCCTTGAAGATGCGGTTAAGGCAGCGCGGATTTTGAACATAGCGTTAACAAGTAGGGACAGGAATAAAGCAAAAAGTATACCTATGTGCGGTTTTCCGCACCATTCATCATCATCTTACATTACTAAATTGTTGGCAGCGGGGGAACGCGTCGCTATTTGCGATCAAATTGAAAATCCCAAGCTTGCAAAAGGACTGGTAAAACGCGAAGTCACCAGAATAGTGACCCCAGGCTTGGTTGACGATGCTGAAGTTCTGACCTCAAAAGAAAATCATTTTATTTGCGCGCTATCTCAAATCAAAGAGGAAATAGGGATCGCAACATTCGATTTAAGTACAGGTGAGTTTATCGTCACTTCCACAAAAAATATTGCTTTAGCAAGCCAGGAGTTACGACGCGTCAACCCCAAAGAAACCCTGGTCCAGAACAAACTCATCGATAGTGATCCTGTAAACAGTTTATTGTCCAATGATTTTTACATACATGAATTGGACTCATGGTCATTCGATCCTGCAAATTGCAGTGAGTCATTAATAGATCATTTTGGAGTCCGAAATCTTTCCGGTTTTGGTCTCGAAGATCGGCCAGCGCTTATTTCCGCTGCAGGCGCCCTCATACAATATGTTGGCGGGGCGAGATCGGAAAAACCCTGTCATATCAAAGCGCCAAGAGTGTACAATCTTGATTCTTTTATGGTCCTAGATCAGTCAACTTTGCGAAATCTTGAAATCTTCAAAAATCTTCGAGACGGTTTGCCGAATGGGGCTTTGATAGGTGTCCTTGATAAAACCAAGACGGCTATGGGCGCTCGTTTACTGAGGAAATGGATCTCTTATCCCCTGTTGGACGTAGACGAAATAAAAAAGAGATCAGAACTGACAAAAAGCTTTGTGGGTAATTTCGATGTTAGAACAGAGATCCGAGAGATCTTGACTAATTTTGGGGACTTAGAGCGACTTGCCGGAAAAATGTCTTTAAAGACGGTTACTCCAAGAGATCTAGTACAGCTACGATTATCATCAGAAAAGATACCTCAAATAATAGAACGCTTACGAACTTTGAGAAATCCACTTAGCATCCAGTTATCAGATATGGACGATCTCTCATATGTGGCGCATGCGGTGGAGTCGGTAATCGTGGACAATCCTCCGGCAAGTATTAGGGATGGCGGGGTTATTAAACCAGGATATAATTCTGAACTTGACGAACTCAGAGAAATTGGGAAATCGGGAAAGACGTGGATAGCGGGGATTGAAAAGAGAGAAAAGGAAACAACGGGCATTTCGAACCTGAAAGTAAGCTATAACAAAGTCTTTGGGTATTTTATCGAGGTTACTAGAAGCTATCAGGATAGGGTCCCATCATACTATATCCGCAAGCAAACACTTGTTGGATGCGAGCGCTACATTACTGAGGAGCTTAAAGAATACGAGTCAAAAGTACTGAACGCTCAAGACAAGTCTTTAGAATTAGAAGAAGAAATCTTCGTGAATTTAACGAACAAACTACTTGCAGTAATTGGGAGGATTCAGCAAACAGCGGAAGGAATAGCTATAATCGACGTAATAAGCACACTTGCGGAACTGGCGGTGAGTAACAACTACGTGCAACCAGAGGTAACCAAAAGTGACCTAATAAAGATCGTGGAAGGACGACATCCTGTCGTTGAATCCTTTGTTTCGAATGAGACTTATGTTCCTAATGATACCGTGCTGGACAAAACAAACAATCAAATACTTATTATAACAGGGCCAAATATGGCCGGTAAGTCCACCTACATGCGGCAAACAGCGCTTATAGTCCTCATGGCTCAAATAGGCGGATTTGTACCGGCCAAAGAAGCTACAATAGGAATAGTGGACCGGATATTTACTAGAATAGGAGCTTCCGACTATCTTTCGTTCGGACAATCCACTTTTATGGTTGAAATGACTGAAACAGCGGAGATACTCAATAGCGCTACTCATCGATCCTTAGCTCTGTTAGATGAAGTCGGACGCGGTACCAGTACTTTTGATGGGTTAGCCTTAGCTTGGGCTGTGACGGAATTTTTGCATGATATGCCAGGCAAGGGAGGCCCACGCACATTGTTTGCCACTCATTACCACGAACTTGTCGATTTGGCCCTGGTTAAAGAGAGAGTGAAGAATTACAATTTTGAGGTTAGGGAATGGAAGAATAAGATAGTGTTTTTAAGAAAAATAACCCCAGGAGGCGCCAGCAGATCTTACGGCTTGCATGTGGCAAGTCTCGCTGGAGTTCCTGAATCAGTTATCTCAAGAGCGTCTGAAATACTCAACAACCTAGAAAAGGAAGAAATTGACCCCAGGGGCCGACCCAAGATCTCGCGGAGTAGAGTGTCTAGGGCAAAAGACAGTTCCCAATTAGCTCAAATAGAACTATTCACATCGCCAGAGGAAGAATTGCTTCGAGAAATCAGCATGATAGATATTAATAAACTAAGCCCTATTGATGCGTTGAATACTCTATGGGAACTGAGAAAAAAATATTCAAGCGTATAGGTTTAAAAATATATCAGCACTTACGAACCTAAAAAGTCATTAGGAAAATTGAGTTATGTTTTTAGCAGATTTAGCTACGGTATCTTTAAAACAAATTTATAGAAATAGAAGACGCTACAAAGGCGTAATTATAGGAATTTCAGTAGGAATTGCAGGAATAATTGTTGTTCTGACAATGGGCGATTCAGTGGAACAAAATTTGGGTCAAAACCTCGAATTGCTGGGAAGCGCAACAATAGTAAAAGCCAGTTTTGACTATACCAAAAGCAAAAGAAAGCATGGCGGTCAGTATTTGCCAAAAGATGTTGAAGATATAAAAAAACTGCCTGGTGTTAAATCAGTCTCACCGGTGGTGGTGGCGTTTCCGACATTCACTTACAAACTTAATAAAATGACAGGTAGATTACTTGGTGTTGAGGAGAATTTCTTCGACACGATTCATATACCTATGGCTAGCGGTCGCAGAATTACGTCAGATGACGTGGCATGGCTCAATAGCGTTTGTGTAGTAGGAAAGGAAGTCGTTAGAACCCTCTTTTCAAAGGATGAAAATCCGTTGGGGGAAAAAATTTTTATTGGTGGCCATGTGTTTCGCATTGTGGGGGTGATGGGGGGAGTGGAAGACCCTACTTTCTTGAGCACTATAATAATACCTATTTCTGTCGGTAGAGCCCGATTTGCGCAGATGTTCGATATTAAAAACATCTATGTTAGAGCTATAAATTGGGATGTCGTGGCGCAACTCCACAAAGATTTATACAAACTTCTGACCACGAATCAACCTGGTTACGCGGAATCAATGGATGTACGGTCATTCCCAGAACGTATCAAAACAATTCAGCACGCCGTTTTGTTGGTCAAGGTATTTTTATATTCCGCCTTGTTGGTCACCATAATTCTCGGTGGAATTGGAATCATGAACGTGATGTTAGCCGCAATCAGAGAGAGGACGAAAGAAATAGGGTTGAGGAAGGCTGTAGGGGCAACAGAAGAAATGATTTTGTCTCAATTCCTTTTTGAATCTGTTTCCATAAGTTTAACAGGGGCTATTTTAGGCATATTTTTAGGATTTGTCTCCGTTCAGATTCTTAAAGGTGTATTTCAGACATCTCCAGCCTACGGTGTATTTGCTCTCAGTGTACTGGGAGGCGTTATCTTTGGGGTAATTTTAGGCATAGTTTCCGGGGTCCTACCAGCTATCAAGGCGAGCCGACTGGACCCTGCGGAATCCATGAGATTTGAATGATAGACCTTTAACCCTTGCTCAATTTTGGGATTGCAAAAGAGTAAAGGCCTTAAAACTTGCTACTCTAAGCTTGAAGCCACTAATTCCGTGAGGTCCAATACTTTTATTTTGCCTTTCTTTTCTTTGCGGGCCCTAGCCGCAGCCTGGTTGAAGGTCCCTTTACACGACGGGCAACAGGAAACAATAGCGTCGGCCCCGAGTTCTATAGCGGAAAGCAACCGCTTATAGCCGATATCCGAGGCCAATTGGTTATCAAAACCCTTAAGACCTCCCCCGCCCCCGCAACATTTTGCAAACGCCCGATTTAGGGGGAATTCGAGCAATTCGACACCGCGGATGGCTTTCAGTACATTTCTGGGTGGTTCGTATACACCCATATGTCGTCCCATATCGCATGGATCATGATAGACTACTTTAATGGGTTTTGTATCCTGCTTAAATTTCAACCTATTCTCAGCAATCAGCCTTTCAATCAATTCCACAGCGTGACTTACCGTGTATCCATTTAACGCGCCGTGCATAGGGTAAATATCCCTAAAAGTCTTTAAACAGCCTGCGCAGGTAGTTAACAATTCTTTTGGTCCGTATTTTGAAATAGTCTCGGAATACAAATTCATAGCCTTACTAAAAGTTACTTTGTCGCCCACTAGATAAGCCAGGTAGCCGCAGCAGCTTTCCTCTTCCCCCAAGGCCCCGTAGTTCACCCCAGCTTTTTCCAGTATCTCTATTATGGAAGGAATAATTTTTATGTCCTGAAAACTGGTAACACATCCCATGTGAATAAGGACTTCGGTGGAGCCAGGTACGGCCTTTCTGAAATTCGAAGGATAGCTATCAGCCCGTTTTTCTTTTGGCGCCATCAATGGATTCAAGGAATCAATCATAGAGGCTAAGGCGGGTTTGAATGAGTTTGGGAGAAAACCATAGTCAACAAGTCGCTCTCTGGCGCTACGAATTATATCCGAAACTTTTACTTGGGCAGGACACACCGATTTGCAATTTAAACAGAGCATACACTGATAGAGTCGTTTAGCTAAATCCTCTGAAGGTTCAACCTTACCAGTGAGCATATTGAAAGCCAGGGTAACCCGGCCTTTGGCGTTAAGTGACTCGAGTGTCGACTCTGCGAATGTTGGACAACCAGCCCGGCAAAAACCACATTGTATACAGGCTATTATCTCATTATCAACCCCTGTGGGGAATTTATTTATGGTATCAGGCGTCTTAAAATATGGGTCAAAACTGTTTTCATCCAAAATATCTTTTATTGAGTCCTCGAAACCCATTTTCCCCGGATTAAGAATATTGTTTGGATCAAGGGCGGCTTTAATGGTCTTCATGACGTTAATTGATTCGCCGAGTTGTTTCCCTATGTACGGGGATTTAGCCATGCCAACCCCATGTTCCGCTGACAAGGTGCCACCGAATCTAAGAGTCATATCAATAAATTCCAGAGCGATCTCCTTAACTTTTTTCCAATGCTCCGGCTCAGTTGGATTCATGATAAAGGTCGCATGAAGATTTCCGTCTCCAATGTGTCCAAAGGTCGCGATAGGGAAACCATATTTGGCCCCTGTTTTCTGAATTTCAGATATAGTTTCAGGTATGCGGCTAATCGGGACTCCAAAATCCTCTACCAGAGGCACCAGCCGATAACCGGGTTTGAGTCGGCTCATAGCAGGTACCAAACCGCCTCTGGCGGCGAAAAGCTTGGCCTTTTCAACGGGGTTGTCAGACCAGATGTTTTCTATACCACCAACAGACCGGCAAATTTCGTCCACTTTTTCAATTTGCTCCCTGACAGCCCCTTTGTTCCCATCCAGGCCCATAAACAGCTGACAGTTAACGTCTTTGGGGATATCCATTTTCAACGCGTTTCGCGCGACGTCTAAACAAACATTGTCAAGAATCTCACAGGTAGCGAGTTCAAGTCCGAGCGTGAAAATTTTTTCGACTGCTTTTCCGGCTGTTTCAACATCAGGGAAGGAGGCCTTGGCGAAAGCCTCATATTCTGGCATCGGCAAGATCCTGAGTGTAGCTTCGGTGATTATTCCAAGAGTTCCTTCCGAACTTGCGAACAATTGAGTCAAGTCATAACCGGCCGTAGTTTTGGGGGCGAGGTCACCTGTTTTGATAACCCTTCCATCAGCCAGAACTACTGACAGAGCTTTGACGTAATGTTTTGTCGTGCCATATTTTGCGGCGCGCACGCCGCTCGCGTTTGTGGAAATCATACCCCCAATTGTAGCGATGGCTGCGCTCCCTGGATCAGGTGGAAAAAAATGGCTAGGCGCCAGCGTCGCATTAAGCGCGTTGCAGATGACTCCGGGTTGAACAACGGCATAACCGTCAGCTTTGTTGATTTCAAGAACGGAGTTCATTCTAGTGAAATCTATTACAACTCCGCCTTTTATTGGGAGCACCGCCCCTGTGACCGAAGAGCCTGTTCCTCTGGCGACTACAGGAAATTTTTCTTGATGAGCTAGTTTTACAATCTTACTAGTTTGTTCAGTATTAGAAACAAAAACAATAGCTTGGGGTATGCCAGCATGAATGGACATGTCTCTCGAGTAAGCCAGACAATCGATATGAGAGGTAGTCACATTCTCTGGCCCTACGATTTCGCTTAACTGATCAAATAGACTCATATTGCTTCCTCTCCTGACGACAACAGGTAATTTAGTTAATAAAACCGCCATGTTGATAAAGTTAAGTTTCTGCGACTAGCGAGAAACATGTTTAAAACATTTTCCACAATCATAATTAAATGATATCTCATGATTCATTTCAAATCAAATGCTGAAACCGAATTCAATCAAATAGATTCAGTAAAGAAAAGGACAAACAATTGCAGTAGGTTATAAGCACTTTAAATCACTGAACAACCTGACCATGACATTTCGCTTCTGTTGCTGTATATTTGTGATAATCACCAAACAACGTAAGTGATATTCGTTCACTATAGGGAATAATATGGCCTTTTAAGAAAGTCGTAAAGCTGTATCTTATAGTGTAGATTTTGTGGTAAATGAGTTTGTTTTATAGTTGATTGTTTTTTGCCTCTTTTGTGACGCTTTACATTGATTATTGCGTATGATATTAGTTTTAGATTAACTTTGCGAACCTATTAAAACTGCGCAAAAGGAGATTAGAAATTGGCGTTCGAGAGTGAGAAAAAGAAATCTATTATTGAGAAATTTCGAATACACTCTTCAGATACTGGTTCTCCAGAGGTTCAAATCGCATTGCTGAGTGAAAGAATTGGGTATCTGACAGAGCATTTCAAGATCCATAAGAAAGATCATCATTCGCGTAGGGGCCTTTTAAAATTGGTTGGACAAAGGCGGCGACTGCTTGATTACTTAAAATCTAAGAGTGTTGATAGATACAAAAATGTAATTGGTGAATTAGGAATACGAAAATAAACGGTGTCTTGCCCACAAAACGGTTTTGGACATGCGCCTGTATTTAGTAAATTTCTAGAGAGGATTAAAAATCAATATGGCGCACAGGATTTCTTGTACTGTGTCAGGAAAAGAAATGACTTTCGAAACGGGCCGCCTGGCAAAACAGGCATCCGGCTCAGTTCTTGTCCAGGCCGGTGAAACAGTTGTTTTAGTTACTACGGTAGCTGAAAAGCAGGGTAGAGAAGGTATAGATTTCTTCCCTCTGACAGTCGATTACCTTGAGATGACTTATGCCGCCGGTAAAATCCCAGGTGGGTTTTTCAAGCGCGAAGGACGACCGACCGAGAAGGAAATACTTACTGCAAGGTTTATAGATCGGCCTATAAGGCCACTTTTCCCTAATGGTTTTGTTTCAGAGACTCAGATAATCGCCACCGTGCTATCATCCGATAGTGAACATGAACCGGACATGATGGCGATAAACGGCGCTTCAGCCGCTTTAAACATTTCGGACATCCCCTTTAATGGGCCGATAGGCGCGGTTCGAATTGGCCGAGTAGAAGGCGCCTTCATAATAAATCCTACTCCTTTGGAGGATTCTTATTCAGATCTTAACCTTATAGTTGTGGGGTCACGCAAGGGAATAGTAATGGTTGAGGGGGGCGCTGATCGCGTTCCTGAACAGGCAGTGGTGGATGCTATTTACAAGGCGTACGAAGAAGTTCTGAATATTGTAGAGGCTCAGGAAAAACTTCGCGAAGTCGCTGGCAAACCTAAACGGGAAGTTACTCCCAAATACCGAGACAACGATCTGTTTAACAAAGTGAATACCGAGTGGGGTCCCAGGATCGTTCAAGCGCTGGACATTTCCGCAAAACTTGAGCGGCGGGAAGCTCTAAATCAAATATATTCGGAAGCGGTTCAATCTTTGGGCGAGGAATTTCAGCCACGGCGATCAGAGATTATGTCCTATTTCGAAGACATTGAACGGCATTTTATCCGTGACATGATTTTGGAAAAGAACGTCAGAATAGGTGGACGTGGTTTCAAAGATATTCGCAACATCTCCTGCGAGGTTGGAGTTCTACCGCGAACTCACGGGAGCGCGTTATTTACTCGTGGAGAAACTCAAGCGCTTGTAGTTGTGACACTTGGGACTTCTTCAGATGAACAGAAGGTAGAAGCCCTTGAAGGGTCGAGCTATAAGTCTTTTATGCTTCATTATAAGTTTCCACCGTTTTCCGTTGGCGAAGTAAAATTCCTGAGAGGTCCTTCCCGCCGGGAAATTGGACACGGCGCCCTTGCTGAACGAGCAATAGCTTATCTGCTACCTAATGATGAAGATTTCCCTTACACAATACGCGTAGTTTCTGAGATTTTAGAATCAAATGGTTCTTCTTCAATGGCCACGGTGTGTGGGGCGTCGCTATCTCTAATGGACGCCGGTGTGCCAATGTCCCAGCCCGTTGCTGGAATCGCTATGGGCTTATTTAGAGGGGAAAACAGAACGGCGATCCTATCTGATATTATAGGCGATGAAGATCATCATGGTGACATGGATTTTAAAGTCACGGGTACTCGGCAAGGTGTAACCGCCCTGCAAATGGATATAAAAATTGACGGCATAACTCGCGAGGTATTAGCAGAAGCTCTATTTCAGGCAAAACAGGGTCGGGAGCATATTCTAGATGAGATGAGCAAAGTCATGACTGACCCGCGCAAGGAGATATCTCCTTATGCGCCCCGCATTTACGTGATGTTTATTAATCCCGACAAGATTCGGGATATCATCGGGCCAGGCGGCAAAGTCATCCGGGGCATACAGGAGGAAACCGGTACACGAATTGAGGTCGATGATACCGGCAAAGTCATGATCGCTTCGGTTGATGTTAATGGGGCCGAGGAAGCGAAGAAAGCCATAGAGGGCCTTACTCAACAGGCTGAAATTGGGAAAATCTACGAGGGAACAGTACGCAAGATCACTGATTTTGGGGCTTTCGTTGAAATTTTTCCCGGAACCGATGGATTGGTTCATATTTCACAGTTAGCCAACGAACGCGTCAGAAAGGTTTCTGATGTAGTCAAAGAGGGCGAGACGGTGATAGTTAAAGTAATTGGAATAGATCCTCAAGGGAAGATTAAACTTTCGCGAAAAGACGCTATCAAAAAAGAACAAGACTAAAACCCAACTCAAGACATAGAGATAAGCTTTGTGAATAGTTCAGCAGTTAAAATATGCTTGCCGGATTCGACTTTTCAAAAAACCTCACTCGACAACGGGGTCAGAATTCTTACCGAAAGTCTTTCTTATTTAAAATCCGTTTGTTTATGTATTTGGGTTCGAACTGGCTCCAGAGTCGAGGAAAATGATGAAAATGGAATATGCCATTTTCTCGAACACATGATGTTTAAAGGAACAGTTAGTAGGGACGCTCTTCAAATTTCTAAAGAAATTGAATGTGTTGGTGGGTCGTTAAACGCATTTACAGGAAAGGAGGCTACTTCTTACTTTTGCCGTGTGCTCAGTGATGATTTGAGCCTGGGTTCAGATGTCTTGACGGATATGTATTTGAACTCCAATTTCCCAGAATTGGAAATGAAGCGGGAAAAACAAGTGATCTGTCAGGAAATCCACCAAATAGAGGATAGTCCTGAAGACTACGTCAATGAATTATTTCAAATGCGGTTTTGGCAGGGGGATCCTTTTGGCCGCCCTATTCTGGGAACAATAAAGGATGTGCTTAATTTTGATAGAGAGAAATTAATAAAATTTAAGGAAGACCACTATAGTCCTCTCGAAACTATGGTATGCGCCGTTGGTAATTTTCGCCATGAAGACATTGTGGACCTGGTTAAAGAGATGGGATTGCTGAAAAATGGGTCCTCTCGAATGCAGCAGAGAAAGCCAAAAAACGCGCCTGGCGCCCTGATCCAAGAAAAAGACTTAGAGCAAGTTCACCTGTGTATTGGAGTAGAGGGACCAAGTTTTAAAGATCATGACCGTAATACCGCCTATATTTTCAATACGCTCTTTGGCGGCGGAATGAGTTCGCGACTTTTCCAGGAAGTCCGAGAAAAAAGAGGCCTAGCGTACAGCATATATTCGTTTTATTCCCCATACTCTGATACTGGTATGATTGGAATTGGCGCGAGCACGGAACCTAACAGATTTGAAGAATTGCTGGATGTCATGGGACAAGAAACTTTTAGAGTGGCCGATACCATCACGGATGATGAACTTAGGAATGCAAAGAATCAGCTTAGAGGGACCATTATCATGTCTAACGAATCCGCTGAGTCCCGAATAGGCCGCATAATTAAAGCTGAAACTGCTTACAACAGGTACATTTCAGTAGACGAAATAATTGATGAGATTGAGAAAATCACTCTTGAGGAAATTCGAAATTTTGCCTCTACACTTTTTAATCCCGGTGTTTTTACGGCGGTCGCCCTAGGGCAGATCCCTAGCTCGATGGACATTCTCAGTTATTTTAACCGGTTGTAGTTACTAAGAATAGATTCTATGTCAGGGTTTAACTTTGTCCGAAGGGTAGAGTGGTTCGAGTAGTCTTTGAGATGACGGTGGTTTTTGTTTGATTTGAACCATTTTACGAGATGTATCTATCAGAATGGACAAATTTTTCAGGCTTCCAGCCCCAAGTAGATTGAAACTTCTTTTCGTTTTTCTGTCCATAGTTTGAACTTGAATTGGTCCAAGCCTCATTTGATATAAAAAAGCTTTTTCTACAGAATAACGTGTAACTGGTAATGAGGATCCATCGGCTAAATGAACTAGGCCTTTACCGAGTTCTTTGACGCGCGTTTCATGGGATAATTCTTTGAGCAAAGATTTGTCGATCAAACTATGAGTAGCTCCTGTGTCGAGTAAAAAACGATGGGGTTTTCCGTTAACGCTAAATTTTACCTGAACGAATATTTGACCGTCTTCGTTAATTTTTGTTATGACACAATTTTCGTCAACTTTGTGAAAATTTATTTCATTTAAAACGGAACTCGCCAGTCGCAGACTCTGGTGGTCAGGCCCCATAGTCATTACCGCTTCGCTATCCCTTCTAGCCTGTTGGACCCGATCTGTCCGAAGGTTTGCTAAGGCACGAGCAGCATAGTTGAAGCTGGATTTCGGATCTAATTCAATAGCTCGATCGAAATCCGATATTGCCTTCCCAAACGACCCCATATTCAGAAAAGTTATTCCGCGGTTGGCCAAAGTAACTGATTTGAGGGAATCATTGTTATGGGGAATTTTTATTGCGGAGTTGAAATCTGTCATGGCTCGCGATGTCTTTGCTTCCTTGAGATAGAGTAAAGCGCGAAGATTCAAGCCTGAAGCTAGTGTTTCCCCTGACAACAATCCTCCGGAGTCAAGAACTTTCTTGAGGTCCTTCCAGGCGCTGATTGTATCGCCCTTTTCGTAGTATGCCTGGGCCCTTGCTAGTAGAGCAGTACGCGTGAATTCATTATCTTCCGCTTAAAAAAAAAAA
>JAJYDQ010000078.1 GCA_021777225.1 Deltaproteobacteria bacterium
GGTGAAAGCCCATGGGAACAAGCCCGCCAAAATATTGGCTGTGCTTATAAGCTAGCGCCAAACGCTATATTTTTTGTCGTTAGGCTTCTTCATGTAATTGGATTCTTCCTGGCTGCTCGCAAGTTTATCCAGGACAAGAAATTTGCTCTCTGTTCCGAAACAAGAGGTTGCTGTCCATGAACATCCTTAATCCGGCGGACGCGCCTATTCTGGGCGCTCCTGCCCCCGCAATAGCATTTATCGTTCTTTTTTTGTCAGTAGCTTGTTTTTGTTTCGTGATGTTCCGTCGTATGGATGTGCTCCGTAAGGCAGCGCCGGACCCTAGATTTTCGAACATCCCGAACAGGCTGCTGTGCGCTTTGATGTATGGATTCGGTCAGTGGAGGCAACCTCGTTATTTAGGGGCTGGTGTTCTTCACATTCTCCTGTTCGCCGGGTTCATGATCCTTTCACTGCGTTCTCTGACTCTTATTGGACGAGGTTTTACTCCAACATTCCACCTTCCTTTACTCACGGGTTCAGCAGCCTTCGCCTACGACTCATTAAAGGATTATACAGTTATTGTAGTGTTGGCCGTGTGCGTTATCGCAATCGCGAGAAGGGCTGTTTTTCACCCAAAGAGGTACGATCATCCGGGGACCGCCGGACATGAATATGAGGCCTATATAATTCTCGGCCTGGTATCGGCGCTAATGATCACGGACATGATTCACGATGGCAGCGCCTATCGGGCATCTGGGGTCTCCGGAGAATACCAATGGTTCCCTGCGGCAGCCTTGGCCTCGGTCTTCATGCCGCGAAACGACCCCGCTACCTTGAACTTCCTCCATGTGGGTGGCTATTGGGCGCACATCCTGTTTTTCTTCGGGCTACTAAATTACCTCCCTGTATCTAAGCATTTCCATGTCATCACAGCAATCCCCAATGTCTTCTTTTCAAATTTGAACAAGGGGACAATCAAGCCGGTCAGATATGGAACTGTAGACTGGATGGAGTTGGACCAATGTGGCGTCAGCGACCTGACCGGTTTCACATGGAAACATATACTCGACTTCTACTCCTGCGCCGACTGCGGTCGATGCTCGGACAATTGTCCGGCCAATACGGTTGGCAGAGCGCTTTCGCCAAAAATGATCAGTGTCAAAGCCCGCGACTATGCTTACGAGCATTTTCCCGTGTTCGACAAAACTTCTAAGGACTCAGAGCACGAAAAAAGGCTTGTAGGAGATATCATTACGGAGCAGGAAATTTGGGCATGTACCACTTGCGGCGCATGTGAGGCGGAATGTCCGATCTTTATCGAATATATTGACAAGATAGTTGACATGAGGCGGTATTTGATAGATCGAGGTGAAGTGCCGCAATCGCTTCAAAAACCTCTCCAACAAATTAAGAAAAAGGGGAACGCCTACGGCGCCATGAAATCCAAGCGGGCAGCCTGGACAAAAGACCTCGAAGACTTTCAGGTTCGCACACTCGCTGAGGATGAACACTCTGATCTCCTGTTCTTTGTCGACAGTTGTGGGTCTTTTGATCCCCGCATACAGGAGATTACCAAATCGTTCGCCAGGATCATGGCACGGAATAATCTGGATTTTGCCATCTTGGGTCAGGAAGAAAGCGATTCCGGCAATGAAGTCAGAAGACTCGGAGAAGAAGGGTTGTTCGAGCAAGTTTCCGGACGCAATATCGAAGCTTTTAAAGCTCGCAATTTCGATGAAATAGTGGCCTTTGACCCTCATGCTTTCAACACTATAAAAAACGAATATCCAGAGCATTTCAACGTCATTCACTCCAGCCAGTTGATCCACAGGCTATTGAGTCGCCGGACCATGTCGCTGAATGCGGGCTATCTCGGCGGCAGAGTGGTAACCTACCACGACCCATGTTATTTGGGACGACATAATGGAATTTACGAGGAACCTAGACGTGTGCTGAAATCTATTCCTGGGATTCAATACCAGGAAATGACTCGTTCTTTTTCCAGAAGCTTCTGTTGCAGCGGTGGGGGACTTTTGCTGTGGTATGAAAATGAGGAAGAAAAGGAACGCATGGGCGAGAGACGTGTTAAAATGGCCATGGAAATAGGAGCGCAAGTTATCGTTACAGCGTGTCCGTTCTGCCTGATTAATATCGAGGACGCGATAAAGACAACGGGAAACGAAGGAAAGATTGAGGTAATCGATCTCGTTGAGCTTATCGATCGATCCATGTCGTAAAGGATGATTTGCAATAGATTGGTTCATCAGAATCCAAAGAATGTTTGGGAGGACACATGAATATCATTGTCTGCATGAAGTGGACACCTGACACGTCGGAGGCGGACCTTACCGTGTCTACAACGGCCAAAGACATCAAGAAGGACGATCTTGATTATGACATGAATGACTGGGACCGTTTTGCCATTGAAGAAGCCGCTCAGATTAAGGAGAAGATCGGTGGTAAGGTTACGGTCATAAGTCTGGCGCCCGAGGAATCAGAAGACATGCTTCGAGAGTGTCTTGCAAGGGGGGCTGATGAGGCTTTTCAGATTTGGTCCGATCAGATGGAAGACGGAGATGGGTTCACGACAGCTTCCGTCCTCTCTGAATTCATCAAAGGACGTCCCCACGACTTAATTTTGACAGGAACACTTGCAGAGGATGACGGAGCTGGCCAACTAGGCGGAATGTTGGCTGCAATGCTAGATATTCCAAGCGCTACTCTCGTTTCTCGGATCGAAGTCAATGACCAAAAAGTTTCTTTTGTCAGAGAACTTGAAGGCGGTCTTTACGAATCCATGGAAATGGATCTGCCATGCCTGATAGCTGTCGCTACCGGTTTAAATGAGCCACGTTTTGTTTCGATAAGGGCTGTCAGAAAAGTGGCTTCAATAGAAATTCCCAACTTGGGGATCGATGATATCGGGATCGACGCAGGCAAAGTTGGCCGGTCAGGCTCCCGTGTCGAAATAGAGCAAGTTTCTCTACCGCCAGAAGGCGAAGGCGCTGAGATAATAAAGGGCAAAGCTGAAGAAGCCGCCGCTCGTTTGGCCGAAATCCTGAAAGAAAAAGGGGCCATAGGATAATGAAAAACATATATGTTCTTGCAGAGCACCGAAAAGGCTTGATTAGAGACACCACATGGGAAGCTATAGCAGCGGGCCGAAAACTCTCATCTGAACTTGGGGCCGAACTCACGTGCATCCTTTTGTCAGCAAACGCCACCATGGCGGAAACCTTGTCCACTGAGGCACAGAGAGTGATGGTCGTGAACGACCCTATCTTCGAAACCATGAACTCTGAAGCTGTTATCAAAACCCTAAAGGAAATCCTGAAACCCAGCGGATCATATGTCCTACTTATGGGGGCTTCGAACGCAATACTGGATTTCGCTCCGGGCCTCTCAGTAGCTCTAGATGCAGCCCTGGCGACTGATTGTTTTTCTGTGGAAGTAAAAAACGGAAAACTTTTTGCTTCTCGTCAGATGTATAGTTACAAAATAAATTCTCTAGTTTCTTTTAAGGACTCGGAACGCGTGGTTCTCACCATAAGGGCCGGGTCATTTCCATTCACTTCGTCAAACGTGGCCAAGGGGGCTGTTGAAAATGTAGCCTGTCCTATAGACCTGACATCTTTGAAGAAACGCTTTGTAAAATATGTTGAAGCCGAGAAAGGTGACGTTGATATCGCGTCCGCTGATATCATTATTTCCGTTGGTCGTGGCATTGGCGATGAACCGGACCTCGATATGTTTCAATCGTTAGCGGACACCATGGGTGGGGTTCTCGCATGTTCGCGACCAATTGTGGACAAAAATCTGCTTCCAAAATTCCACCAGGTTGGGACATCCGGGGTTGAAGTTAAACCCAAGGTCTACCTTGCGCTAGGAATCAGTGGAGCGTTTCAACACCTTGGAGGCATTAAGGGATCGCCCCTTCTTGTCGCCGTAAACAAGGACCCTAGAGCGCCCATATTCCGTGTAGCTACTTATGGAATCGTGGGAGACCTCAACGAGGTGGTTCCAGTTCTGGATGAGAAAATAAAAGCGCTTAAAGGATAGTTCTCTTTGATCCTTAGAGGCTTCCCCCGACTGGATTGTAAATCACACTAAATGATCCTTTTCCCTGTCGAGTCTGCGGCATGGCTCCTTTGATAGCCAGCCGGGACTCGATTGTTTTTCGGCGCAAATTTATCCAGTGTCACTGGTAATTATGGACGATATCTTCGAAAAAGTTTTAGAGACCAAAGAATTCCTCGAGCAAAAAATAGCCTGGGGAAATCCTGAAGTAGCAATTGTACTCGGGACGGGACTCGGCGACCTGGCTGATCAGGTAACTCCCGATTCTGTGATTCCGTACGAGGACATCCCCCATTTCCCAACCTCTACAGTTGAGGGGCACGAGGGAAAACTGATATTCGGAACGTTCGCTGGCAAACGGGTGGTGGTTATGCAGGGCCGTTTTCATTACTATGAGGGATACTGCCTCGATCAGGTGACTTTTCCAGTGAGGGTGTTTCGTTCTCTCGGCGCCAAATTGCTGATTGTAAATAGCGCAGCCGGAGGTCTGAACCTGACCTTCAATTCTTGCGACGTAATGATCGTGACTGATCACATAAACCTGCTCGGCTCAAACCCTCTTAGAGGATTAACTGACCCGCGTCTTGGGGACCGTTTTCCGGACATGGGCCAGGTTTATGACCGCGAATTTATTGAAGAGGCGTCAAAGGCCGTCCGGGAAATTGGGGCGCCTTTGAGACGCGGCGTTTACGTGGCTGTTGCCGGGCCGAGTCTGGAAACCCCAGCCGAAACACGGGTGCTTCGGATGCTTGGCGGCGACGCAGTGGGAATGAGTTCTGTTCCAGAAGTGATCACCGCTGTCCAGGTCGGTCTTAGAGTGCTTTTTCTAGCCGCTATCACTAATGTGAATAATCCGGAGAACATGTTGCCCATTTCTCTTTCTCAGGTGATTCAAAACGCTAATATTACCGGACGATTGATGAGACAAATCATGGAAATCGCCATCAGCCGAATATCACTATAAATAGTGGGAACGAGATTTCTATGACCTTACAGGGCCCACCCACTCTCGTCCTTGAAAACGGACTGATATTATGCGACCCATCTACATCCGAACCGGAGATTCACTCCAGGACCCTTATTTCAGGGGACATCATCGCCTCCTTGAACACGAATGAGAAAATTAATGGATCACCGCAGGTTGTGGACTGTTCAAACTGTCTCATTATCCCAGGGCTTGTAAATTGCCATGTTCACTCCGCCATGAGTATGTTCAGAGGTTTAGCCGACGATCTGCCTTTGGAAACATGGTTGAACCAATTCATTTTTCCAAGCGAAGCAAGGCATGTCTCACCGGAGATGGTCAGACTCGGTTCGACCCTCTCGACCGTCGAGATGGCCCTTTCAGGGGTTACGACCGTCGCCGACGCATATTTCTTTATGGAGGAAGCAGCGCTGGCCGTAATCGATGTTGGGCTGCGCGCCGTAATTGCCCAAGGTGTTCTCGATGTTCCAACCCCTGATGCAAAAGACCAAGGCGCCTGGAAAGAAAGAGCGCTCGATTTTTTTGAGTCCGTGCCGTCGCATCCCAACATCACTCCTGCCTTGTTTTGCCATTCACCTTACTTGTGTCAACCAGGCACATACACATCGGCGGCCCAAATTTGCAAGTCTAATGACGTCAAACTGTTCTCTCATGTGGCCGAAACACTTACTGAAACTAAGCTCATACAAACAAAATACGGTGTTACTCCGGTAGAACTGTTAAACTCCTCCGGCGTTTTGGACAATTCATTCGTGGCTGTTCATTGTGTTCATTTGACCGACAGAGACGTAGAAATCTTACTGGACTCACAAGTCGGCATAGTGCACTGTCCTGAATCGAACATGAAGCTTGCTTCTGGCTATGCCCGCATTCAGGATCTCCTCGACAAGGGTCTGAATGTAGGACTTGGAACGGATGGGGCCGCGAGCAACAATAATCTTGATCTTTTTGAGGAAATGAGGTCAGCTTCGTTGTTGGGGAAATTGGTAACCCGAAATCCCGAAGCGGTTAATGCGATGCAAGTCCTTACCATGGCAACAATTGGTGGAGCGCGAGTTCTCGGACTGGATAAAGTGATTGGTACATTAAGTCCTGGGAAGCAGGCGGATATAGTAGTCGTAGATCTCAGCCAGCCACACTTGCAGCCGCTTTATAATCCTGTTTCACAATTGGTCTATTGCGCCAGAGGGTCTGATGTTCGTGACGTCGTCGTAGCCGGAAAACAGATAGTCCGGAATCGGGAACTTTGTTCAGTTAGTTACGATGATATTAGAAAACAGGTCCTAGAGTTAGCCGAGAAAATTGCATCGGATACCGGTAAAAAATTATTTCAAACACAAGGTTAATCATGACAGAGAAGATCACATATCGAGACGCTGGTGTTGACATAGACCTCGCAGACAGGGCATTGGGCTCCGCAGCAAAGAACATCCTATCCACTTTTACACCAGGCGTTATAGGCAATCTGGGTGGATTCGCTGCGATGTTCCGACCTGATTGGAAAAAATACCAGGATCCCGTTCTAGTCTCTGCTACCGACGGTGTTGGAACAAAACTCAAAATCGCTTTCATGACAGGAATTCACAACACGGTCGGGATAGATCTGGTCGCTATGAATGTCAATGACCTTCTGGTCACAGGGGCTGAACCGCTTTTCTTCCTGGATTATTTCGCCACCGGAAAGATCGAACCGGGAACATTTGAAAGTGTGGTATCGGGTATAGCGGAGGGATGCCGAATTTCCGGCTGTGCTCTTATAGGAGGGGAAACAGCGGAAATGCCTGATTTTTACACAGCGGGGGAATACGACCTGGCAGGTTTTTGCGTAGGCATACTCGACAAATCTACAGCCATAGATCAATCAAGAGTAAAGGCGGGAGATGTGATCCTCGGCATCGGTTCGTCCGGTTTACACAGCAACGGTTTCAGCCTTGTTCGTAAAGCCCTTCTGGAAAAGGCGCAGTATTCGTTAAATCACAAGTTTCCGGATTCAGATAAAACGTTAGGGGAAGAGCTTTTAACTCCGACGCGAATTTATGTTAAACCGGTCCTTTCACTTCTTGACCAGATATCTGTTCATGGTATGGCGCATATTACCGGAGGCGGTTTTTACGGAAATATCCCGAGAGTTCTGCCTGAGAGCGTTGCGGCCAACATAGACTCAGCGACATGGGATGTCCCGTCGATATTTGAGATATTGAAAAGGCATACTGGCCTGGATGATCGTGAAATGTTCACAACCTTCAACATGGGCATTGGAATGATTATGATCATTAATGAAGCGGATACGGACATTGCTATACGATTTCTGCTTGATCACGGCTTACCGGTTTGGGTGATTGGATCTACCCAAAGCAGGGAGAACCAGTATGAACCCCAAGTCGTGATCAAATGAGTCAAGTTCGCAGTTAGTGTGAGTTTCAGTCCAGAATGGATCAACAAATTCTCGAAGATTTCCTCAAATCCGAGGCTCCTCTTTTAGACAGTCTAATAGATCAGGGAAAACCGTACCACAACAATGCGGTGCTTTCAGGTCTTATGGATACCGTGAATCCCAGAATCGTGGTTATTCGACTCGAAGAGTTACTTCGCCTTGATTCGGAAAAACTAATTCCAAAACTTTCACATGATCTCAAAACGTGGAACTGTTTTGTAAGAACAATTGCAGCTTCAGCGTTCCTATTCTCGGTTATTAGGCGTTCGCCGGATTTGATAAATTCAATATTCCTCCAACAGGGTTACACTTTAACCAAGGACAGGATCGAGAAAGAAGTCGAATTACGCAATCGTTTGTCCCTGATTCCAAATCCGACATCGGAGGACCTACACCGTGAGTTGAGGCGATACAAGGAAGAAGAATTTCTGAGGATTGGTTGCAGGGATCTAACTGACAATGCGGCTGTTACTGAGGTAATGGCGGAACTATCTGATTTCGCCGCTGCGGCTCTAAAAACTTCACTGAATTTCTATTTTAGGCTTTTGGTTCATAAACATGGAATACCCAAAGGATTGTCGCCAGGCCAATATGGGTTCGTAATTCTAAGCATGGGAAAACTCTCCGGTCGGGAACTCAATTTTTCGTCCGATATTGATTTAATATATCTGCGGGGCCCGGAAGAAGGGTTCACTTCTGGACCCGACAAAGTTGTCGTGACTCGCTTTTATGAAAGTCTTGCCAGGTCGGTCAGTCGATCCATGTCCGACATTACTGAAGATGGATTTGTATTCCGTATCGATCTTAGACTCAGACCGGAAGGCGACAAGGGCGAACTCGCGCCTTCAGTTACAAATGCCAAGGAATATTATCTCTCGTGGGGGAGAACATGGGAACGGGCCGCCCTAATGAAGGCGTTGCCTATAGCGGGCGACCTCAGGATTGGAGAGGATTTTCTCAAGGAAATTGAGCCATTCGTATTTAGGAAGCACCTCGATTATTCAACTCTAGATGAAATGCGCTCAATGAAGAAGCAGATAGAGGTCCAGCTTAAGAAAAAACCTGGTTTGAATATCAAGCTTGGTCAAGGCGGGATACGTGAAATTGAATTCTTTGTCCAGACCTTGCAGCTAATTAACGGGGGGAAAAACCCCAGATTGCGTTCAGCCTCGACTTTGAGAGCCCTCGAGTTGCTGGTTGAGGCGGGCCACCTCAATTCTGAAACTGCCGGGGATTTGAGAGACGCCTATTTGTTTTTCAGAAAAGTCGAGCACAGGATCCAGATAGACCATCAGTTACAAAAACATGATCTACCCAGGACACCTGAGGAGCAGGAGGAACTCGCCAGGCGAATGGGATATAAAGATCCTGAAGCGCTTGACCGTTTTCTGGAGGATTTGGAAACACGCCGTAGGCTTGTAGAGGAACTATTCACTTCCCTGTTTTATCATTCTCCGGAGGACAGACTGCAGCGTGTGTCATCTGTTACCCGTCATCTCATCGAATCAATAGATAGTCATGATGAAATCATGTCAATATTGACGGACCTTGGTTTCCGCAATCCTTCGTCCGCATATCCGGTTTTAAGGAACCTGATATCCCCTTCTTTAGGAAGGGTAGTTTCTGAACGGGCCCAGGATTTACTGGAGCGGTTAGCCCCTCTATTTATAGATGAGTTATTGAAAGCCCCTGAACCTGAAAAGACCTTAACCGGACTCGACTCCTATATAGTTTCCCTGCAGGCTGCGCCAAACTATTATTCTACATTTCTTGAAAACCCTGCCACTACTAAATTCTTGATACGTATTTTAGGGGAAAGCCGTTTTTTCACGGACCTTCTAGTTAGACATCCTGAATCTATTGATTCATTGATAGGTCGTGGGTCCGAACATTCATCCAGGAGTTCCGGGAACCTTACAAAGGAACTGCTGGAACGTCTTGATTACTGTGAGGCTTTGGAGGACAAACTTAATGTGCTCCGCACATTCAAGAATGAAGAAACATTACTGATTGGGGTACGCCAGCTCAATGGAGAAATCGGTTCACCAGTCGCCAGACGGCTTCTTGCTGAACTCGCCGATGTTTGCCTGGCAGCGGCGGTAGAAATAGCCCGTGGCGAAATGGAACGTAAATTTGGCTCTAACGGCCTCACGGAGCCATTGCCGTTTGTGGTTTTAGGGTTGGGGAAACTCGGCGGAAAAGAAATGACATACCTGTCCGACCTGGATGTCATTTTTGTATTCGATCCTCCAAGTGAACAAGTAGGCAGGCTATCATCGAGAGAGTGGTTTACCCGACTTGCGAATAGAATCATCTCAATTCTCAGCGTGCCTACATCTGAAGGTTCGGTTTATTCCATTGACACTCGTCTGAGACCTTCAGGTAACAAAGGAGCGCTGGTCTCAACTCTTCAATCTTTCGAGGATTACCACAAAGAATCTTCAGCTCTGTGGGAGAAACAGGCCCTGATTCGGTCAAGGGTCGTTACAGGCCCCCCTGCCCTGAGTAGGAAGATCCAGTCAATGATCCATACATGTATTTTAAGGACCAGTATCGTTGAAGCTGATTTGGCTGAAATCGCTAGAATTCGTGAACGTATGGAAAAAGAAATTGCGGTCGAAGACTCTAAAAATGTTGATTTAAAGACTGGCCGTGGAGGATTGGTAGATGTTGAGTTTTTCACTCAGGGCCAGATCCTCACCCATGCGGGCCAACATCCGGAAATTCTTAAACCGAACACTCTGGATGCTCTAGCCGGTCTTAAAAATGCAAATCTAATTAGCAATGAAACATATATTTCCTTGGATTCAGGTTACAGATTTTTGACCAACCTGGAAGATAGGTTGCGCATCATGGAAAATCGAAGTATAGATCGTTTGCCTCTTTCTGGTTCAAAGCTCGAAGGTTTGGCCAAGAGGCTTGGTTACGGCCAAGATGGAGATGCCCTGGTAAGGGATTACCTTCGTATACGAACCGAGATTCGATCTATATATAACTCATTTTTTCTGTCAGGGAATTAAAAGCTATCCGGTAAAAGGAACAAAAATGGGAGTGCAAACAAATAGATTGGCTATAAGTTTCCTAGGAGTCCTGACACTTTTTGGCTCAATGTTATTTGCATGTCCGAGATCTGTGAATGCGCAGATGCAGCAGTGGAGACAAGAGGAACTGGCGAGACAGAACTACCAAAAACAGCAATGGTTACAATGGCAACGCGAGCAACAGGTCCGTCAGAACTATGACCGTCAGCAGCAGTTGCAATGGCAACAACAGGAAAGGTTCCGTCAGATGTACCAAAGGTAACGCCGGTAAAGTCCATGAGCAACATTTGACTGAGTGTCAAACTCGTTGCATCAACTACTTCTTCGACCCATGATGCGGAAAAACGCCAGAGTCTGACCCGACCAAGCTGACTGAAAAGGCCAGAAGGAATTGTCCGCTATAGTATAACGGCAGACCGATTAAACGATTCATGAACTCGCTTGCAATGAATTTATCCCGGGCGACGAAGATATCCGACGCGTAAAACAGCAGCGCCTCTAACAATATTGTCCACGCTCCGGCCCTTGTGGTGTCTGGATTCCGGAAAACGGCGCAAGCTCCCAGTACCATCACGCTGATAATTACAATGTAAACGGAGACGGGAATCAACATTTCCCCTAGGTGTGGCAATAGCCACCAAAAGACATACCCGCTAAATGCAAGGATTAATAGGTTCAAAGGATGAATCCAGTCAGTCCTTCGGGTAAGTTTTGCAAAGGCCATCGAATATAGGGCATGACCACAGAGAAACGCGACCAAACCAGCCTGAAAAGACGTCTCCCCTGGGAGCGCAAGACAGACATCCCCCAAAAGGCCAAGGATTAGCCCTGTGAGCATGAGACGGTAATAGCCTGCCACCGGATGGGCTTGAAGCAACGCGACAAGCACGAACATGCAAGAAAGGGGCGTCTTGAACAGCAAGACAAGCCAATGATTTCCCGCATTCTCTGCCCATAGAAGACCAGCCAGCAAGGCGCCTGCGACGAGCAAAATTACTCGTACCACATTCCCTCCTTGTTGAGCCTCAAGTTAAATGACCCTTGGCCAAGTCTCGATCATTGAACTATCTAATACTCTTCATGTTAGCCGAAAATCGCAGCTCCTTTTAGCGCCTTGGCGGCCCGGGCTATATGTTTGCCATGATGTTGCGACGAGACAACCTGGTCATCAGACAGGCCTTTAGGACTGAGGTCTTCGGCATGCGCTCTACCGTAAGGACCCCACTGTAGGCCTGCCAAAGAATAGCCTGGTGTGCTCTTCGGCAGTGGAACAATTATCAGTCCCAATTCAGCAATGTTGTTCAGGAGCGCAAGCATCGTCAATTCGCAACCACTGCCGCCGCCTCCGTAGCCGGCGCCTGATGCGAACACAGCCCCCACTTTCCCTACAATTTTGTCCTGCATCCAGGCCCCGCTACACACGGTGTCTATGAATTTTTTCACCCGCCAGTCAATGCTGCCCATATGTACTGGTGATCCTAAGACCAGGGCGTCACACGACACGAGATCATCCATCTTTGCGTCTTCAGCCTTCTTTATTACGGCTTCACAGTCAGTAACGGTTCTTACGCCGTCGGCCAACGCTTTGGCCATCTTTTCGACGCTGCCATGATCACTTGCGTAAACTATCAGCACTTTGACCATATTCGTCTCCTTTCCTAAATTGGGGAAAACGCCGTCATCATGATTATGCCATAACTCAAGAAAAACATCTCGAATTTTGCCGCCTTGGTCAATCCAGCAAAAATTGGAGTTCATGAGCAAATAATATATTGAGACCATAACGCATATTGATTAAATTAGGATATACATCTTAGGAGTCAAGCTTTAAAGATATAGAAAAGGAGAATCGTGATGTTGATTTTTGGCACACCAGATGATGTTTTCGCCATGGCGATTCGAATAAAAGAAAACGGAAAGGCATTTTACCAGCTAGCTACAAAGAAAATTGGCGAAGATCCAGTCATACAAAAGCTCTTTGAAGACCTTGCTGGCCTTGAGGAATCCCAGGCTGAGTGCTTTAAGGTCATAAGGAGCGATCTACCTGGATACTTCCCGGAGGAAGAGGTTTGGGACCCCGAAGGTTTAGCGAAGAGTTACCTGGAAGCCGCCGCGGATAGTGAGGTTTTTACTCCTGAAGTAGCGGCGGAGCGACTGAAGAAAGTGCATACTCCCTTAGAAGCGCTCGAAATCGCTATTGAATTTGAGAAAGATTCTGTGCATTTCCTGTTAGGCATGAAAGATATGAACTCCGATTCGAATTACGTCAGCGAACTTGATAAACTCATTTGCCAGGAGATGGACCACGTCCGGATGCTGTCAGAAGCAAAAAGGACCTGTCGATCGACAGAATGTGAGATAACATCCTGATTTTGACCCATTTATTAACTTGCGCCTAAATGCAAGGAGATATCAGCCGTCACATAAATTTTTAAGGAGTCGAAGTAATGAAAGACGGGACGTTTATAAAGAATATAACCTTCGCCGAACCGCAATCCTTGCTGGACCTGGTAGACTATCAGGAAGGGCGGGTTATAAGTCGAACTATTGCCCAAAATAGCGCTATGAGTCTGACGCTATTTGCTTTTGACACGGGGGAAGGTCTTAGCACTCATTCAGCAGGGGGAGACGCGTTTGTTCACATATTGGACGGAGAGGCGCAAATTACCATAGACGCTAGGGAAAACTCCGTCAAAGCTGGACAGGTAATTGTCATGCCCGCAAATGTGCCGCATGCAGTCCACGCCACTAAGCGATTCAAGATGCTACTGGTGGTTGTAAAAGGGAATTAGTCTATAAACGCACAGCAAATGATACACATTTCCGGTTAAAGGCAGAACTGTCGTCAATTCCGTTGGTTAATCGTGGAGCTTGTGCAAATTAGGTTTGAGCCGGTTTTGTTTGTGTAACACCATGTTGCGTATCAGGCGCAGGATACTTGATAAAGAATGCCAACAAGAACCCGGCAATCGGCAACACAATTATTGACTCCAGAGCAGCAGCTACTCCGTAATGGTCGGCGAGGACCCCTAATAAGGTTACACCAAGACCACCGGTCCCGATTGCAAAACCGACCATTAGACCGGACGCTATACCTAGGTTTCCTGGAAGAAGTTGTTGAGCCATTACAATGGTCACTGTGAATGTCGAAATCAGGACCATTCCAAAAACGCCCAAGACTAGAAATAGAAGCGCTCCAGAGGTCATGAAAATGAGAGGAAATAATAAACTGGAGATTGCCATAGATATTATAAGGTAAAGTTTATGTCCACATCGGTCAGCTATTAATGAACCCCCAATTGTCCCGAGTGCGCCGCCAAGCAATAGAGAGGAAACCAGTTTTCCCGCATACAGAGCGTCTCCACCTACATGATCAATATAGTAAAATGGTATGTAGGCCATTAACCCCAGTTGAGTCCAAGATCTCATGACAACGGTGCCAATCAGCAGGAATAGAGCTACATAGGCGCCTCTCTGCGAACTTTGAGCAACCGTCTTGGGGGTTTCATGAACCGACTTGACCCTTTCAATAGTTTTCCATGCGAACATAAGAAAAAACAGGAAGAGTATCGAAAGCAAAGCCATTACCGGTAAGTAATTGAACCCCAAATGCATTATCACATAAACGGCTATTATGGGACCAAGCGCAAATCCGAGATTTCCTCCAACGGAAAAAACTGACATTCCCGTCGCCATCTTGTCTCCAGTGAAAAAACGAGCGGTTTTATATCCCTCAGGATGAAACGAAGCTACACCGAGCCCACTTATCACCACTAAAACCAATACAAGGCTATAATGAAATGTTAACGGGACGAGCGACAACCCGACGCCGGCCACGACGCATCCTAATGGCAGCAAAAAGGCCTTTGCCCTCTTATCTGACCAGTAGCCAAACAATGGCTGAACAACTGACGAAGCGACGTTGGCAGCCATCATAATGGCTCCAGTGAGCGCATATGAGATGACAAGTTTTGTTTTCAAAAAAGGAAGTATTGCAGGTAAAGCCCCCTGATAAATGTCAGTGATCAAGTGTCCCAATGATAATATTAATAGTATCTTTAGATTGAAATCCCTATGCTGCGAAGTGTTCATGTTTTGTTTCCGTCCATTTCAGAAAAACGAAAATATCCCTACCGATCGGCAATCTTTTACCATATCAAACCTCCCCAAGAAAATCATCTAACAATTAGTACCGGGATATTTAGCCTGTGTCGTACTGGCGCGACTGTGCTGCCGAAAACGATGTCGCTTATACCTCTATGGCCATGTCCTCCCATTACCAGCGCATCGATTTTTTGTTCTTCCGACAACCTTATCAACTCACCGGGAACACTCCCATATCCAAGAAACATTTCCACCTCCACCCCTCGATGCCCCAAAGCCACTGCCAGTTTATTCAAATATGCCTCATCTTCACGAGCTTCGGCGTCGTATGTCTCAGGGCCATAGATTGAGCCACCGGCGCCCTCAACCACATGGAAGAGGCACAAAACAGCGTCATGTTGTCGAGCTAAAGGCAATGCGTGGCTTAACACCTTTCTATCATCGTCAGTGAAAGCCAGGGCTACCCCAATCTTTTTGTAACTTGGGGTTTCGAGATCCAGACGATCTTCGTCCGCTCTTATAAAATGACTCAGTTTTCTCCATGCGGGAATAGTCTCTTTGGGTGGCAAGTGAATAAACGGTTTGATTGAAATATAGAGCAGAAGTATCAGCAGAGCGACGCATATCGGCACAACCGTACCGTAGATCAACATTGGCTCACTGACAGAGACGGCCCAGTCACGAATCTGATCGATAATCAATTTAGCGTTTAAACAAACTATAATAATCGCTACAATCCAGGCTAGAAATTTTGTGGGCTTGTTGTTTGTGAACTCACCCATGGTGGATCGATCACTCGTGAAGTGAATTAGGGGAATTACTGCAAATGGAAGCTGAAGGCTAAGGATGACCTGGCTCAGGATGAGAAGACTATACGTTCCCTGTTCACCCGTCACAGCGATTGTAAAGGCAGCTGGGCCAACAGCGAGGATCCTGGTGATGAATCTTCGTAACACGGGGCGGATCTTGAAACGCAGGAAGCCCTCCATCACGATTTGTCCTGCCAATGTGCCGGTAATTGTGGACGCCTGACCAGCGCACACCAGAGCAAATGCGAACACTATTCCCGCCAAAGCACTGCCCAATAACGGCGACAGCATGTTGTGAGCCTGTTGTAGTTCGGTGACGATTACTCCGTGTTTAAAGAAAGTCGCCGCAGCGACGATTAGAATCGCCGCATTGACTATGAAAGCGAAATTGAGCGCTAGAGCGGTATCAAGAAAGTTGAACCGACAGGCCTGACGTTTGCCCTCTTCAGATGGATCATAGGCCCTGCTTTGAACCAGGGCCGAATGCAAATAAAGGTTATGGGGCATCACAGTAGCCCCAATTATGCCGATCGCCACGTAAAGCGCCCCGTCGGGAAGCCTGGGCACAAAACCAGTTATAACTTCTGACCAATCCGGATTTGATTTGACTATCTCGAAAATGAAACATAGCCCAATCGCGGCGATCAAGAACATTATCACCGACTCGAATCTTCGAACTCCAAAATTTTGGATGGCAAGAAATACAAAGGTATCAAGCGCCGCTATGCAAACTCCCCACATAAGAGGGATCTTTAGTAATAGATTTAAGCCAATTACAGTACCCAAAACTTCAGCCAGATCGCAGGCCACAATTGCGATCTCGGCTAGAATCCAAAGCATGTATGTAACAGATCGCGGAAAGTTGTCTCTACAGGCCTGAGCGAGGTCCCTGCCTGTGACGATTCCAAGTCGAGCTGATAAAACCTGGAGGATAACCGCCATAGCGTTCGACATCAACAGGACCCATATAAGCTTGTAGCCGAAGCGAGAGCCACCTTCCAGATCGGTTGCCCAGTTACCCGGGTCCATATACCCGACACTTATAAGATAGGCCGGGCCAAAGAAGGCGAACATCCGTTTCACGAGGGTTGCGCGATTTGGAATTACTACGGTTCGATATACTTCAGATAAAGATTTTGCTGTTTTTTCCATCAATTTGTAGGTCGGGGCTTAGCGTACGCGAAACCCTGGTTATTGTAAATTAGTCGGATAATTACCCTAGAAAATATTGATTTTTTCCACAAGCTATTATTGCGCTTCTCTGCAAATTTCAAAGAGTGTATAAGGCTATGAGGGGTCAGTTACATTTTTGTTATAGAGGTTATTCTTACGGAAAGGAGTTCAATCATGTCGATAGTTACGATAAGCCGAGGGTCTTACAGTAAGGGCAAAGAGGTTGCTGAAAAGGTAGCGCAAAGGCTCGGATACGAATGTATCGCACGGGAGGTCCTATTAGATACTTCCGAACATTTCAACATACCTGAAATCAAGCTTGTCAGAGCGCTTCACGATGCTCCGTCTGTCCTGGAGAGATTCACGTATGGAAAAGAAAAGTATTTGACCTTCCTGGAGTCTGTATTTCTGGAGCACGTGCAAAAAGATAATGTCGTTTACCATGGATTAGCAGGCCATTATTTCTTGAAAGGCATAAGCCATGTTTTGAAGATTCGGATAATGTCCGACATGGAAGATCGCGTCCGTCTGGAAATGGAGCGTGAGAAGATTTCTGCTGATGAAGCTCGTTACATCCTGAAAAAGGATGATCACGAGCGTAGACAATGGGGCATAAGAATATTTGGAATAGATACGTGGGACCCGAGCCTATATGACTTGGTGATTCACATCCACAAGTTGACGGTTGATAATGCTGTAGACATCATTTGCAACACTGTTGGATCGCAACAATTCAAAACAACCCCGAAGTCACAGAAATCTCTGGACGATTTGGTCCTGGCCGCCCGTGTAAAGGCTGAATTAGTGAACAGTTGCCCAAATGTCCAGGTTTGCGCAGAAGATGGGGTCGTTTATATAGATACTAAAGCTGGACCCGCAATTGCTGAGCCGCTTGGCGAAGAGTTAAAAGCTAAAGCGAGCAAAATATCCGGAGTAAGAGAAATTAAGGTAAACGTCAGCCCAACTGCTTCATTTTTCAGCGATTAGGGCCAAGGTCCATGTTCGAAGTTGACTCTATTGAGACGGATATCCGTGCATCTCGCCAATGATAAGTGTCCGTCACACATGTGTTCGCGTCGGGACCCCAAAATGCTGAGGTTACAATTAGCCGAAGTTCCGACGCGACGAATTCGCTTCCGCCAAAGATGACTGTTCTGATTCAAACATGAGTTTATTTCTCAAATTCAAATGATCATGAATTCGATCGTTTCTTCCTGAAAACATGCAATGCCACTATCAATGACATGACCACAGCAGCTATCAATGTTTTAGTACCGGTATATTCTGATATTCGCACCCATTCCTTGCCCAAGACGTATCCTGTTGAAATCAATGTTAAAGACCATAAAAAAGCCCCTGAATATGCAAACAACGCGAATACCGAAAATTGAAGTTTTGCGGCCCCTGCAAATAAGGCGTTAAAGTGTCTTACTCCAGCGACAAAATATCCTACGAGCAAGCTCCACTTTCCAAATCGCCCATACCAGTCATGTAGTGTTTTCAATTTCTCAGGATTTACATGAAGGATTCGGCCATATTTTTCAAAAACTGACGTTCCAAGAAAATGTCCCAGTCCATAACTGACGGTGATTCCGCATACACTCCCCAGGAAAGCTGAAATTAGGGTAAAATAGGCATTGAGATAACCCACCGACACCAGATACCCGGAAAATGCAAGCGTCAAATCGTCGGGAAAAGGAACTCCGACAATGCCAAACATCAGTATGCCAAACAAAGCGGCATATCCGTAAGCAGTAATCCAACCCTGGACAAATTCACTCACGACATTCGGTTCCCTTCGGCCAGATGAAGGATTTCGAGATACATTATGCAGACCAAGTTTATTTGATTAGCAAATGTCAACTTTGCTCGCTATCGAATCTAATGCTGTTTGTCGGTTGGTTGCACGTTCATATTTTCTTGAGACGATGACTGCTGATTTGTTTCCGCATGCTGAACCGGTTTTGGCGGCTCATCCGACTCAAGATTTTTTTTAAACTCCTTAATTCCCTGTCCAAATCCACTCATGATTTCCGGAATTCGCTTTGACCCGAAAACCAGGAGCACGATTGCGAGAATCAACAATAACTCAGTTGGCGCTGGAACACCCATTTTGATCTCCTAGGTCTTTGTCTTAACTCCATTCTCAAGATTCAATCGAATTTACCTTTTGTTTTCGCCCTGAAATGAAGTCTGGCGATGAATATGCTGGATTGGGATACGAATAAAATCCCCGCATGTTTTTGAAACCCAGTGCGCCTCTGTCCACATATTGTTTCACAAAAGCAGCGTTCTCCTGAGTCTGAAGATCACCGGTTTGGCTTGCATGGTATTCGGTAACCGTCCATACGGTTGACAGCCCGATCTGATCCATTATCCCGAAAGGTCCTATACTCATTCCCATTACTCCCATCCACGAACGATCCACATCTTCGATTGACGTGACGCCGTTAGCTACTAGCGCCAGAGCTGAATTTAGAAGGGAAGACAGCATCGTATTAAAAACATAGCCGCTGTTTTCAGTCCTGAGCATTATCACGATTTGACCTAGACTCTCTGCAAAATCACGAACGAGTTCTACCACCTCCTGCGCCGTCCCAGGGTGCGGCATAACATCC
>JAJYDQ010000147.1 GCA_021777225.1 Deltaproteobacteria bacterium
CGATCGCCAGGTCAAAAAGTGCGAGGTCTCGGACCCGTGACGCCAGTTGCAGGCGGATGCGGATGGCCCAGACCTCTTGCAGCTTGAAGGGGCGTTTTTGGCCGACGATCTTGCCCTTGTTCCAGGGTGCGGAGGAGGAATAGGTTGAATAGTCCTTGGCTTGCATGACACAATCTCCCATGTGAGGCGAGGTAGAGGGTCATTCTCGCACCGATGCCGGAAAGGGCGGTATCAGACTGATTGCAGTCATTCACTTGCGGCAAGCAAATGACATCATCCGCCCGTTGCCGTTGTTCGCCCTTCGGCTACGAGTGCCGGCAATGCAGTGGACCTTTCCGTGCTGACAAGGGATGGCTAATATAGGCCAGTAACAATCATTGGTGACGGGCGGTCGTATGGGATGTTTACTGCAGCTTAGAATGTTAGGCTGCACTGTTAGTGCAGTCGAATGAACGTTTAGAATTTCCCTGAAGTTTTTATCGTACCATAAGGTAAAAAATTAAACAACATGAATATCACAAAAATACAAGAGCAAATAGATGCGAATCGACGATCTGTTGCATTTGATAGTTACGATATCACTGTAAAACAAATGTACGACATGATTCTGGAGGGGATGATCGACATCGCCCCAGAATATCAGCGCCATTTCAAGTGGGATGTAACCCGTCAATCTTCCCTGATTGAATCGCTGTTGCTTGGCATACCAATACCAAGCCTATTTATGGCAACCAACCCCGACTCGTCGTGGGCGGTAATTGATGGGGTCCAGAGGTTAACCACCATTCTGAATTTTATTGGTGACCAAACGCTACTGAGTAAGGTAAATATAAAACACACGCACTTGAAATTGGCTGGCCTGGAAAAACTCGATGCAATGAACGGCGTTGAGTACAAAAATCTACCAAGGTCGATGCAAATCATGCTTCAAACCAGACCATTAAGGGTTACGGTTTTGAACGATAGAAGCGATTTCAATGTTCGCTATGACTTATTCGAAAGGCTGAACAAGGGCGGAATCACGCTCCACGAGCAAGAGATTAGAAACTGCATATATATTGGTGATTTTAATAACTTTATCAAAGAACTCGCGCTCGATAAATCATTCCGCTTAATGGTCAAAATGACCGAGTCAGCAGAACGAAATGGGAGTTATGAAGAGCTTGTACTTAGGTTCTTCGCCTACTACGAAGATAGAGAGAATTTCATTCACAGCGTGACTGATTTTCTAAACAAATACATGGAAAGGAAAACCAAGTCCCTGAAGAATAAAGCACACCTGAAGAAGATATTTCACGATACATTCAATACGCTACGAGATCACTTACCTGATGGCATCGTTCGAGGAACGCGCAAAAACATTACTCCTATTGTGCTTTATGAAGCCATTTCGGTGGGTTGCGCCTTAGCCCTTGAGAGTGGCGAGCAACTTCGGTTGGAGACTGTGGAAGACTTACTTAACAATCAGTCGCTTAAGCAACTGACCACCGGCGCAACCAATAACAAGAAAATGGTCCTTGACAGAATCGCCTTGGTTGAAGGCAGCCTGAAAAATGCTATTTGAAGTTGTTAAAAGAAATTCTCGAGGACGATTTTCTGAGGTTTTTGTAAACTTGGCATACATTGAGTCACTCGAGCCCAGGAACCCCCAAGAGGAAACCCCAATCCAGGCCAAGATCCTCAGGGGTTTGTATTACGTTCACTTGTACGCTGCATTTGAGAAAACCATAAACGAAGTAGTAGAGCAAACATTAATCCTGATTGGCACCAAAAATGTCATCAACAGGCATTACGCAACACCGTTCAACACCATATCTCTAAATCACAAGATGCAGGCATTCAAAGGCTCTGGATATAAAGGGTACATCGCAAAATCAATTGATGTGTTTCGCGCAATTGACTCAGATGAGTCATTCGTGATAACCAACACCCTGTTGGCCACAAGCCTTCAGAACGTTTGGCACAAGACAATACAAGAAACGCTTGCGTGTTTTGGCATTGCCCCCATTAATTTCGAACCCAGAGTGCGCCTTACCATAGATGAAATTGTTGAGAAAAGAAATGCGGTGGCCCATGGTCGCGAAAAGCCTGCGAACGTCGGCGAGAGTCACAGATCGAATGTTCTTCGTCAAAAAACTCAAGAAATGCAGCAAGTAGTCGACTTGGTAATCTCTGCCTTTGAGGTGTTTATTTCGGATCGAAGCTATCTGAAGACAGAATACTCAAATGAATATATATGACACCCTAGGGAAGCACTGATCTATTCATCTGATACAATGCACACATCGAGACTTCCATGGGCCAGCGTCCATGACTGGACAGATGACGTAGATCAGCACAGGCACCAGGGCTCCGCCAAAGTCTTCTATAACTCTTTGATTCTTAATGTTCCAAGCCGCTTCGGATTCGCTTCAACCTGATGAATACATGGAAGATTCTATAGCGACCACCCGACATAACAACAAAATACAGGGATATACTAAACCAATCAAGCAGATAGAAGCAAGTTTGCCGTAGCCCTGGCACAGGCACCCCCTTGTAAAATCGAGTTATTTCCGTTGTAAACAAGGCATTCCGCGCCAATGCTTTACTTGGAAGTTGTGGTATGATTGACGCTGATAGCGTTGGACCAGAGATTGGCGCGGTTCCAAAATCGGGTCTGCGGTCTTCATCCTACCCACTCAATACAGCGAAGAACCAGAATCAATAATCCAATTTGCCAATGCATGTCGCTAAGAAAAATAGCTAGTGAATGTCGTGAATGCATTATCTTATTAAATAACCTGCTTCATTATTATTTTTAGATCAAGCAATCAATGGCCGCTACCGCTGCCCTGCCGCCGTTGAGCCCTGATGGTCGGCAGCAGACTGTAAGCGGACATTGGGCATGAACTCAACAATGCCTCGTCGACGTATTGGCGGATCGTTCTGCTCGTGGAATAAAGAGCCAGGAAAACATTTATGTGCTTTCCCAGATTAGCACACTGCAAACGATTAGTTGGTTACTATCAACTTTTCTTGAGGCGGGAATCTTACGATACTATCGTCTGGGTTTTCTCCGAATACCTCTGCGACGCTTTTGCCGACATGCAGGGATATAAGTGGATCTACGCAAAGATTGATTAGATCATAATCGCTTTTAAGAGACAGCATTTTTACACCGAAAGCGAGACAGCCATCCCATTGTAAGACGATATTATTTTCCACGCTAAAATTTATATCGTCCCCATCCTGCTCACATAAAGGAAATTCTATCCATCCCTTACTGAAATCAAACTTCTCTGAAGACTTTATCATATAGAGAATTGGTTCTTCGTTTCCTGGTATGCTGATAAGCTTGCCTGCTAGTGAAACCTGAAACCCAAAGAACAAATCCGGCTTTCGCTTCTTTCTGCTGCTCTTAACCGCAACCGTCTTGATCATGCCGATAAAAACGTTACTGTGGTCGTCGTCGAACACCTCATAATCGGCTTCGTCGTTTTCATCGACATGCAGATCGCTATCCGCGATTCTTCTTCTGAGTAGGGTGGTGAGTCTGTCAGCCATTAACTCGATCTCTTCCCAAATCTGGTTTACCGTATTGAAACAGCAGACAATATCTTTCCCATTCACGGCTTCCATTGCGGTTCTCCTTACGGATGATTAGGTTTTAGGATAAAAAAAGGTATGCTTCGGACAGCGAGAAGCAAAAGATTCGCTCGGCAAGTCCAAGTGGCTCCAATCTAGTGAACCAAACCAGAATATGTACTTCTGAGCGCATTTCGGCCCTATAGAACAATCTGCGATACTTGAAAATCCACGGAAATGAAGAACATTACAGGACTCCAAAAAGCTCCACGTGAGTTCGGCCCATTTCTTGGAGATTTGATCTTTATCATTGTCTTTAATAC